>REBP01000128.1 GCA_007692665.1 Gemmatimonadales bacterium | reverse complement strand
GCCAGCACCGCATCGGCGGATAGCGCCTCGCCACCCTCCAGCACCACCCCTGCGGCCCTCGCCCCGTCGGGGCCGGCGGACTCCACCTGGATCCGCTCCACCCGGGCCCCGAACCGGAACTCCACCCCGAGGCTCCGGGCCACCTCCATCATTGCCTGGACGATGCGGTGCATCCCGCCCGCCGGGTACCAGGTCCCCAGCGCCATGTCGGCGTAGCTCATCAGGGAATACATGGCCGAGGTCTTCCGGGCCGAGGCCCCCAGGAAGAGGACCGGCCACTCCAGCAGCCGCGCCAGGCGCTCGTCGGACACGAAGCTCCGGGCATAGGCCGACATGGAGCGGAGCATGCGCATCCGTGCCAGCTCCCCCAGGAGGCGGGGGTCCACGAATTCCCGCACCGAGAGACTGGGGCGGAGGAGGTAATCGGCGTTGGCCGACTCGTAGATGTACCGGGCTTCGGCCAGAAACCGGTCCAGCGCCGCCCCGGCGCCGGGCTCCACCGACTCGAAGAGGGAACGGAGCGCCGGGATACCGGCGGGAATGTCCCAGTGACGGCGGTCGTCGCCGGTCCCCTCGGGCCGGTCGGGCCACACGATCCGGTAACTCGGATCCAGCCGCTGGAGGTCGTAGAACTCGGGCACCCCGCGGCCGAAGCTCCCGAAGAAGCGCTCGAACAGATCGGGCATCCAGTACCAGCTGGGCCCCATGTCGAAGCGGAAGTCCCCCTCGGTCCAGACACGCGCCCGCCCCCCGGGCTGTTCATGGCGCTCCACGAGGGTGACCCGGGCGCCTCCACGCGCCAGGAAACAGGCTGCCGACAGTCCGGCAAATCCGGCTCCGACTACGATGACGTGGGTCAAGGGGACCGTCCAGTTCGGAGGGCAGGCAGGCGCCCGGTCGGAGGCCAGGGTCGGGGCCAGGGTCGGGGCCAGGGAAACACCGCCCCCGCCCGTTCCTCGAACTGGACCCGGACAAGGTCCTGGAGTTCCCGCTCGCAGGCCCCGGACACGCTGACGGCGCGACGACGGAGTATCCGTGAATAAATTCCTTGACACCGACGACATTGAGACGCACCGTAGCAGATAGTCGGACACTTTACGGTGAAATCTTCGCGTTTCGCCGCCGGGTCCGGGCCACCCTGGTCTGGCTGCCGCCACCTGTGCACCTCACGCGCCCCACAGCTCGGGACCCGGAGCTGAACCTCCCCGTCACCCTGCCGCCATTCCGTCCGAGGGTGCCCCCGCAATCCACTCCCTGGAGAACGCCTGATGCGAAATCGGAGAACCGCGAGACTCTGGTCGCTGAGCCTCACCGTCTTTCTTGCTTCGGCATGTGTCGACATCACTCCCCCCACCGAGTCAACGAGCGCGGAGGACGCCCAGCCGAGTCTCTTCGGGGGTCTGGCACCGGACCCACAGAGGTTCGACGGTGGACTCGACGCCGAGTTCGTGCGCATTGCGCGCGACGTCCCCGGGTTCGGTGGGGTCTACTACGATGAGCGCGGAACCCTGGTCATGGTCCTTGCCGGCGACGCCCCGGAAATTTCCATGCTTTCGCTCGAGGCCCCCCTCGAGCGTCTCGCCATTGATCCGCGGGCGCAGCCGGTTCGCGTCCAGGCGGCGCAGTACAGCTTCATCGAACTCGACGCGATGCACCGCAACGCCAGGCCGGTGCTCGACATCAACGGCGTGGTCTTCACCGACGCCGACGAGCGGGCCAACCGTGTCCGCATCGGCGTGTCGAACCCCTCGGCCCGCGCGGCCGTGGAGTCGGAGCTTCAGCGGGCCGGCGTGCCGCTGGAGGCGGTGATCATCAGCGACGCCGAGCCGATCGAGCCCATGCAGCTCACGCTGCGCGACCGGGTTCGTCCGATGGGGGGAGGCCTCCAGATCTGGCGCTTCGTCCCGCCTTCGCAGGCCTCGATCTGCACGCTCGGGTTCAACGTGCGCGCGCCGAATCGGCCCAACATCCAGGGGTTCGTGACCAACTCGCACTGCACCACACAGCAGGGCGTGGTCCTGGGAACGGAGTGGAACCAGAAGCAGCTGGCGTTCCCCCTCGAGACCATCGCCGTGGAGGCTCACGACCCGCCGTTCTTCCAGGGGGCTCCGTGCCCGGAGGGCCGCAATTGCCGCTACAGCGACGCGGCGGGCGCCCAGTTCTCCGTCGGCGTCGCGGACCAGGGTTTCGGCCTGATCCATCGCACAACCGCCGTGAGCCAGCACACCGCCGGCCCGCTCGACATCGACCCCGTCAATCCCGCCTGGACGATCATCTCGGAGACGCCGTTCCCCACGCTCGGACAGACCCTCCACAAGACCGGCCGCACCACGGGGTGGCTGGCCGGTCCGGTCATCCAGACGTGCATCAACACCAACGTGGCCGGAGGAGGCCAGATCTCCCTCCTCTGCCAGGACCGTGTCCAGGCCACGCCCGCGGGCGGCGACAGCGGTTCGCCGGTCTTCTCGCGCTACGGCGAATCGAATGACGTCTCGCTGGTCGGCATCCTGTGGGGCGGCAGCGGGAACACCTACGTGCTCAGCTCGATGAGCAACCTGCGCTTCGAGAACCCCGGCCCGTTCGGCTGGATCACGTATCCGGGTCAGTCCCCGCCCTGAAGAGAACCGATCGGGGGGGCGCCGTCTGGCGCTCCCCCCTTTCGCAGTCGGAGGAAGGACACCCATGCCGGGATCGCGTTTCGGGGGCTCCGTGTAGAACCCTGCAGGTTCCCCCCGAGTCGCTGGTCGTCGAGTCGCTGGTCGTCCGGGGCGCACTCCCCTCCCCGACGTCCCAGGCAGGCTCCCCATGGAGGCAAGATCCCGAGGAGCGATCCTTCTTGATCTCTATGTTGCCGCGGCCCTGAGCATCGTGGTGGGCGTGGGGGTGGCGGCCTCCCGCTTCCCCGGGGGATACGACTGGGTCTACACGGTGGTCTCCCACCTCGCCTCCACCACCCGGAACCCGGAAGGCGCGAGGTGGCTGGCCGGCTCCCTCCTGCTGGCCGTGGGCTTCCTCTGGCCCGTGACCCGGCATCTGGCCGGTCCGGGGGCCGGTCCGGAGGGAGGTGAGAGCCGCGGGCTGATTCCCGTCACCGCGCTCCGCGTCGGTCTGGCGGGCGCCGCGCTCCTGGCCCTCGAGGGCCTCTTCGTTCTCGATCTCGACGCACTCGGCCGCAAGGGACACGAGGCGGTGGCGCTGGCCACCTTCCTGGGGTTCTACGGGGGTGTGCTGGGCCTCTTCTTCCGGCGAATCCGTCGGGCCCCGGCCTTTTTCGCCCCGGCCCTCGCGGTTCTCCTCCCCCTCTTCGGGGTGGGTCTGACCCAGCTCGTCCTCTACCTGCGGCAGGACACGCCGGGGTGGGTGCATCCGGGGTGGCGTGAGATGGGGATCCCGTTCTGGATGAGCTTCGCCTTCTGGCAGTGGATGGCCGTGGGATTCCTCGGACTCGGCCTGGGGGTGCTCGTGGTCACCGCGGGCCGCAGCGACAGGGAGTCGAGGGCCTGAGGTGGCAAGGGATACACGGTAAACCTTATTGTGGCCCTGGGGCGAGTTCCGTATCCCGTCCCCCACCCACGCACCCAGGAGCGCAGGTGCCCGGCCACCGTGCCGGGGCCCTGATTGACCTGATCCAGGCGCAACCGGACCTGGGAAGCGGTCGGCGTGCTTGACCTTCTGGCAGGGCTTGAGGGTGGGCGCCTTCTTCAGGATGCCGGTGACGAGATATGACCATTTCCGGCGCCCTTGCCCCGCCCTCAGCCCGGGTTACCGAAATCCCTCGCCACCTCCGCCGCATCCAGCGCCCCCGTGTACAGCGCCATCCCCAGCACGGCCCCGGCCGCACCCTGCTCCGCCAGGAACGCCAGCTCCGCCACCGTCGTGACACCCCCTGAGATCCACACCGGGTGGGCGGACGCGGCAAGCACTTCCGACACGCCCCCCCGGTCGATCCCCTCGAGGCGCCCCTCCCGGCCCACGTCGGTGCAGAGCACGCCGGCCAGGGGGAGGGAGGCGAGGGTCTGGAGGAAGTCCTGGATGCGAAGCTGGCTGGCTTCCGTCCACCCCCGACGGAGCACCACCCCGTCGCGGATGTCGGCCGCAACGGCGACCCTCCCCGGGTGGCGCTCGGCGAGCGCGGCGAGCCAGTCCGGGTCCTCCACGGCCCGGGTCCCCACGATGACCCGGTCCACGCCGACCTCGATGAGGGCCTCGGCCCGGGCCTCGTCGCGCACGCCGCCCCCGACCTGGAGTTCGCCGGGGACTTCCCGGGCGATGCGGGCGACCAGGTCCAGGTTGTCTCCGCTTCCCCCCTTCGTGCCCAGCGCCGCGTCCAGGTCCACCACGTGCAGGACCGCGAAGCCCTGCTCCCGCCACCCCCGGGCTACCGATACGGGGTCGGGAAGGGAAACGCGCTCGTCTTCCGGGCGCCCGCCCACGAGCTGGACGCAGCGGCCGCCCTTCAGGTCCACGGCGGGGATCGCGGTGAACGGGATCGCGGCAGACCGGGACGGTGCGCTCACCGGGTCACCTCCGACAGGAAGTTCCGGAGCAGCCGGAGCCCCGCCGCCGAGCTCTTCTCCGGGTGGAACTGGACACCCCAGCTCCGGCCCCGCCGGACGGCGGCGGCAAACCGCTCCTCGCCGTAGTCCGACCACGCGATGACCGACTCGGGGTCGGTCGCCTCGCAGATGAAGGAGTTCGCGTAGTAGGCCGTCATGCCGGAGGACGTTACCGCGGAAACGTGCGGAGCGTCACCGTGTTCGCCGCCGGTCATGCCGGGAGACGTTACCGCGGTAACGTCCGGACCGCTGCCGGATTCGTCGCCGGTCATCCCGCGAGACGTCTCCGCGGAGACGTGCGGCGCGTCAGCGGGCTCACCGCCGGGGACGCCCGATCCGGAGCCGGACGCATGGAGCCCCTCGAAGAGCGGGTCCGGGGTCGTGTCCACGTCGTTCCACCCCATCTGGGGGACGACCCGGGCCCGGATGCGCCGGACCTGGCCGGGCAGGAGGCCGATGCCCCGGCCTTCGCCCTCCTCGCTCCCGTCGAAGAGGAGCTGCATCCCCAGGCAGATCCCCAGGCAGGGAAGCCCCGCCTCGAGGGCCTCGCGCACGGTGTCGGCGTGGCCTTCCAGGGCCCGGACCGCCGCACCGAAGGACCCGACTCCCGGAAGGATCAACGCATCCCGCGAGAGCGCCTCCGTCCAGTCGGGGGTGATGGTGACCCGGGCGCCGCCGGCCTCGAGTCCCTTGGCCAGGGAGTGGAGGTTGCCGGCGCCGTAGTCGAAGAGGGTGACGTGAGGAGGGGTTCGCGTGGTCATGCGTAGCCGTAGAGTCCGTCCAGCGACTTGAGAAGGCGGTCGAGTTCCTCGGGGGGGCCGATGCTGATGCGGATCGCGTCCCCGATCCCCGGGGTCTCGAGGAAGGGGCGAACCGCCACGCCGTCCTGCCGGAGGGCGGCGGTGACGAAGGCGGCGTCGTCCACCGGAACGAGAATGAAATTCGCACTCGATCCGATGGGCGTGTACCCCCGGGAGGCCAGCTCGAAGGCGAGGCGGGCCCGCCCCTCCAGCGTGGCGGACCGGATCTCCGGCACCCACCCCTCGGCATCGTCCAGCGCGGCCACCGCGGCGGCCTCGGCGAGGCGGTTCACCTTGTAGGGGCCCCGCGACTTCTCCACCTCCCGAATGACCTCGGGCGCGCCCACGGCGAACCCCACGCGGAGGCCGGCCAGCCCGTAGAGCTTGGACAGGGTCCGGACCACGAGGACCCGGCGCGACCCGGCCGCCTCCCGGAGGAAGTTGTCCGGGGCGTAGTCGGCGTAGGCCTCGTCCAGGAGCACGATGGGCGAACGCTCGCCCCGGCCCTCGGCCTCCTCGATGACCGCCTCCACCCAGCCCCGGGGCTGAAGCTCGCCGGTGGGGTTGTTGGGCCGGCAGATGTAGACGAGCCCACCCCCCGCAGGGCCCGCCGCGGCATCCACCATGGCCTCGGGGTCGGGAAGCGAGCCCAGGCTCGCCGGATCGTCCGAAGCCTCGCCGAATACCGGCCTCGCCTCGAGGGCGTTCATGCGCGCGAAGATCTCCACCATGGAGAAGGTGGGGGGCATGTAGGCCACGCCCTCGCCGGCCTCGCCCGCGGCGCGGAAGGCGGAGTCCAGCAGGTCGTCGGATCCGCACCCGGTGGCGACGGCCTCCACGGGCACATCGTGGCGGCGGGCCACGGCGGCGCGGAGTCGGTCGGCGTACACCGGGGGGTAGCGGAGGAGCTCCTCCGGGTCCGCCGACCGGACGGCCTCCATGGCCCCCGGGTGGGCGCCCCACCGATTGGTGTTGTCCGAGAGGTCCACCTCCACCGGCCGCCGGTCCGGCGCGTACGGCTCGAGGGGTGCGTAGACGGGGCGGGGAAAGGGGCTCATGACGTGCCTCGCATGCGGGCGGCTGCGGCGTGGGCGGGAAGACCCTCGGCATCGGCCAGGAGACCCACGTCTTCCGAGAGCGAGGCCGCACCCTCCGGGGTCAGCTCCTGCCAGGTGTAGAAGCGGAGGAACTCGAGCACGGAGAGCCCGGAAAAGGCCCGGGACCGGCCCGAGGTGGGAAGGACGTGGTTGGCGCCGGTGGCGTAGTCGCCGAAGGCCACCGTGCTCGCCTCGCCCACGAAGACCGTGCCCGCCGTGGTCTGGGTGTCCAGGTCCCCGCGGGGGTCGTCGGTGTAGATGGCCAGGTGTTCGGCGGCGTAGGCCTCGGAGAAGGCCAGTGCCTCGGCGCGGGAATCCGCGAGGAGGAGGCCGCCGCGGTCGGCCAGCGCGGCCTCGGCGATCTCTCGACGGGGCGCGGCGGCCAGCTGCCGGGAGAGTGCGACGCGAACGCGGTCCAGGAGCTCCGCATCCCAGGTCACCACGGCCACCGCCGCCTCGGGATCGTGCTCGGCCTGGGCCATGAGTTCGGCCGCCACCCGTTCGGCATCGGCACCCGGGCCCGCGACGACGAGGACCTCGGAAGGGCCGGCCGGGGAGTCGATCCGGAGCTCGCCCGCCACCTGGCGCTTGGCCTCGGTGACCCACTGGTTCCCCGGCCCCACGATGGCCTCCACCTGCGGCACCGACTCGGTCCCGTACGCCATGGCGGCCACGGCGCCGGCTCCGCCCAGCACAAACAGGCGGGTGGCCCCGCCCAGGGCGCAGGCGGCGAGGACCTCGGCGGGGGGCTCGCCCGACGGCCCCGGCGGGGAGCAGACGACGATCTCGGGGACGCCGGCGGCCCTGGCGGGGACCACGCCCATGAGCACCGACGACGGGTAGGCCGCGCGCCCGCCCGGGGCGTACACCCCCACGGCGGGAAGCGGTGTCGAGCGGCGCCCAAGTCGAATTCCGACTTCAGGTTCGAAGACGATCTCGGGCGGGATCTGGGCCGTGTGGAAGGCCTCGATGTTCCGGGCCGCGCGCTCCAGCGCCCCGCGTACGGCGGGGTCGAGTCCGGCGAGCGCCTCGTCCCAGCGGGCTCGGGGCACCTCCAGGGCGTCCAGGGTCACGCCGTCGAAGTCCCGGGCCATGCGGAAGAGGGCCGCATCCCCGTTTGCCCGCACCTCGTCCAGGAGGTCCCGCACGGCGCGCTGGAGCCGGGCTTCGTCGGTGGGGCGGCGGTCCAGCAGCACGGCGCGGTCCCGGTCGTTCAGGTCGGAGACCCGCTTGTCGATGGCGATCTTCATGGGGCGATCTTCATGGGGCGATCTTCATGGCATGAGGCGTTCGATGCGGGTCACGAGGATGCCCTCGGCCCCGAGTTCCTTGAGGCGCGCGATGGTCTGGTAGACCTGGTCCGCGTCCACCACGGCGTGGGCCGCCACCCAGCGCCCCTGGTCCAGCACGTCCACGATGGTCGGGCCGGAGATCCCGGGGAGGACCTGGCGGACCTCGTCCAGCGTGTCGCGGAGCACGTTGGCCATCAGGTAGCGCTTCTTCCGGGCGCGCAGCACCGACTCGAGGGCGGTGGTGAGCTCCGCCACGTCACGGGCGGACCCCTCCATGGCCCCGGCGTTCCCGATGAGCCGGGCCGACGAGGTCAGGATCGTGCCGATCTCCCGAAGCCCGTTCACGCGGAGGGTGGATCCGGTGGAGGTCAGGTCGACGATGACGTCGGCCACGCCCAGGTGGGGGGCGATCTCCGCCGCCCCCGACACCGGCACCACCTGGATCGAGATGCCGAGGCTCTCGAAGTGGCGCCGGGCGAGCCCCGGGAAGGAGGTGGCCACCCGGGTCCCCGAGGGGAGGTCGGCCGGGGTGGACGCGGACGCATCCTCCTTCACCGCCACGACGAGCCGGCACTTGCCGAAGCCCAGGTCCAGCAGCTCCGCCACCTCCTCCCGGTTCGACTCGGCCACCAGGTCGCTCCCGGTAATCCCCAGCTCGGCGGCGCCGTCGGCCACGAACTCCGGGATGTCCTGGGCCCGCACGAAGATGGCCTGGAAGCGGTCGCCCAGCTGGGCCATCAGCGCGCGGTCGGCCCTGAACTCGGGCCGGAGGCCGGCGGTCTCGAAGAGCTCGAGGGCGCTCTCGGAGAGGCGACCCTTGTTGGGAATGGCGATGCGAAGCATGGAGGGAGGTCCGGTTCAGTTCGGGTGAGGCCACAAAAAAACCGCGGCCCGTCGGGAAGGACGGGCCGCGGTGGTCGATCGGGGGGCTTCGAGCGCCCGACTCAGGCGCGCACCTCCGTCGCCACACGCCCCGCCGGGGACGCATGATGCACGGAATGATGGGGGTGCCGGCCAGGGGCGGGAAGCTCGAATCGCATGCCCAAGGGTAGAACGGTGCCCGATCCGGGTCAAGCGGGGCGGGGGAGGGTGGCGCGCCGCAGGACCCCCTGAAGGGTCGGGAGGTAGCAGGGACCATGACTGGATTCCGATTCGTTGTTGCTGCTTCCTGCGCCTGCGCGGCTCTCGCCGCACCCGGCGAAATATCCGGGGTCCTGCCCGGGGCGCCGGGGGTCGAGCCGAGGGGAGCGGCGCCAGTGGAGGCGGTGGGCCCCGCCTCCGCCGACACCGTCTTCGAGGCGGCGGTGCGCCGGGACCTGGCGTCCACCGCGGCCACTGGGGCCGTCTTCGCCGTGGTGGACACGGAGGGCATCCGGTCCATCGAAGCGGTGGGCTACCTCGACCTGGAGCGGACGGCCCCCATGTCGCCGGGCTACCTGTTCCACCTCGGGGGCTGGGGCAATGTCCTGCTGGCCTCCGCTGCGCTGGCGCTGCACGAGGAAGGCGTGCTTGCCCTGGACGCACCCATCGGGCAGGGGGTGCCGGGCCTGCCCCGGGAAATGGGGCGCATTTCCCTCGAGCAGCTGCTGGTCGAGACCGGGGGGCTTGATGATGCCCCGCTCCAGACCCGGCGCGTGGGGGAGCCGGTGCAGCGGATCCCGCCGGAGCAGGAGCTCGGCCTCCTCACGGACCGCGTGATCCTGGCGGCGCCGGGTGCCATCCGCTCCCCCAGCCGGCATCACTGGCTCCTGGCCGGGCACGTCGTCGAGACGGCCGCAGGAATCCCCCTCGAGGGCGTGGTGTCGAGGGTCTTCGGAGAGCCCCTGGGGCTCCACCGCACCGTCTTTGCGCCTCCGGGGGCTTCTCCCGCCGGATCCCTTTCCGGCTTCCAGGGCTCGCGTTCCCCGGAGGCTCCCTACGTACCGGCCCCCTTCCCCGACCCTGCCGTGCTCCAGCCCCAGGAGCGGATCTGGTCCACGGCCGAGGACATCGGGAGGATCGTGGCGCACTGGCTCGCCGAGCCGACCCACCTGGTGGAACTCGCCCGCCCCCGGGTCCGGGACCCCGCCGATCCCGACGGGGGCGTGGCCCACGCCCTGGGGTTCCGCATCGAAGCGGACGGAAGCTGGAGCGCAGCGGGCGAGAGCCCCGGGCACTCTGTCCTCCTTCGACTCTTTCCGGCGGATGGCGTGGCCGTGCTTCTCATGACCAACGGGGGCGGGAGTACCCTGCCCCGCTCGCGCGCCATGGTGGAGGCGGAGGCCCGGGCGGTTCGACCGGAGCCACCGCCGGAGCTTCGCGAGCTGCAGCGCGGCGAGGCACCGCCCCTGCCGCTCGAGCGGCTGGTCGAGCCGCTTCCCGCCCACGCAGGCCTCTTCCGAAACGGCAGCGAGGTCTTCCGCCTGGTGGTGCACGAAGGTCGGCTGGCAGCGGACCCGGGGCTCCCCGAGCCCCTCCCGATCCGAGTGGGGGAAGGGGGACAGCTGGAGGCGCACCTCGAGGATGGTCGCACCGCCATGGTGATCCACCTCTTCCGGGACAGCGAGGGTCGGCTCCTGGCGCTCTACCGCGGCGTGGCGTTCCGCCACGAGGACGAGCCCTGAGAGGTCGCGGGGAGGAACGCCGCCCGGCCCGGTTGGTAGACGTCCCTGTCGGATCCGCATCGTCCACCTCCGCCCGGTTCTCCGGCCCTGGTCCGGATGCCCTGCAGGCTTCCTTCCAACGAGACCCTCGCATGCACCGATCCCCCGGCCCCCGGCCAGGTGACCGCAACGGTGGCGTCCTTTTCGCTCCCCTGCTGGTCCTCCTCCTGCTCGTGGTTCCGGTCCCCGGAGCGGCCCAGCTGTCCGGGCCGCCGGCGGGATCCACCGAACTCGCGCTCCTCCTCCGCCAGATGGACGACGAGCGCCGCGTGCTCATGGTGGCCGCCCATCCCGACGACGAGGACACCGCCCTCCTCTCGGTCCTCGCCCGGGGCATGGGCGTCCGGACCGCGTACCTCTCGCTGAGCCGTGGGGAGGGCGGGCAGAACCTCATCGGCCCCGAAATGGGCGAAGGGCTCGGACTCATCCGGACCGGTGAGCTCCTCGCGGCCCGGGCCCTCGACGGTGCCGCGCAGTACTTCTCCCGGGCCTTCGACTTCGGCTTCTCGAAGTCCGCCGAGGAAACGCTTCGCCACTGGCCCGAGGAGGAGATCCTGGACGACATGGTGCGGGTGATCCGGGCGTTTCGACCCCATGTCGTCGTCTCGATCTTCCATGGCACCGCCCGCG
The DNA here is from genome assembly GCA_007692665.1 of Gemmatimonadales bacterium. GTDB lineage: Bacteria > Gemmatimonadota > Gemmatimonadetes > Longimicrobiales > Gaopeijiaceae > SKNW01. Next base: position 2,562 of record REBP01000128.1, on the reverse strand, counting down.
ATGGACATGGGCATCACCGGGCTGCCGGCATCCTCGCGCACCGGGCCTTCGAGGCTGCCGGGGACTCGACGCGCTTCTCCGGGCAGCTGTCCGAGGGACTGAGGCCCTGGGCGCCCACGAAGCTCTACCACCACCTCCGGGGCGATGTGGTGGATGCGGAACTCCGGGTGGAAACGGGGGAGCTGGATCCGCTGCTGGGGCGGTCGCACTTCCAGGTCGCCATGGCGAGCCGGAGTCGCCACCGGTCACAGGACATGGGGGTCCCGGAGCTTCCCGGGCCCCAGGTGTCCCGGCTGGAGCTCGCCCGGTCCCGGGGGTACGGCACCGACGACCCCGAAGCCGGGCTCTTCGCCGGCATCACCACCGATCTCCTCGGGCTGGCAGAGGCCGCCGGGGGCGGGATGGCGATCTCGCGAAGCCTCCGGGCCTGGCAGGAGGAGATCGCCCGAGCCCGGGAGGCCCTGCATCCGGAGAATCCAGGGCGCGCACTGCCGGCGCTGGAGAGCGCCATGGTCGCCCTCGGCGAGTCGGTCTCGGAAGCGCGCCGGAGCCGCGAGAGCGCGGGAAGCCCATCCCAGGAGGCCGCGTGGGCCGACCTCGAGGAAGCCCTGGCGTTCCGGGAGGAGGCGCTTGCCACGGCGCTCCAACTGGCCGCGGGGGTGGTGGTGGACGTCCGTGCCGATCGCGCCCGCGTCTCGCCCGGAGAGATCGTGCGGGTCGAGGTCACCGTGTGGAACGGCGGAGACGGGGACATCGCCTGGGAGAGCGCGGGGCTGGACGTCCCCGAAGGATGGGAAGCCGCCCCCGACACCCGCCCAGGGGAAGAACCAGAAGACGAATACTGGTTCGCTATACCCCGGGTGCCCCTCGCGAGCTTCGGGGCGCCACTGTCCCCGGGCTCCCAGGCCAGGGCGGTGTTCGACGTCCGTGTCCCGGAGTCCTTCGAGCCCTCGGTTCCCTATTTTCTCCGAACTCCGCGCGAGGCATCCCTCTACACGTGGCCGGGACAGGATCCGGCCCTGGCCCTGCCGGGGGATCTTCCCCTGGTAACCGGCCGCGTGGCGCTTCGCATCGGGAGAACGAACGTCGACGTCCGCCGCGAAGCCAGCCACGTGGGCGTGGACAAGGCCCTGGGAGAGTTCCGGGTGCCCCTCTTCGTCGTGCCGGCGTTCTCCGTCTCCACCGACCGGGCCTCCATGGCCTGGCCTGAAACGGCGTCGGGGACGGACGTGCCGCGCAGCGTCACCGTGCGTGTCGAGAACCTCTCCGCGACCCGCAGGGAGGGAGTCCTCCGCCTCGACGCTCCCTCGGGATGGGAGGTGGAGCCGGCAACCGTGGATCTGCAGGTCGCGGACAATACAGAAACAGTATTCGGGTTCGACATCCGCCCGGAAGGGTCCGCAGGGGCGCCGGCCCCCGTCCGGGCCGAGTTCCGGGCCGTGGTCGAGTCCGCGGGCCGCGCGTACGACCGTACCTTCGCCCTCGTGAACTACCCCCACATCGACCCGATGCCCCTCGTGACCCCCGCGGTGCTCCGCGTCTCGCGCATTCCGGTAGAGGTCCGCGAGGGGATCCGGGTCGGCTATGTCATGGGGCCGGGGGACGGAGGCTTCCAGGCTCTTCGGGACATGGCCGTGAACGTGGAGCTCCTCGATGCCGGAGCGCTCAGGTCCGGCGACCTCTCCCGCTACGACGCCATCGTCCTGGGGGCCCGGGCGTACGAGACTCGCACCGACCTCATCGCGTCGAACGACCGGATTCTCGACTACGCCCGGGGAGGGGGCACCGTCATCGCCCAGTACAACAAGTACGAATACCCGGAGGGCGGCTTTGCGCCCTTTCCGGTATCCATGCGTCGCCCCCACCACCGGGTCACGGACCCTGCCGCCGAGGTGCACTTCCTCGAGCCCGATCACCCGCTGCTGACCGTCCCGAACCGCATTGACGCCGACGACTTCACCGGGTGGGAACAGGAGCGGGGCCTCTACTTCCTCGAGTCCTGGGATGCGGCATTCACCCCGCTCCTCGAGATGTCGGACCCGGATGAGGCGCCCACGCGGGGAAGCCTCGTCGTGGCCCGGGTGGGCCAGGGTGCCTACGTCTACACGGGGCTCGCCCTCTTCCGCCAGTGGCCCGAGGGTGTCCCCGGCGCCTTTCGCCTCCTCGCCAACCTGGTCTCGCTGCAGGGAGCCGACCTGCCGTGAGGACGCCGTGCTGCACGCTTCCCGACCTGTGGCCTCCGACTGTCGTCGGCACCCCTCGACAGGTAGGTTGGGCCATCCTCTCCAGGGGCTGACCACCAGTTCCGGATCGCCCCCCCGGCACCTCCACCGACGGCACCCGTGCTCCGAGCCCTCCGAAGCTACCGCACCCGAGTACTCCTCCCCGCGACCCTCGTCCTGGCCGGAGGGGGGCTCACCGCCTGTGTCGACGACGCCGACACGCTGGTCGTCTACACGCCCCATGGCCGCGACCTCCTCGCCCACTTCGGCCAGGCTTTCGAAGAGGCGAACCCCGGCGTCCGCATCGAGTGGCTCGACATGGGGTCGCAGGAGGTCCTGG
>REBP01000047.1 GCA_007692665.1 Gemmatimonadales bacterium | reverse complement strand
GGCGCTCGGCCACGATGACGGTGACCTCGGCGCTCATGCCGGGCTTGAGCAGGCCGTCGGGATTGTCGAGGTGAACGACGACCGGGAACATGATGACGTTCTGCTGGACCACCGCCTGGGGCTCGATCTTCTCGACCTTCCCCTCGAACATCCGGTCCGGAAGCGCCTCCACGCGCACATGAGCGGTCATTCCCGCTTCGAGACGACCCACGTCCGTCTGGTCGATGAGCGTCCGGACCTGGACGATGTCGAGGTTCGCAATGGTGAGGAGCGTGGTTCCGCCGGATACGCTTCCGGACGCGGACTGGATCACGGCACCTTCCTCGACGGTCTTGGAAAGCACGGTCCCGTGGAGGGGCGAGCGGATCGTGACGTCCTGGAGCCGGAGACGCGCCAGCTCGAGGTTGGTCTGGGCGCGCACCAGCGCCGCGCGGGCGTTGGCGAACTCCAGGTTTCTTCCCTCGTGCTCCTGTCGGGTGATGACGCCGGCCGCCAGCAGTTCCTCGGAGCGCCTGAGCTGGTTCTCCGAAATGTTCAGTCGCTCCTGGGCCACCTCGTGATCGGCCTCGGACTGGTCGTAGTCGTTCTGGACGTCGCGGGCATCGATGGTCACCAGCAGCGTGCCGGGCTCCACCCGGTCCCCGGTGTCCACCATGACCTGCTGCACCTCGCCCGATGCCTTGGACTTGACCTCGATGGTCCGGATGGGCTCGAGCGTTCCGGTGGCCTCGGCGGTGATCTGGAGATTTCTCCGGATCACGTCGGAGGTCGACAGCGTGGGTGCAGGCTCGGCCTGTCCCTCTCCACAGCCTGCGAGGGCGGTGACGGTGAGCAGAATCGCCGCTCCCCCGGCCAGGGTTCGGCTTGGGCGCCGGGTCGGACGTGCCTCGTTCATGTTCTACTCCTGGGATTCAGGCCGGCTGTCCGGCGGGGGAAGCACTCGGGACGGTGGCGGCGGAGGCCCCCTCGTCGTCGTCCTTGAACTGCGAGAAGTCCGGCACCCGCCGCACCTCGTTCATGAAATCACGCTCGATGAGACCGTCGCGGAGGTGAACCTGCCGCTTGGCGTACTCGGCGATGTCGTGCTCATGGGTGACGAGCACGATGGTCTGTCCCTCGTCGTTCAGCTTGATGAAGGTGTCCATGACTTCCACGCCCGTGCGGGAGTCCAGGTTTCCCGTGGGCTCGTCGGCCAGGAGGATCGCCGGTTCGTTCACCAGGGCCCGGGCCACGGCGACACGCTGACGCTGACCACCGGAGAGTTCGGGAGGCTTGTGGCCCATGCGGTCTCCCAGCCCCACCAGTCTCAGCTTGGCCTCGGCCCTGGCGCGCCGTTCCGACGACGAAACCCCGGCGTAGATCAGCGGAAGTTCCACGTTGTGGAGAGAGGAGGCCCGCGCGAGCAGGTTGAACGTCTGGAAGACGAAGCCGATTTCGCGGTTCCGGATCCGGGCAAGCTGGGATTCGGAGAGCTTGCTCACATCCTGACCGTTCAGCCAGTACTCTCCCGAAGACGGCGTGTCCAGGCATCCTACCATGTTCATGAACGTCGACTTCCCGCTCCCCGACGGCCCCATGATGGCAACGAATTCCCCGACCCTGATCTCGAGGTCGACGCCGCGAAGGGCGCGAACGGTTTCGGCCCCCATGACGTATTCCTTGCTCAGGCCCCGCGTGCGGATGACGCTCTCGGTGACCGGCGGCATCAGCGGGCCCCCGCGGATCCGGACCGGAAACCGGGTGAGGGGCGCTGGATGACATGCATTCGGGTCATGATCTCTCGGATCCTGAACGGGATGGGAGGAGGAACGGCCGGCACGACGCCGGGAGACTCCGGAAGCGCACGTCCCCCGGTTTTCATGGGGAGGATGCCCAGGGATGCTTCCGCGTTAGATCGGGCGCCCCGGACTGCTCGTCAGGGGAAGCTGCGGCAGCGGGCTACCGGCGAGCGCTTCAGTCGTTCCCCCCGCGTCCCCGGCGACGGTCGTTTTCAACGAGGAGGGAGTCGTACTTCAGTCGCTGCTCCTCGCGCAGGATCTCGCGGAGTTCGTCGCGGGTGGACTCTACCGCCGACCAGTAGGCGTCATTGTAATCGTCGGTCAGCCCGCGCACCTGGGCGCGGTAGAATCCCAGCACGGAATCCACCACCATCCGCTGGTCCGGGGAGAGATCGACCCGGTGGATGATCCACCGGTCCCGTGACGACGACGCCTCTTCGGAGGCGGTGTCCGCCCCGGCCGCGGCCTCGCTGCCCGCCTCGGGCTCCCCCGCCATCAGGTCCGATGACTGGCGCTGGGCGAAACGGTCGCCGGCGATGCCGGCGAGAACGCCCACCCCGAAGATGAGCAGGAGCACCGCAAGCGTTGCCAGGCGTGCCCGCCATCCGGGAGTCAAGGTCGGCCCCCGGACGGTGGCCCCGACGGGAGGCGCTCCACGGAGACGAGAAAGGCATCTTCCGGCGAGGCATCGGAGGCGAGGAAGGCCGGGGCGAGGTCGGCGCGTACGGCCTCCTCCCGGAGAATGTCCTCGACACCGAAGAGGAGCGACGAGTCGTCGCCGTCGGCGAGGGGGACCAGGAGGATCCCGGCGATGGCCGCGGCGGCAGCGGCGCCCGGCACCAGGGCCCGGCTCCACGAAAGGAGGACCCCGCTGATGGTCAGCGGCATGGCCCTTCGCCGAGCGAGTTCCGGGGACGCCGCCCGGAGGACCGCGTCATGGAACCTCGCCCAGTACTCGGGCTCCCGAGTCGCGGGGTCCAGCGACTCCAGCGGAACACGTGGTTGGATCTCACTCATGGTTTCCTTGCCTCGGGCCCGGGTGTGTCGACGGTTCGGAGCAGCTCACGGAGCCGCCGGCGGGCAAAATGTAGATGGGATCGGACCGTTCCGGAGGGCATCTCCAGGCGCTCTGCGATCTCACGATGTTTCCATCCTTCGAGATCGTGAAGCAGCACGACCTCGCGTTGCAGCGGCGAAAGCCTGTCCATCGCGTCACTCAGCCTTCCACGAAGATCCGCGCGTTCCGTCTCCCGGTCGGGACCGGGCAGCGTACTCGGCGCCTGGAACGGAATGGGCTCTCCCTCCCTCAGGTGCTCTCGTCGGAGCAGGTTGCGGGCCCGGTTCTTCACGATCGTCGTGAACCACCCCGCAAAGCGGTCCGGGTCCCGGCACTCTTCCAGTCGCTCCAGTGCGACAACGAACGCCTCCTGCGCGACATCCTCCGCGTCCTCGTGCCGACGCGTCACTCCAAGCGCCACCAGGTAGGCGGCGCGCTGGTAGCGACGAACCAGTTCGGAGAAGGCCTCCTGGTCGCCGCCGATGGCACGGCGGACCAGGACGGCGTCCGAAACCAGCTGTTCTTCAGGAGTAGACACCGGACGCGGTTACCCTGTTGAGCCCCGGAGACACGCGGGGTGGGCGGGATGGAGGGGGAGCGTGGCAATGTCGTTTCGGGCGGGGTTTTTCGCCAGCGGCGGATCACCAACGTCAACGAGCGTCGGCGGTCCCGGAGGACCGTCCGACGCTCGTGGGGTGCCGCGGGGAGGAAAGGGGGCCCGGATTCAGGCCACCGACTTCCATCGGCCGAACGGGAGGGTGGGGAGCGACGGGACGGACTCGCCGTAGACGAAGGCCCGGACGCGCGGGCCGTCGTCGGACCGCCTCTCGGGGGTCCAGTCGCGAATCACGATCCCCGGCACGTCCTTCCAGCTGCGCTCGGGGTTCGAGACAAGAAGTGCGTCCTTGCGAGGAGCATACATTGGATTTCCTTCTTTACCGGTCCGGAGTGACTCGGATCCTCGGACTCAAACGAGAGCATCGAGGGAGCTTGCCCTTCTGTATTGCAGCGATCGTGCCACTCCGATTCATTCCCGCAAGTCCTTGCAGCACAGCAACTTGAATACCCCCGCCACCGGCCCGGGCCTCGGCATCGTGTCGTTTCGACACACACCCCCGTGTCACTCGGACACGCCCCTGAGGACACGCTCCGGGGGACACGCCCCTGGGGACGCGCTCCGGGCGCGTTCAGGGTCCCGGAGGACCGGCACCCTGTCGGGGAGGCAGCCTGGATCGCTCCAGCAGCTCGGCCAGGACTTCGTCGTCGAGGTCGTCGAGGGAGCGAGCCACCGCCAGCGCCTCGCGGGTGGCAGCCGGCGTCGCATCCCCCACGTCCGCACCACCGTCCGACCCGGCATCCGCCCCGGCATCCGACCCGGTAGTCGCCCGGGCACCCGCCCCGGCAGCCTCCGCATCTTCGCCTCCGGCGGCGGTGAAGGTGATCATGAGAAGGAGCGCCCCTGCGTCCGGAGCCTGGCCGGTGCGGGTGCTTCCAGCGGCTCGAACTTCCCACCGTTTCCCGTCGATCTCGAGGAGCCGGGCGGGTTCGGATGTTCCGGGCCGGGGTCCCGTCCGTTCCGCGCCGGACGGCCCCGGGACGGGAGCCGCAGTGGGGGGGGGAGCCACCGAGCGCACCGGGATCGGGCGCTCTCCCTTGCCGCTCACGGTTCGAACCTGACTTCGCCGGCCAGGTCATCGCTCTCCCAGACGCGGACGCGGCGGAGATGGATGGGGGGAGAAATCCGCGCCCGGATGCGGTCCCCGATCCACCGGGCCAGCGCTTCGGTGGTGGGTTGCAGGAGACCCTCCCGGAACTCGGGGACGCTGTCGTTCAGGTGAGAACCGTCCAGGGGCCCGAGAACCTCCTCGAGAAGGATGCGGTCCATGGCCGGCAGATCGATGACGAACCCGGTCACGGGGTGCGGGATCCCCTCCACGACGACCTCCACCCGGAAGGTGTGTTCGTGGATGTCCATGAGGCCACCGAACGCGGCGGTGTTCTCCGCTTCGCTCCATGAGGAGACGCCGTACCGATGCGTTGCCCGGAAGGTGACGACACGGAGGAGGGAAGCTCTGGACATGGGACTCGGGAGATGAGGGTGCGGTGCCCGTGAAATGGCCGTTCGGTGGACAGCGGGACAGGACGGGTCCGGCGAACCGCAGAACAAACCGGGGGGTCGACGTGGACCGCGACCCCGCCCCGGGTTACTCTACTCCCTCCGAAGCCGTTCCGACATGCCCCGCCGGGGTCGGTCCCGCCCCGCTGCGTCCGTTCCGCCGGTTCCCGACCGGGAAGGACAGCCGCGGCGCGGGGGCCGCACATCGGGCCGAAACGCACCGAATCGTCCATCCTGCCCCGAGTCCCTGCCCTTCCATGTCCTCCTCCCTCTCGCCCTTCTTTCGACCGCGCGGAATCGCCGTCATCGGCGCCAGTCGCCGCTCGGGGACCATCGGGTGGCAGATCGTGGACAACCTGGTCCGGCATGGGTTCGAGGGGGCGATCTTCCCCGTGAACCCCTCGGCCCGGGCGGTCCACTCGATCCCCGCCTGGCGGTCGGTCCGGGAAATCCCCGGCGAAGTGGACCTGGCCATCGTCGTGGTTCCGAAGGAGTCGGTGCAGGACGTCGTGGAGGAATGCGGAGCCCGGGGGGTTCCGGCGGTCGTCGTCATTTCCGCCGGATTCCGCGAGACCGGAGAGGCGGGCGCGGCGCGGGAGCGCGCCCTGGTGGCGCGGGTCCGGGAGATGGGAATGCGGCTGGTGGGGCCGAACTGCATGGGCGTCCTGAACACCGACCCCGCTCACTCCATGAACGCCACCTTCGCCCCCACCATGCCTCCGGCGGGGCGCGTGAGCTTCCTGAGCCAGTCCGGCGCGCTGGGGGTCACGATCCTCGACTACGCCGCCGACTACGGGATCGGGATCCGGCACTTCATCTCGGTGGGAAACAAGCCCGAGGTGAGCGGCAACGACCTGTTGGAGTACTGGGAGACCGACCCCGAGACCCGGGTCATTCTCATGTATCTCGAGACCTTCGGAAACCCTCGCCACTTCACCCGGATTGCCCGCAGGGTGGCGCGGAAGAAGCCGATCATCGTCGTGAAGTCGGGGCGCTCGGTGGCAGGGGCGCGGGCCGCATCTTCCCACACGGGATCCCTCGCGGGCAAGGACAGCGCCGCCGACGCGCTCCTCGCCCAGTGCGGGGTGCTGCGGGCCAACTCGGTGGAGGAACTCTTCGACCTTGCCATGGCCTTCGGCAGCCTCCCCCTCCCCAGGGGCAACCGGGTGGCGATCGTCACCAACGCCGGGGGACCGGGGATCATCATCGCCGACGCCTGCGAGGCGGAAGGGCTCGAGGTGGCGGAACTCTCCGAGGAGACGAAGGCCGAACTCCGGAAGATCGTTCCCCCCGAGGCGTCGGTGCGGAATCCCGTGGACATGATCGCCTCGGCGTCGGCGGACACCTACCGGAGGGCGCTGGAGGTCGTCATGCACGATCCCGGGGTGGACGCCGCCATCGCCGCCTTCGTCCCGCCGCTGGGCATCCGCCAGGCGGACGTGGCGAGCGCCATCGTGAGTGCGGCTCGAACCCGGCCCGACTGCCCCACCCTCGCGGTGCTCATGGGTCGCGAGGGGCTCCCGGCCGGGCGCGCCGAGCTCCGGGCGGCGGGGATTCCCGCCTACATCTTTCCCGAATCCGCGACGCGGGCGCTGGGGAGCATGCATCGGTATGCCCGCTGGATGGAGCGGCCGGTCCAGGCCCCGGTCAGCTTCAAGGTGGACCTGGAGGGCGCCAGGCAGATTCTCGACCGAGCCGGGGAGGAGGGGCGAACCCGGCTGCTCGAGCACGAGGCCTACGCACTTCTCGATGCCTACGGGATCCCGGTGACCCCGCATGTCTTCGCACGGACGGTCGAGGAGGCAGTGGATGCCTTCGAATCGCTGGGCGGGGGGCCGGTGGTCCTGAAGGTGGTCTCGCCCCAGATTGTCCACAAGACGGAAGTGGGAGGGGTCCTCCTCGATCTCCGGGACCCGGATGCAGTCCGCCAGGGGTGGAAGCAGCTGGTGGCATCGGTGGAGCAGCTGGCGCCGGATGCGGAGATCCGCGGTGTGCTGGTCACCCCCTTCCGCCGGGGAGGGCGGGAGATGATCCTGGGCATGACCGTGGACCCGACCTTCGGCCCCCTCCTGATGTTCGGACTGGGGGGCATCTACGTGGAAACCTTTCGGGATGTGGCCTTTCGCGTGCCCCCGGTGACGCAGCTCGAGGCCCACGAGATGATGCGGGAGATCCGGAGTTTCCCGTTGCTCGAGGGGGTGAGGGGAGAGCCCCCGGTTTCCCTCGACGAGGTGGCCAACGCCATCCAGAGACTCAGCCAGCTGGTCCTCGACCATGACCGGATCGCCGCCCTCGACATGAATCCGCTCCTCGCGACCCCGGAGGGCGCCATGGCACTCGACGCGAGGATCAACCTCGTGGAGAACCCCCGATGAGCCCCGACGACCGCGCCTTGGATCCGCCGCCGCCGCCCTCGGAGGAGGAGCTCCGGGCCGAGTTGCTCCGCTTCGCCCGGAAGATTCTCCGGCTGGAGGAGGAAGGACGCCTCCTGTCCTCGCCCGCCGATCTCCAGACCGTGCTGGGCGAGCTTCGACGTCGGCTGTTCGAGTGGGAGGTCCGGCGGGCTGCCGAGCTCGGGATCATGGAGTCTCGGTCCCGCGGAAGCGACTCGGACCAGATCGTCCGGGAGGCCCGCGAGGCCGAGGAGCAGCTCCGGCGGGACCTCGATGCCGCGGACGATCCCGACGGCCCCCAGGGTGGAGAGGGACCCCTTGAGTCCTGATCCGCCCCCCCTTCGGCCTGAGGAGGGGAAGAGCGTCTGGCTGCTCCTGCGCCACGAGGCCGAACTTCGGGATCGGCTGCAGCGGATGTGCGCGGGGCTCGCGGATCCGGCCCTGGCCCGGGTCATCGACGGTCTGGCCCGGCCGGACGGTGTCCGGGAGCGCATTGGCGCGCTCAACCTTGCCCTCGAGGAGTCCCTTCGGGAACTCACGTCGCTTCACGCCGAGCTGACCCGTCCGGAGGAGGGGTCAACGTCGGACTTCGGCCACCCCGGCTCGGCCACCTCCCAGCTTCCGCACGAGATGGCCGAGACGCTCCGTCGGTATCTGCGGCGGCACGCGAGCTCGCGGGGGTTCCGGCACGAGATTCGTCACGACGACGTTCGGGGGTGGGTCGTGCGGTGGCGGGAGGTCGCCGACGATGGAAGCGTCGTTGCCTCGGGCCGGATCTACGAGAGGCCGTGGAAGTGGCTGTCGGCGTCGGCGAGCGGGTCCTCCGCGCGCCCCTGAACCGCCCGCAGTGCATCCTCTCCGTAGAAGACGCGGATGTACCTGGCCTGCGCCGGGGTCACGCGGCGGACCGCCCAGACCAGGTGAACCTGGTTGGGCTCGCCCGGCTTCGAGAGCAGGGGCATGCGGGACTCCTCGGGGGTGCGGCTACCCTTCCGGTTGTTGCAGGGCGAACACGCCGTGACGACGTTGGTCCAGCTGTTCTCCCCTCCGCGGGAGACCGGGACGACGTGGTCCCGGGTCAGGAACTCCCGACCGCGAAACTCCCGGCGGTGGCGGCCGCAGTACTGACAGACGTAGTCATCACGCGCGAAGAGGAAGGTGTTCGTGACCTGCCGACGGAAGCGTCGGGGCACGTGCACGTAACGCACGAGCCGGATCACCGTGGGACAGGGAAGGTCGCTTCGCTCGGAGCGAAAGCGGCGATCCTCGTCCACCTCGAGGATCTCGGCCTTCCGGTCCAGCACGAGGCGCACGGCCCGGGTCAGCGGGACGAGTGTCAGCGGCTCGAAGGAAGCGTTGAGCGCAAGGCAGCCCATGGGTCGAACCTCCGGGGGTGAAGGTTGCCCGGAAATCTACGGGTTCTGTTCGCCCCGGACCAGATCCTGCCCCCGTCTGCCCGGGGCCCGCCCCACGCTACAGGAGCGCCACCGGGTCCCGGTCCACCGCCACCCGTACGTCCCCCGCCGGAAGATCCACCCCCTCGAGAAAGGTCCGGAGCCCGGCGGACATGGCCCTGACGCGACCTCCGCGCAGGAAGAAGTGCCAGCGCCAGCGGCCGTGGAGCCGTTCGATGGGGCAGGGCGCGGGCCCCACGATCTCCACCCCCTCCAGCGGATGCGCCCGCCACCAGGCCACCGCGCGTTCGGCGGCAGTGGCGGTCAGATCGGCATCCGGGGCACTCAGGACCACGTTCACGAGGCGGAGGTGGGGTGGGTAGGTGGGGTGTTTCCGCTCCGCCAGTTCCCGGCGGGCGAACGCCTCGAAGTCGTGGGTCAGCGCGCACTGGATCGCATAGTGCTCCGGGAGCGAGGTCTGGAGGATCACCTCTCCCCCCCTGGGGCCTCGTCCCGCCCGTCCTGCAACCTGGGAAAGGAGCTGGAAGGTTCGCTCGCTGGCTCGGAAATCCGGCAGATGCAGCCCCACGTCGGCGTTCACGACGCCCACCAGGGTCACGTTGGGAAAGTCCAGGCCCTTCGCGATCATCTGCGTGCCCAGCAGGATGTCCACGTCGCCGGCGCCTACCCGGCCGAGGATCTCCGCATGGGCCCACTTCCCCCCGGTGGTATCCACGTCCATGCGGGCCAGGCGCGCTGTCGGGAAGGTCTCGGCCAGGACCCGCTCGACCTGCTCGGTTCCGAGACCCCGCCACGACAGGTCCGTGTCCCCGCAGCGCGGGCAGCGGGTGGGAACGGGCGCCTCGTGGCGGCAGTGGTGGCAGAGGAGACGCTTCCGACCCCGGTGGAAGGTCAGCGAAACGGAGCAGTTCGGGCACTCCTCCACCTCGCCGCAGGCGCGGCACTGCACGAAGGACGCATATCCTCGCCGGTTCAGGAGCAGGATGCACTGCTCTCCACGCGCGAGGCGTGCCTTCACGGCCTCGACGAGCCGGGGCGAGAGAATCGAGCCCCCCTGCCCGGAGCCGCCGGTGGAGCCACCACCCCCGCCGGTCTCCCCGCTCCGGTCGGCGCCATTCCCCCCGCCCGTCCCCGCGCCCCCCCCGGCCGCCCCCTCCCGAAGGGTGCGAAGATCCACGATCTCCACCGGCGGCAGGGCGCCCCCGCCGACACGGTCGGGGAGGGACAGCAGCCGGAACTTCCCCTCCTGGACATTCCGCCACGACTCGAGGGAGGGGGTGGCGCTCCCCAGCACGCAGACCGCCCCGCACCGCACGGCCCGGAGGACCGCCAGGTCCCGCCCCTGGTAGCGCGGCGACTCGGACTGCTTGTAGGAGCCGTCATGTTCCTCGTCCACGACAACGGCTCCCAGGTCGGGGAGAGGCGCGAAGAGGGCGGACCTGGCCCCGACGACGATTCGCTTGGTTCCGTCGCGGAGCTGGCGCCACTCGTCGTAGCGCTCCCCGTCGGAGAGACCCGAGTGGAGCACCGCCACCTGGTCGCCGAACCAGGCACGGAATCGGTGGACGGTCTGGGGGGTCAGCGCGATCTCGGGGACCAGGACAATGGCCGTGCGGCCCCGTCGCTCGACGACTTCGCGAAGGAGCTCGATGTAGACCAGCGTCTTTCCCGAACCGGTGATGCCGTGCAGGAGAAAGGGTTCCGGCCGTTCCTCGTCCAGCGCGCCCACGAGGGCCCCGATGGCCGCTGCCTGGGCCGGGGTAGGCCGAAGGTCAGGCGGCGAGGCCGGTGCCTCGCGTCCGTCGAAGGGGTCCCGGAACTGCTCCTCCTCCACGACCTCCACCAGCCCCTTCTCCTCGAGCCCCGAGACCACGCTCCGCGAGTATCCCTCCTCCCCCGTCAGGATCGAGAGGTCCCGATCTCCGCCGGCGGCCTCGATGCGCTCGAAGCATTCCCGCTGCCGCGTGGCGCGCCCGAACACCGTCTCCCGGGCCAGGAGGTCCGGCGCCGGCTCCAGCACCCGCACGACCTTTCGTGTCCGGACCGAGGGCTCCCGGGGTGGCTCGGCCCGGTGTTCCAGCAGGCCCGCCTCCGTGAGCCACCGAACGCCGGGCCACGGGGAGCCCTTGCCGAGACGGGATCGGAGCCCCCGCACCGTCCCCTCCCCTCCTGCGGCCTCTACCGCCGCCAGCACGCGGGCCGCGGGGGCGGGGATGCGGTCGCCCTCCGGGAGCGGCGTGTCGGTTCGCCGGAGGAGGTCCCGTCCCGCGTCCGAGAGCACGGCCGGGAGCATGGACCGCAGCACCAGTCCGAGGGGCGCCGCATAGTACTCCGACATCCAGCGGGCCAGCCCGAGAAGTTCCGCCGTGGCGGAAGGAGTCGACTCGAGGATGTCGAGAAGGGGCCGGATCCCCGGGAGGCGACGGGCCTGGGCCGGGTCCGACGGGCCGAGCACCCACCCCACGCGCTCCCCATTCCGGAACGGAACGAGAACCCGGGTGCCGGGCACCGGGCGCCGGAACCCGTCCACCCGGTAGGTGAAGGGGTGGAAGACCGGGAGCGGGACGGCGACCTCGACGAGGATCGGAGCGCTCGGGGGGGCGTCGCGATCGCTCACCTCGCCCGACTCACGCCCCCGCCCCGGCGACCGGCGTCACGTCCAGCAGGAGCAGGTCCCGCTGGTAATCCCGGGGGGTGACCTCGGGTCCGTCCTCGCCCCAGTGGACATTCACCTCGCTCCGGACACCGATCTCACCGGGAATGTAGACCCCCGGCTCCACCGAGAACCCCGTGCCCGGGAGAATGCGGCGTTCGTCCCGGGTCTCCAGGTCGTCCAGGTTCGGACCCGACCCGTGGAGTTCCCGGTCGATGGAGTGGCCCAGCCGGTGAACGAACCACCGGTCGAGCCCCCGTTCGCCCAGCAGGTCCCGGGCGGCCCGGTCCACTTCCCAGCCGCGCAGCTCGCGCCGCTCCTCGCCGGCCGTGCGGAGGAGGTCGAGGGCCCGATCCCGCGCATCCCGCACCGCGGTCCAGACCTCGAGGGTGCGTGGGTCGGGGTCCGTGCCGAGGTAGGCCATCCAGCTCTGGTCGGCGGGGATGCCACCGGGCTCGGCGCCCCAGAGGTCGATGAGGAGCGGAACCCCCGCCGTGATCGCCTCCCCGGCGCCGGCCGGGCTGTAGTGGGGATCCGCCGCGGTGCGACCAATGGCCACGATGCAGCCGGTGTGAACGGGGAGCCCGCGTTCCCGGAGCGTGTCGTTGATCCAGGCCATGACCTCCCCCTCCCGGAGCGGGCTCCCGGCGCGGACGGCGGCGGCCACGCGCTCGAAGGCTTCGTGGGCCACCGCCCGAACCACGTCCGCCGCGCGGCGGTGAGACTCCAGCCCCGTCGCGCCCCACCCGGAGTGGAAATGGCTGACCAGGTCCCCGGAGGTCACGACCTCGACCCCTGTCTCCCGAACGAGCTCCACCACCCCGGACGGCACCCGGTCCACCGTGGGTACCGCGCTGCGGGGAGAGACCTCCATGGCCACCGTCTTCATGCCTTCGAGGAGGGAAGCGAGAGCCCCCTCCAGTTCCTCCCATCCCGCATAGCTCCGGGACTCCCAGCTCCAGTCCCGCCACGAGGACGCCTCGATGGCGTGGCGAAGGAGGATCGGCTCCCCCGTCTTCCGGAACAGCACGAAGGCGCGGCGCGTTGTCTTTCCGAGGCCCAGCATGGCGTGGGCCAGGGGGTTCTGGTCGCGGAAGTCGTAGAGGAGCCATCCATCCGCCCCCGTCCCCCCCTCGTCGAGAAGCGCCGAGACCCGGGCCGGGGCGCGGGGATCCAGGAGGGGTGCAGCGCTGCGGGAAGGGTCGTCAGGCATGGTCGGCAGGGGTCGGGGGGGGTGAAGGAGCTGACGGCTCGCGAGGAGATGTCGGCTCGGGAGGAGATGACGGCTCGGGAGGAGACGACGGGTCGGACGTGTCGGGGGCGGGCGGTGACCGCGGGCCGGCTCCGACCGGGCCGTCGGCTTCCGCCGGGTCCACGCGGATCCCGGAGATCATGTCGAGTCCGAGGATCCGTTCACGGGTCAGGAGGCGGTGGACCTCGAGCTCCCGGGCCATGGCCTCCCGGACACCCCGCCACCCCCACCGGCCCCACGCGCGGCGCAGGATTCCCAGCTTCTCGGTGAACGAGAAGAGTTCCGCGAAGTCGGGGAAGGGCTTGTGCTGCTCCCCGCGGAAGGAGGTCTCCGCGTCGGTCCAGGCCTCGGTGTGGAGGCGCCGCACCCCGGCGTCCCTCAGGATCTTCTTGACCTCCATGGTCATCAGGGGCTGGGCGCCGAGATGCCGGGCCAGGATCTCCCGGCGGACAGGATCCACCGGCGCCCGCCATACGAGCTGGACGAGGACCACGCGTCCACCCGGACGCACCACGCGGACGACCTCCCGGATGGCGGTGAGCGGGTCGGTGCGGGCCGTGAGCCCCGCCTCTGCCACGGCCACGTCGAAGACGCCGTCCCGGTAGGGGAGGGTGTCCATGGGCGCCTGCTGCGCCTGCATCCGGGACGAATAGCCCTCGTCCCGGGCCCGCGCCTCCACGCGCGCCACGAGGTCGGAGTCCTCGTCCACACCGGAACCCTGAACGCCGAACTCCCGGACGAAGTACTCGAGGGTGACCCCCGGTCCGCACGCCGCCACGAGCACCTCCTGCCCCTCGGCCATCCCCGTGAGCAGGGCAATCCGCCGGTAGAGATCCCTGCCCCCCGGGGGAAACAGGTTGCGCGGGCTCAGCCGGACGAGGTCCAGCATGGAGGGTCCCAGGGAAGCCTCCGGGCCCGTGTCCGGACCGCCCCGGCCTGCCCCCTCGCC
>REBP01000229.1 GCA_007692665.1 Gemmatimonadales bacterium | reverse complement strand
GTTCAGGAGGGCGCGGAGGGGGGATCGATGCGGCAAGGAGGGTCCTGCGAGGAGGTTTCGGGACACCGGTACACTATCCGGGGATGCGAGGCGGGGCAACAGGGTGAATCCGGAGGGGCTCAGAGGCCGGCATAGAGCGGAAAGGTCACCGCCAGCGCCCATGCAAAGGCCACGGCGTTGCCGAGCCCGGCCACGAGGGGAGAGCCGGTCCGGCGGAAGATCCACCGGCTGAACAGCCCGTGGACCAGGAAGAAGACGAGGATCACCGGAACGATGATGAGGAGGAAGAAGAGGCCCCCGAAGTCCAGCGCCACCGCCAGCCCCAGGGAGAGGAGGAAGAGGAGCTTGGTCACGGCGTAGGCGCCGCGACGGGCGTCCGCGCCACGGGTCAGCCATTCGTCCGTGACGAAGTACGGGAGCGTACCCACGAGGACCGCCAGGAGGAGCGGAAGCCGCTCCGCCACGGGGAAGAACGCCGTGAAATACCGATCGAGGGGCCAGGCCATGAGTACGAGGAAGAAGACCATCATCAGGGCGGCCCCCCCCAGGATCCGGACGCCGTCACCTCGGTTGCCGCCGTTCCCTCGGTCGCCTCCGCGAAGCCCGCTTCGATCCAGGATGTCACGAAGCCCCGGTCGTCCGCCGCTCCACCAGAGGAGCAGCCCCGCCAGCAGACCGAACGTCCCGAAGTGAACGGCCACGTAGTCGCCCACCACCACCGGCAGGAAGCTGGTGGGGACGAGGGCCAGCAGGAGCGGGGTCAGGAGGGCCGGAATGCCGGCCACGAGGAAGAGACGCCGCCAGGAAGCGTTCGCCCCCCCGGTGCCGGCTCCGGAACCCACCCGGGGGAGCCACCCGGCCAGCGGCCACGCCAGCACGAAGACCCCCGCCAGGAGCAGGGCGATCCACCGCCCCCGGGCCAGCGCCCGACCCTCTGCGGGCGCGGGGCTCGCGTCGGGGCCCCGCTGGAAGACGGCGTCCAGCCAGGCTCCCGTCTCCTCCAGCGTGGTTCGGCTGAAGAGAACCCCCACATGCTCGACACGCGGGGAAACCACGAGCCGTCGGGCTCCCCCCGCCAACGGGTCCCCGTAGGTCACGAACGGCTGGACCGCCTCGGCCTCGAGATCGGCCACCATGGCCACGACACGCCGGGACTCGGCCTCGAGCCTCCCCTCGAGCGCCCCGACCACCGCCAGGAGGTTGGGCGGGGACTCGGGCTCGATGGTGGGGGCGAACATGGAGACCGCCACCGTGGCGGCCACCCGCTCGTCTTCCTGGGCGTGCCGGACCAGGATGTTGGTGGCCATGGAGTGTCCCACGGTGGCCAGGCGTCCGTCCACCCCGGGAAGGGCCAACGCGTGATCCACCACCTCACGGGTCTGGCGAATCAGCACCAGGGGGGTGCCGTCCTGGTCTCCCAGCGCCCCGGTCATGGGGGCCGGGTGACGCCCATGCCCCACGAAGTCATAGGTGACGACCACGTAGCCACGCCCTGCCAGGTGCAGGGCAAACGACTCCATGAGGCGCTGGGAGCCGGCAAATCCGTGGGCCACGACAACCACGGGCGCCGCTTCCGCGCCGGGGCCGGGGCCGGGGCCGGGGCCGGTGGCACGATAGACGGCGATGGGGGTGCCCTGGACCTCGCCGGTGACCCGGGTGATCCCGCGCTCGTCGGCGCGGAGCTGGACGAGCGACACGACGATGGCCACCACCGCGGCGGCGGCGACGACAAGACGACCGGGGAGGGGCATGGCGGGTGGGGTGAAGGGCGGCGGGGCGATCGATGGGGCCCCCTGGCACGCGGCGCCCGAACCTACGGCGCCCCGCCGCTTCCTTCAAGCGCCGGGCATCAGGGGTTCCGGTCCCCCTCGTCCGTGGCCGTCGGCTCCCGCGGCGGGGCGTTCTTCACATGACGGTCGAACCAGTCCATCATCTCCCACAGCGTGTGCAGGACCGACTCCCGGGCGCCGTACCCATGATCCTCGTAGTTCAGCATGACCAGGCGCGTGGTCTTTCCCATCCCCTTGAGGGCGTGGAACATGCGCTCGGACTGGACTGGAAAGGTGCCGGGATTCGCATCGTCGGCCCCGTGAATGAGAAGGATCGGATCGTCGATCTGGTGGGCGTACATGAAGGGTGACATCCCCATGTAGACGTCCGGCGCCTCCCAGATCGTCCGCCGCTCGTTCTGAAAGCCGAAGGGGGTGAGGGTGCGGTTGTGGGCGGCACTCCGGGCCACCCCGGCGCGGAACAGGTCGGAGTGGGCCAGCAGGTTCGCAGTCATGAACCCGCCGTAGGAGTGCCCCCCGACGCCGATCCGGTCCCGGTCCGCGATCCCCGCATCCACGATGGCATCCACCGCGGCCCGGGTGCTCGAGACCAGCTGCTCGATGTACGTGTCGTTGGCCGTGAGTCCGCCGAGAATCGCGATGGACGGACCGTCGAAGATCGCGTACCCCTCCAGGAGAAAGAACATGTGCGACGCCCCCGAGATCCGGGTGAACCGGTTGTTCTGCCCGGGAACCTGGGCGGCCGCATCGGGCGAGACAAACTCTCTCGGGTAGGCCCAGAGCACCGTGGGGAGCCGGGTCTCGCCGTCCCACCCCGGCGGGGTGTAGACGACCCCGGCCAGCCGGATCCCGTCCTCGCGCTCGTAGGTGAGCACTCGCCGCCCGACGCCCTGAAGCTGGGGTGCCGGGTCGCCCAGATCCGTGAGGGCGACCTTCGTCCCGTCCCGGGTCCCGACAAGGTGGAAGTTCGGCGGGTCCTCGGGGGACTCGCTCCGGATCACCAGGCGCTCCACACCCCCGGCGACCAGCTCCACCGGGACCTCGTACCGATCCGGGTCACTCTCCCAGAGGCGCTCGG
>REBP01000103.1 GCA_007692665.1 Gemmatimonadales bacterium | reverse complement strand
CGGGAGCTTCAGCTCCTGGACCGCAAGATCCGCAGCTTCAGCAAGGAGATCGAAGGCTTCGACCCACAGCTCGCCGAGGTGGAGGACCCTGCGCTTCGCCTCGAGGGAGAGCTGGAGCAGCTTCGGCGTCGCCTCGAGCAGATGCAGGAGGATGCCCGGCGACTCCACCGGAGTTCGGAGGAGAAGAAGGAGCGCTCCCAGAAGCTCGAGGAGCGGCTGAACCAGGTCTCCAACCTCCGCGAGGAGGCCGCCGTGAAGGCCGAGGCCGACATGCTGCGGCGCGCGATGGAGGCGGACGAAAAGGACCGTCTCCAGCTGGGTGAACAGCTTCACCGGGCCGAGACCACGGAGGCGGAACTCGCGAAGGCGGCGGAAACCACGCGCGCAGAGGTCGGCCCGAGGCAGGAGGCACTCCTGAGCCGGCGCGAGGCGCTGCGTGAGCGCGTGGCCGAACTCCGGGTCCGGAGGGATGCCGTGCTCGAACTCCTGGGCTCGGCCGAACGAAGGGTCTACGAGAGCTTCCATGCCTCCGGTCGTCCCGTGGTCGTCGCAGTGCTCACGGACGACGGTGCGTGCGGAAACTGCTTCAACATGGTCCCGCTGCAGGTGCAGAACGAGATCCGGGCAGGTGGGATGGGGCTCGCTCGCTGCGAGGCCTGCGGGGTGATTCTCACCGCCGAGCCCGAGCCCGAGCCGGAATCGGAGGAAGAGGAGCAGTCGTCGGAAACCGGCGGGGAGATGGCGGAATCCGCCGAAGCCGCCGACGAGGCCGGGGCGGAAGACCCGGCGTGACCCGAACCACCGTCTCCCTCCCGCCGCCCCCGGACCCGGTCTGGGAGGCGGGCGAGGCTCCGGCGGACGAAGCGGTTCGTCGGCTCGCAGCGGAGTTGTCGCTTCCCGCGGCCCTCTGCGGCGTGCTCGTGGGGCGCGGGATGGCGGACCCGGGATCGGTGCGGGCCTTTCTTCGGCCGCGCCTGGAGCACCTGCACCCGCCCGCCGCCCTCCCCGACGCCGACGTGGCGGTGGACCGGATTCTCCAGGCCATCGACGGGGGGGAGACGATTCTGGTTCACGGAGACTACGATGTGGACGGGGTCTGCGCAGCGGCGCTGCTCACCCGGTGGATCCGCCGGCTCGGGGGGAGGGCGGTCCCCTTCGTGCCCCATCGCACGGAGCATGGCTACGACCTGGGTCCGGCGGGGGTGGCCGCCGCCACGGCGGCGGGTGCCACCCTCCTCCTGACCTGCGACTCCGGAATCGTGGCGCACGCGGCGGTGGGCGAGGCGGCGGCGAAGGGTATCGACGTCATCGTCACGGACCATCACCTGCCGGGCCCGACCCTCCCTGCGGCCCTCGCCGTCGTGAACCCGCTCCGGTCGGATTCGACGTACCCCGAGTCCACGCTCTGCGGCACCGGCGTGGCCTACAAGCTGGCCGAACTCCTGGCGGAGCGGCGCGGCATCGACAAGGCGGACCTGTATCCGCTCCTGGCCCTGGTGGCCCTCGCCACGGTGGCGGACCTCGTCCCCCTCGAGGGGGAGAACCGCGTCCTCGTGCGCTACGGACTCCGGTACCTGGCCCACACGAAGGATCCGGGGCTGCGGGCGCTCATGGAGGTCGCCGGCGTCCGGGGCGAGGTGGACGCCGGCCAGGTCGGATTCGTGCTGGGCCCCCGCATCAACGCCATCGGCCGCATGGGGGCGGCCGACACCGCGCTGCGGCTGCTCCTCGCGGAGGACCGGAACCAGGCCCTCCCGCTGGCCCGCGAACTCGACGCGGCGAACCGGGTGCGGCAGGAGGAGGACCGACGCACGCTGGCCGAGGCCCTCGACCTCCTGACGCGGACCTTTGATCCTGAACGGGACTTCGGGGTGGTTCTGGCGGGGGAGGGCTGGCACCCCGGGGTCATCGGCATCGTCGCGTCGCGCATTGTCGAACGCATTCACCGTCCGGTCGTGCTCATCGCCCTCGACGGGGAAAAGGGGCGGGGAAGCGCCCGTTCGATCCCCGGCGTTCACCTCCACCAGGCGCTCGAAGGGTGCGCCCACCACCTCGGGAGATTCGGCGGCCACCGCCAGGCTGCGGGGATGGACGTGGCGGCTTCGGCCATCGACGCCTTTCGCGAGTCCTTCAACGCCCGGGTCCGGGACCAGCTCTCCAGCCGACCCCCGGTGCCACGGCTGGGGTGCGGAACGCCGGTGTCGCTGGCGGATGCCGATGACAATCTTCACCGCCTCCTCGAGTACATGGCCCCGTTCGGCATCGGGAATCCCCGGCCGGTCTTCCAGGTTCGGGGGGTGGAGATCGAGGGCGCGCCCCGAGAGGTGGGTGACGGACACCTGAAGCTCACCCTCAGCGACGGGAAGGGGCAGCTCGAGGCCATCGGGTTCGGACTCGCACGCCGGCGCGACCCGGTGGGGCTGCGGGGGACCCGGGTGGACGCCCTCTTCCAGCTCAGGACGCACGAATACCGGGGACGGGTGAGCCTGCAGGCCCGACTGCTGGACCTTCGGCCCGCCATGGGCAACGCCACGCAGCCGGTACCCTCCTCCGTGGAACGGGACCAGGTCGCGTGAGAATCATCGCCGGCACCTGGGGGGGGCGCCGCATCCAGGCTCCGAAGGGTCGGGGGGTGAGACCCACCACCGATCGGGTCCGGGAGGCGTGGATGTCGGCCCTCCAGCCCCGGATCCCCGGAGCCCGGGTGGTGGACCTCTTCGCCGGATCCGGTGCCCTCGGCCTGGAGTGCCTCTCGCGGGGGGCTGCGGAGGCGGTCTTCGTCGAGCGGGCACAGGCGTCGATCGGGGCGATCCGGGCGAACATCGAGACGCTGGACGCAGGGGACCGCACGCGCGTCATCCAGGCCGACGCCGCTTCGTGGGCCGAGAAACTGGGTGCCGGCGAATTCGACCTCGCCCTCGCCGATCCCCCCTACGACGGGGGGTTTCTCGAACGACTTCTCGCGGCGTTCCGTCGGACACCGTTCGCCGCCGAACTCTGGATCGAGCACCGGAGCGCAGACGTCCTTCCCGATGCGCCCTCCCTTCGCACCCGGCGGTACGGCGATACCGCGATCACTCGCATCGAGGCTCCCCAATGACCGATTCCCACGCTCCGCGAACCGCGCTCTATCCCGGCTCCTTCGACCCGGTGACGCTGGGGCACGAGGACATCGCCCGCCGCACCCTCAAGGTGGCGGACCGGGTCATCGTTGCGGTGGCGCACAGTTCCAGCCAGTCCCGTGAGGCCGCTTTCCCCGTGGAGGACCGCCTCGACATGCTGCGAGAGGTGTTCGCCGACGAGCCGCGCATCACCTGCGTCAGCTTCGAGGGCCTCCTGGTGGACTACGCCCGGCGAGAGGGGGCGGCGTTCGTGGTTCGAGGCCTCCGCGCCGTGTCGGATTTCGAGTACGAGTTCCAGATGGCCCAGATGAACCGGGAGATGTGCCCGGACATGGAGTTCATCTTCCTGATGCCCGATGCGCACCTTTCCTTCCTTTCCGCCTCCCTGGTCCGTGAGGTCGCAAGGCTGGGGGGAAGCGTGGACCCGTTCGTGTCTCCTCCGGTCCTGCGGCGCCTGACGGCCCGGTTCGGCAGGGGGCCTGCCGCAGGGAACACCGGAGCCCCGGCGGCGGGCGGGACCGCCGGAGACACCGGGTGAGCGTGCTCGAGGCGCTGGCGGAGCGGGCGAGGGCCCGCCGGCGGCGGATCGTCTTCCCCGAGGGGAGCGATGCACGCATCCTGGCGGCCATCGCCAGGATCCAGCACGAGGGCCTTCTGGATGCGGTGGTCATCGGAATTCCGGACCAGGTCCGCGACGGGCTTCGCACCGCAGGGGGGGATCCGGATGCGGTGGAGGTGGTGGACAGCCGGAGCGCGGACGGAACCGGACGGTACGCGACCCACCTCTGGACGCGTCGCCGGGCGCGCGGCATGTCGGAGGCGGAGGCGCGGGCACGGGTGCGGGACCCCCTGGTCCGCGGCGCCTCCATGGTCGCCCTCGAGGAGGTGGACGGATCCGTGGCCGGGGCCGCGCACAGTACCGCCGACGTGCTGCGGGCCGCCCTCTGGTGCGTTGGCCCCGACGACGGCATCCGCATCGTGTCCTCGAGCTTCCACATGATCCTTCCCGGGCCTCCGTCACGGGTGCTGACCTTTACCGACTGCGCCGTGGTCCCGGAACCCACCGGGCCCCAGCTTGCCCAGATCGCGGTGGCGGCCGCCCGGGCCCGACGGGCCATCTTCGGGGACTCCCCCGTGGTCGCGTTCCTGTCGTATTCGACGCTGGGAAGCGCCGAAGGTCCGTCGGTTGCGCGAGTGCGCGAGGCGGTTTCGCTCTTCCGCGACATGGAGCCGGGGACGCCCGCCGACGGCGAGTTCCAGGCCGATACCGCCCTGGTGGAGTCGGTCGCGAGGCGGAAGGCACCGGCCTCGGCGGTGGGAGGACATGCAAACGTGCTGGTTTTCCCCAGTCTCGACGCGGGAAACATCGGGTACAAGCTGGTGGAGCGCCTGGCCGGGGCCCGGGCGGTGGGGCCGGTGATCCAGGGGCTGCGTCGCCCGCTGAACGACCTTTCCCGTGGAGCCACCCCGGATGACATCGTCGAGGTGGCGGTCATGACCTCGCTGATGTGCCGCCGGCACGACCCGTGAGGGTGTCCGGCAGGCACCGGGTGCACGGCCGAGCCTTGCCCTGACCGAGGGAATCCTTCTAGCTTCACCGGGTACCCACAGGGTATCCACCTGCCTGCACCACACCGCCCGGAGCGTCTCCACTCACCTCCGGCCCAACATCGGACCAGGTTTCATGGCGTTTCAGGTATCTCGTGAAGGGGATGTGCTCGTCGTCGACGTGGACGGACAGCTCATCGTCGGAAACCGCCAGGAGCTGAAGACCCGGGTCCTGGAAGAGCTGGAAAAGGGCGAGCAGAAGTTCCTGGTGGATTTCTCGAGCACCGGCTACATCGATTCCTCCGGACTGGGGGTCCTTGTGAGCCTTTCGAAGAAGATCCGGGAGCAGGGCGGGGAACTCAGGCTTTCGTCACTGAACGAGGACCTGAGGACCCTCTTCGAGCTGACCAAGCTCGACAGCCTCTTCCGGATTCACGATTCGCGGGAAGAGGGACTCCAGGGCTTCTGACCGGGTTCCTCGTCCTGGTTCCTCCGCCCCGATACGGAGGTCCGATGGACCGACAACTGGTTTTCGAACTCCCCAACGACCTCGGCTGCATCGAGGGCGCCGTGGAGTTCGTGCTCCTTCGCTGCGAATTCTGCGAAGAGGTCTCCCGTCGGCTGCGCTTCAATTTCCGCGTGAGCCTGGCCGAGGCCCTGGCCAACGCCATGCTGTACGGAAATGGCGGAGATCCGGCCAAGCGCGTGCGCGTGGAGGTCACCGTCGAAAGCTCGGCCCTCCAGGCCCGGATCACCGACCAGGGTTCCGGGTTCGATCCCGACCGGGTGCCGGATCCCACCGCACCCGAGCAGCTTCACCGCCCCTGTGGACGCGGCATCTTCCTGATGCGACAACTCATGGACGAGGTCCACTACAATGACCAGGGAAATGCCGTGACCCTGGTTCTCCGGTTTCAGGACACGGAGGCGCTGTTGCGGGAAGCTTCGGCATGACCCTGGAGCGTTCCTCGCGGGAGCTTCTCCCGGAGGCGGTTTCCCAGGTCCTTGCCGATTTCGCTCGCGAATTCAGGCTCGACCTCCATCTCTGGGCGCCCCTCGATCGGCATCGCCCGCACCACCTGTTCCCCCCGGATTCTCCGGGGCAGACGGAGACGCACCCCGACTCCATCCTCCTGTCGGTCCCGCTTCGAAACGGCACCGAACTTGTGCTGGAGGTTCGCCGCCCCCTCCCCGAGGCGGCGGCGAGCGCGGCCCACGTTCTGCGCACCACCCTCGAGCACCTCTACGACAATGCCGAGGAGATCCGATTCTTCACCTACGAGGTGTCGGAGCGTTACGAGGAGATCAACCTCCTCTATTCCATTGCCGAGACGCTGGGATCCCTTCTTCGCATGCGGGACGCGGCCCGTCTCATCCTGACGGAAGTCTGTGACGTCATGGGCGCACGTCGGGGTGCACTCTGGGTGAGGTCGTCCGAAGACGGAGAACTGCACCTCGAGGCCTCGGTGGGTCCCGGCGGGAAGGAAGGACCCATCTCCATCTCCCACTCCACCTCCATCACCTCGCTGGTCTTCCGCGATGGGCGCCCCCTGATCCTGTCCGGCGACCTCATGGATCCTGCCGCCGAGGCCGCGCGACTCGGGGCCGAGCGGAACGATTCCATCCTTTCCGTGCCCATTCGCTATACGCCCCCCTCGGGCCAGACGCGCAC
This sequence comes from Gemmatimonadales bacterium, assembly GCA_007692665.1. Classification (GTDB taxonomy): domain Bacteria; phylum Gemmatimonadota; class Gemmatimonadetes; order Longimicrobiales; family Gaopeijiaceae; genus SKNW01. Next base: position 7,411 of record REBP01000103.1, on the reverse strand, counting down.
GGTGGGGGTCATCAACCTCATCGGACGACGCCGGGGCGGGCGCTTCACGGCCTCGGACCAGAAGCTGCTGTCGGCCATCGCGTCCCAGGTCGGGGCGGCCCTGGAGAACCACCGCCTCATGGAGGATTCGCTCGAGCAGGAGCGGATGGGGCGCGAGATGGAGCTGGCCCACAACCTCCAGATGAAGCTCCTTCCGGCCATGGATGCCTACGACCCCCTCTGCATCGCGGCGCGGGTCGAGCCGGCCGAGTCGGTGGGGGGCGATTTCTACCACCTCTTCCGCCTCGCCGGGGGACGTTTCGGGGTCATGATCGGCGATGTCTCGAGCCACGGCTTTCCTGCAGCCCTCATCATGGCCCTCTCGCTCAGCGCGGCGACAATCTACGCCTCCGAGGTGGAGGCCCCCGAGGAGGTCCTCTCGGGAATGGCCCACGCGCTGCGCGACGAACTCGAGACCACCGAGATGTACCTGACGCTCTTCTACGGGGTCCTGGATCCCGAAGCGGGAGAGATGGTCTATGCAAATGCCGGGCATCCCCATGCGTTCGTGCTGGATGCGGAGGGGGAAGCTACCCGGCTCCCGGCCCTCGATCCGCCGATGGGAATTGCCGACCCCGCCGACTATCACGCCCGGCGGATCCCCTGGCGTCCGGGAAGTGACCTTCTCCTGCTGTTCACGGACGGTCTTTCCGACACGCTGAACCTGGAGTCCCGCCTCTCCGGCGAGCGGAAGGTCGTGTCCACCGTGGCCCGGATGCGGGAGGCGCCTGCACGGGACATCGTCGACGCGCTCTTCGACCTGGAGCGGCTGGGAGATCCTTCCGAGGGCGACGACCGGACCGCCGTGGTTGTCCGGGTTTGAGGCGCCTCTTCGTCCGGGGGAGCCCATGAGTCGCGCATTCGATCCGCCGCCGTCCCACCGCCCCAAGCGTTCGCTGGGGCAGAACTTCCTCGTGGATCGGGGAATCCAGGCCCGGATCGTGGAAGCGGTCCCCCTGGTCCCGGGTGGGACCGTGCTCGAGATCGGCCCCGGGAAGGGCGCCCTCACCGAGGGGCTCGTGGGGCTGGGCGTTCCGCTGGTCCTCGTGGAACTCGACGAAACCCTGGCGGAGGGCCACCGGGAGCGGTGGGCGGGACACGCCCATGTGACGGTGCTTCATCGCGACATTCTCGAAGTCGCCCTCGAAGAGGTGACCACGGACCCTGCCATGGTCACGGTGGTGGGAAACATCCCGTACAACATCACGACGCCCATCCTCTTTCATCTCCTGGTCCGGCCGCGGCCTGCCGAGATCCTGCTCATGGTGCAGAAGGAAGTGGCGGACCGCATGCTCGCGGAGCCGGGAACCGGCGGGTACGGGGCCCTGTCGGTGGGGGTGCGCACCGTGGCCCGGGTGGAGCGCGTGCTCTCCGTCCCTTCCGGCGCCTTTCGTCCCCGGCCGCGAGTGGATTCGGCAGTGGTTCGCATCACCCCCCTGCGCCCGGAGCCCCTCACGGCCGGAGAGGAGGACCAGCTCCGGATCCTGACCCGGGCCCTCTTCCAGTGGCGCCGGAAGCAGCTCGGAAAGTCGCTGCGGGACCACCCGGACCTGGGGATGTCGCGGGACGAGGCCGTCGCTGCGCTGGGGCAGGTCGGCGTCGAGCCCCGAACCCGGCCCGAGGAACTCGACCCCGACACCTTCGTGGCACTCTCTCGGGTTCTCTCCGGTCATCACGTCGGGCAGGACCCCGCCTCCGGCAGGGGGGGCGGGGCAGGGGACCCGGAGGCACGTTGACGTTGCCTCCACGCCGCCGGTACCTTTCTTGTGAAGTTTTTCACAAGCTGGCGCCGGCACGGCGTCCACTCCCCCCCACGGCCGCGTTTCCGGCCTCCTCCCGGTGCCCGCGTGACCTCCCTCCGCCGTCCGGTTTCAGAGTCGACGGTTCGCCGACTTTCCCTGTACCTGAGGACCCTCGAACGCCTTTCCACCGAGGGGACCGTCATGGTGTCGTCGGAGGCCCTGGCCGAACGCGCGGGAACGACCGGCGCCCAGGTCCGGAAGGACCTTTCGAGTTTCGGCTCCTTCGGCACCCGGGGGCGGGGCTACGGCGTGGACCCCCTGCATGCCCGGATCCGCGAGATTCTCGGCCTAACCCGCCCCTGGCAGGTGGCCCTGGTGGGAGCGGGGCGGATCGGGTCCGCCCTTCACGCCTACCCGCACTTCCGGGACCGGGGGTTCAGGATCGTGGCGATCCTGGACATGGATCCGGCGAAGATCGGGGGTGCCTGGGAGGGTACGCCCATTCGCGACGTCGGGGAGCTGGAGGCGGTGGTCGGAGCCGAGTCGGTGGAGATCGTGATCCTCGCGGTGCCGGCGAGCGCCGCCCAGCCCCTGGCCGAACGTGCGGCGGCCGCCGGCGTCCGGGGAATCCTGAACTTCGCCCCGGTGCGCCTGCGGCTTCCCGAGGGGGTGGAGGTGAACAACGTGAACCTCGCGGTGGAACTCGAGGCGCTTTCTCACGCCCTTTCCCTGGAAGACGCCCGGAGGTGACGGGGTGACCCCGCTGTTCGGCACGGGCTCCGAGGGCGGACGGGAGCGGGCGCCCGATCCGGCGCCCCCCCCCCGCGCCGGCGGATCGCTGGTGGAGCGCGCCGTCGGGGCCCTTCGTGCCGGGCCCCGGAGCACGGACTGGATCGCCCGCGAGGTTCTCCGGCTGCGGGGACCTTCCGGCGCCGCCGCCCGGGCGGTCTTCACGCTCCTGGGGTCCGACCTGCGGTTCCAGGTGGATGCGTCGGGCGTCTGGCGTCTTGACCCCGCCCTTCCTCCGCCGGGCCCCGCCCTCCGAACGCACTCCTTCGCGGTCGTGGACGTGGAGACCACCGGCGGCGGATACGGCAAGGGACACCGCATCACGGAGATCGCCGTGGTGCCCGTGGAGGACGGGGTCGTGGGCGAGCCCTTCAGCACGCTGGTGTGCCCCGGGCGCTCGATCCCCTGGCGCATCCAGTCCCTGACGGGGATCACCGACGAGATGGTGGCCCATGCGCCCCGGTTCGACGAGGTGGCGGAGACGCTCTGCGGCCTTCTCGACGGGCGGGTCTTCACGGCCCACAACGTCCAGTTCGACTGGGGCTTCGTCGAGGGGCACCTGCTCGATGCCCGTGGCGAGGCGCCCTCGGGCCCCCGGCTCTGCACCGTGAAGATGGGGCGGGCGCTGGTGCCGGGGCTCGGGAGCTATGCGCTGGATGCCATCACCCGGCACTTCAGCATCGACATCCAGGGACGGCACCGCGCCCTGGGCGATGCACTGGCCACGGCGCGGCTCCTTGTGCACCTTCTGGATGCGGCGGAGCGGGAAGGGGCCTCGGACCTCGAGGCCCTTGATCGGCTGGTCCGGGAGCGGGGGAGCCGGAAGAACCGTGGCCCCCGACCCCGTTCCGGGCTCCGCCGGCGGCAGCCACCTCCCTTCTGACCCGCACCCCCCGCATCCCATGGCTTCCCAACCCGAGAACGATCGCGGCCCGCTGGTCCTGACCCGCGAGGTGGGACCCCTTCGCATCCATGCCCTCGACGCCGGTCTCCAGCGACTGGACGGAGGGGCCATGTTCGGCGTCGTTCCGAAACCGCTCTGGGAGCGGCGAATCCCCGCCGACGACCGGAACCGCATCCCCCTGGCGCTCCGGTGCCTCCTTGTGGAAGCCCCGGAGGCACTGGTGCTCATCGACACCGGGATCGGGAACAAGGAGAGCGAGAAGTTTCGCGACATCTACGGGGTCGAGAACGAAGGGAATCCCACCCGACTCGAGGACGCGATCCGGGCGGCGGGGTTCGCCCCCTCCGACGTGGACATCGTGCTCCTCACCCACCTTCACTTCGACCATGTGGGCGGGGCCACCCAGCTCAACGAGGACGGGAGCGTGACCGCGTCCTTCCCCCAGGCCCGCCACGTGGTCCAGGAGGGGGAGTTCGATTTTGCGGCTTCCACCAACGAGCGGGTTCGGGCCTCGTATCCTCAGCGGAATCTCACGGCCCTCACCGACGCCGGACTCTGGTCCTTCGTTCGCGGGGAGGCCGAGGTCACGCGCGGCGTGCGGGTTCTCCCCACCCCCGGTCACACGCCGCACCACCAGAGCGTGATCCTGGGGAACGGGGGGGAAACGGCCTGCTATCTCGCGGACGTGTGTCCGACCTCGGCACACCTCCCCCTTCCCTGGATCATGGGGTACGACCTGGAGCCCCTGGTCACGCTCGAATCGAAGCGGAAGCTTCAGGAACGGGCGCTCCGGGAGGACTGGCTCCTCGTGTTCGAGCACGATCCCGATACGGCATGGGGGTACCTGGAGGAGGACGGGCAGTCCCTTCGGACCTGAGGGGGAAGCCCCACGTCGGGTCCGGCACGGCCGGGGGAAGAGGTGACCTCGCGGGGATTTCTTCCTATCTTTTTCTGGCTGCGAATCGATCGGCATCTGCGCGGAAGTGCCGCGCGGCATCCCCGTCGACCCGGCTCATACCCCCTTCCCGGCCGGCGAAGTCCTGCCACCGGGCCCCAGGCCAGAAAATGCATGTGGAGTCATCTATGACCGATCCATCGCGGATCCCGGTGATCGTGAGTGGTGCCAGGACCCCCATCGGACGCTTCCTGGGGGGACTCTCGCCTCTCTCCGCAACGGAACTCGGATCCCTGGCGGTGAAGGCCGCGGTGGAACGGGCCGGCATCGACCCTGCGACGCTGGACGAGGTCATTCTCGGCAACGTCGTGCAGGCCGGCGGCGGGCAGGCCCCCGCCCGCCAGGCGGCGATCCGCGCCGGACTGCCCGCAACCCTCCCCGCCGTGACCATCAACAAGGTGTGCGGATCGGGCCTCAAGGCGGTCATGCTCGCCGCCCAGGGAATCCGGGCCGGCGACATCCATGCTGCGGTTGCAGGCGGCTTCGAGTCCATGTCCAACATCCCGCACTTCCTGCGGGGGATGCGGAACGGGGTCAAGTTCGGCGACCAGACCGTGGAGGACGGGCTCATTCATGACGGCCTCTGGTGCTCCTTCGGGGAGTGCCACATGGGCGGCCACGCCGAGTACACGGCGGACCGGGCCGGGATCACCCGCGAGGCCGCCGACGCGTTTGCCCTCGGCTCCCACCGGAAGGCCATCGCCGCCATCGAGGGTGGCAAGTTCAGCGCCGAGATCGTGCCGGTGGAGATCCAGGGGCGGAAGGGCACCACCGTCGTCGACACCGACGAGGGCCCCCGCGCCGACACCTCCATCGAGGCCCTCGGTCGGCTGCGGCCGGCCTTCCCGAAGGATGCTCCGGAGGGGCTGGAGAAGCTGGTCGTGACCGCCGGGAATGCGCCGGGGCTGAACGACGGCGCCGCCGCGCTGGTCGTCACCTCCCTCGCCTTCGCCCAGTCCCACGGGCTCACGGTGCGGGCGCGGATCGACGCCTACGCCTCCGGTGGGACCGAGCCCCGTGACCTCTTCTTCGCGCCCATCGAGGCGGTGCGAAACCTCCTGAAGAAGACCGGGACCTCCATCGGGGATTACGGGCTCCTCGAGGTCAACGAAGCCTTCGCGGTGCAGGCGCTGGCCGACATGGAGGCCCTCGAAATGGATCCGGACCGCGTCAACGTCCATGGCGGAGCGGTTGCCCTGGGTCACCCCATCGGGTGTTCCGGTGCCCGCGTCCTGGTGACGCTCCTGCACGCGATGGAGGACCGGGACGTGGACACCGGCATGGCCACGCTCTGTCTCGGCGGCGGGAACGCCGTCGCCCTTTCGATTTCCCGCGCCTGATGCTGCGGCTCGCCGACGTTGCGCTCTCCCGCAGGCTTGCGGGCGGTCTCGCGTCCCCCTGCGGACGTGCCCCCCGGTCATGACGGCAACGGCCCTGGTCGCCCCTCCGGCGGCCGGGGCCGAAGCACGTCGGGGAGCAGGATGGGGGGAATGAAGTTGCGGGGGAGGATCGGACCGCTTGCGACGGCGCTGGCCGTGGCCCTCCTGGCGGGAGCGGCGGCGGCGAGCCTTTCCGGGCAGGAACCCAGGGGAGGGGGGTGGCGACTCCTCTCCGGACCTGAAATCTGGCTCATGGCGGTCTTCGTGGCGGCGGTGCTGGCGCTCCTTTTCGGGGCCTCGGCCTGGATGGGGGTCGCCTTTCGGGGGGGCGGTGCCCGGGAGGCGCTGGAGGCCCTGAGGGCCCGGGCCGACGAGATGGACCGTGGTCGCTCCGAAGGCGGTGCCTCCGGGGCCGTCGCCGCCGAGCCCGGATCGCCGGCAGGAGGCAGGGGTTCAGGCGCAGGCAGGAGGGACGGCGGGGGCGCCGGCAGTGGCCCCGCGGAGAGGGCCGGCAACTCGCCGGCATGGATCATGGAGGTCGGAGGATGGCTGATCCTCCTCTATGTGGCGGGATGGCTTGCCCTCGGGTAGACCGCCTCGCCGGAGCCGGCACGCGCCGGCACGATGACACGCTGACACGTTTGCCTGTCCGGTAGGCACCGGCCCGGCCAACCCACGAGGGAATGGACTTCATGACGAACATGGACGGAAGCGGGATCCGGCGGGTCGCGGTCATCGGCAGCGGCACGATGGGCAACGGCATCGCCCACATCGCGGCACTGAACGGCCTCGACGTGACGCTCGTCGACGTGTCGGCGGAGGCGCTGGAACGGGCCATCGGCACCATCGGGAAGAACATGGACCGGCAGGTGAGGAAGGAGCAGATTTCCGAAGCCGCGAAAACCGAGGCCCTGGCCCGGATCAGGACGGCCACGGATCGGAGTGCCGCGGTCTCCGACGTGGACCTCGCCATCGAGGCGGTGCCGGAGATCCCCGAGCTCAAGTACGAGATCTTCGCGGACCTCGACGCCAATGCTCCCCCCGGCGCCATCCTCGCCTCCAACACGTCGTCCATCTCCATCACCGAGATCGCCGCCCGGACGTCGCGCCCCGAGAAGGTCATCGGGATGCATTTCATGAACCCCGTTCCGGTCATGCAGCTCGTCGAGGTCATCCGGGGGCTCGCCACGGACGACGCCACGACCCGCGCGGTGGTGGACCTGTCGAAGGCGCTGGGGAAGACCCCCGTCGAGGTGAACGACTTCCCGGGCTTCGTGTCGAACCGGGTGCTCCTCCCCATGATCAACGAGGCGATCTTCGCCCTGATGGAAGGCGTGGCGGATGCGGAGGCCATCGACACCGTCATGAAGCTCGGCATGAACCACCCCATGGGGCCGCTGACGCTGGCCGACCTCATCGGGCTCGATACCTGCCTGAACATCCTGGAGGTCCTGCACCGCGAACTCGGTGACGACCGCTACCGACCCTGTCCGCTCCTCCGGAAGTACGTGGCGGCGGGCTGGCTCGGCCGGAAATCCGGCCGCGGTTTCCATTCCTACGCAGGCTGAGGCGACTTTCCATGACGGTGCTGAACGAGGAACAG
>REBP01000188.1 GCA_007692665.1 Gemmatimonadales bacterium | reverse complement strand
GCTTCCGACGCACGACGTCCCAGAGTTCAACCGAGACCGGTGCACCTGGAGCGAATCCCGGATAGTAGATGGGGTACCTCTCGTGTGACTTGGCCGTCATGAAGTGGACGGGTTCCTCATCGGAAGATGCCCCGGCCCAGACCAGGTCTCCCTTGTAGATCGGGTGCCGCAGAATCCGCCCCACGGTGTTCCGGTCCCACTCCATTTTCCCTGCGGGCGTCTCGATCCCTCGTTCAGTCAGCAGGGTCGCGATGCCGGCCTGGGCCATCCCCCCCGCTGCCAGTTCGTAGATCTCACGCACGATCTCGGACTTGACCGGGTCCCAACGCAAACCGATCACGAGACCCGGCCGTCGGGATCCAGCGGCAGACTCCACGGGCTGAACCCAGCGGTCCCCCTTACGGTCCCAGTGCCACCGCTCCGAACCCCAGGGCGCTCGGGGTTGGGGACAGCTCCCGTCAATGACGGCGTCGCGCTTTCCTATCCGACCTCGCTCCCGGATCTTGTGCCGCTCCGAAGCCGTCTGTCCGGTGCGCAGGAAGGCGAACAACTGCTCGCCGAGTGAACGCCCGGAATTATCGCCCCAGTCGATCGGTTCCTCATCCAGGTAGCGGATCCGGACGCCCTTCTCCTCGAGCCGGTATTCGTGGGCGAATTGCTCCCGGATGTCGTCGAATCTTCCGAACCGGCTCCGATCCTTGATGTAGAGGCATGAGAAGCCCGCCGATCCGGACTCGACGATCCGAAACAGGCGTTGGAATCCGTTCCGGTCGTCGTTCGCTCCAGTGGCGTCGTTGTCGCCGAATCGGAAGGCCGGATCGTCCGGCACTTCCAATCCTTCCTTCTCCGCCTGCATCACGCAAGCTCGGATCTGGTGGGATACGGCGAGTTCGTAGTCGGTAGATTCACGGGCGTAGACCGCAGCACGCCGAGTCCGGTTGGCTCTGGTGTTAGTCATCAGGTCCGGTGGTAAGTCGAGCTGTGACCAAGGTGTGCTGTCCCCCTCCAGCGCCCGGCAAGGGTAACCTCCTGTGCCACCGGCGAGCGGCACTCCTGCGTTGTATAAGCTCCTCGGCCAGAATGTGGGCGGTGGTGGAGAGCGGGATTGGATCAACCTTGGCCGCGAATCCGACCTTCCACTCCGTCCCTTCCCCTGGATGCCGGTCGCCAGAATGCTTCTCAGGCACGACTCCCTCCTGTTGAACGGCCCCGCCCCTCGCTGACGACACCGACTCGTGTGCGGCCCCCCTCCCGCAACCTCGCTCCACTGAAATAGACCGGAGTCCGGCACCGAGGTGACCACGGGGTGCCGCTCGTGGGTCTACCTAATGAAGAGTGATCCCGGGGCGGCGGCGGCGGCACTGTGTCCTGGAGACCCCTCCACAGTTCACGCGGTGCTGCCTCTACACAAACACTTATGAGACGATCTCGAGCCTAGTTGGGTTTGGTGAGAAAACCCTTCACCCTGTGCCAGTGAGGACATCCACCCGGGAGATGTCCCGTCGCTACGAGGCGCAGGTCCGATGACGAAGCACGAAGGAGCCCCCCGATTCCTCCCCGCAAATCCTGAGAGCCTTGAGGCGCTCCGCATTGATCCTGCGGTGGTCGAGCGACACCTGACGGTCGCAGTCCCCGCGCACCGTGCCCGCACGGCCAACCGTGCTCACCGGGATCGCTACCTGCAACTCCACCTCGACCGACTCGTCCCCCTGGCCCACCCCTCTCCGATCCGGATGGCATCCTGATGAGCCATGTCTCCCCTCCTCGAAGGAGATACCTGCGAAAGTCCACAGAGGGTGCCGAGCGGCAGGCCAAGTCAATCGAGCAGCAGAACGAGGTCCTTTCCGAAAAGTTCGGGGACATCGATCGAGCCTTCGTTTACGAGGACTGTTGCTCGGGCACCTCATTCGACCGGCCCCAGTATCAGAAGCTCGTGCAGGATTGTGAGACGCACCCGCAGCCCCAGGAGCGCCCGGGGGTGGTCGAGGTCTACGACATGTCCCGATTTGGGCGCCCGCTCCGAGATGGTGAGCCGGACCTGACTGCTTACCTGAAGGAAGAAATCAAGCTGCGGGAAATCGGGTGGGAACTCAGGTACGCGACCCAGGAGAGCACGGGGAATGCCCTCGTCGATCACTTCATGACGGCGATGCACTCTCACGAGGCGAGCGCTTACTCGGCGAAACTCAGCCAGACCGTGCGGCGAGGGAAGGCGAACCATGCGAAGGACGGGAACTGGATTCACGGTTCTCCTCCATACGGGACGCTCCGAGTTCTGGCCGAGTCCCTGCGGGAGCTGGGTCCGGGCGAGGCGCCTCGGCCTGGTGAAAGGGAAATCCTCGTCGGGTGGGATCAATCGGCAAGGGAGAAGCGTTGGGCTGCGGTGGTCTTCGCGGAGAAGCAGGCCGCCACCGGACCGGTCATCCTCGCAGGTGATCCCGGCACGCTGCCGGCCTGGAAGGAGGCCGCAGAACTCTTTTTGGCAGGCCAGTCCCTGAAGCAGATCGGTAAGCGGTTCTACGCTGAAGGCCGGCGCGGGCCCCGCGGCGGAAAACTGAACCACTCGTTCGTCCGCAACCTGCTCACCAGTACCCCACTCCGGGGTCAGATCGAGTACCACGAGTCTAGGTCGATCGGTGGAGCGGTCACCCACACGATCAAGGCCAAATGGGAGTCGCTAGTCGACCCGGACCTCTGGGAGGCGGTCCAGGACCGGCTACGCAACGCCCACCGGACCCGAAAGAAGAAGGAGTCTTACCCGCTCCAGCCCTTCTGCGTCCACTGTGGAGCGCCGTACTGGGGGTCGAACACCCCCACGCGGGAATCCGGCCAGTTTCGACGGGTTTACCGCCACGCGCCCGTCGACCGTCGTGATGACCCTGCAATGCACGAGGCCTACGAAGCTGCGGGCTGCCGGCGGTTCCAACTCGATGCCACGGAGCTGGAAGAAGCGATGGTCGAAGCCATCAAGCAGGAGCGGGGCTCACCTGAGTTTGAGAGCCAGCTTCGGGAGTTGATGGTGAGTTCCGACGGCTACCAGAGGGCAATAGAGCGTTCCACAGCCAAGTTGGCTAAGGAGCTGGCTGAGATCGAGAAACAGATCAGGACTTTAGCCTTACGACTCGCGGACCACACCCTTTCGGACGACCTCCTCAGAGTGATCGGGGAGACTTCCCAGCAACTTTCCGTCCGGAAGGCCCGCCTGGTGCAGGAACGTGCCAAGGCTGAGCAAGCGCGGAATGCAGCCCAGACCGCTTGGGCTCAAGCACGCCAGATCATTGACGAGACACGGAACATCGCTGATGGGTGGAGCCAACTCGAACCCGAGGAACGCGTACTCATCTACCAGCACTGGGTCGTTGCTGTCGGGGTGGCCGTCGAAAAGATCCCCGGACGCCAGAGAGGCCATCCCATGACCGCCGTGGCCTACCTGTCTCCGTCCCCGAACTCCCCAAAGCTCCTTCCGCTGGCCATCGACTGCGCCGACTCCACTTCCTCGAGGACCCAAGAGTCCGACTCTGACCCGGCTGCGGTGGAAAGCAGCTCACCCACTCCGGCGCCGCCCGCCCGGCCCAGAGCCCAGGCCGCATGCCCACGCACCAGCGGCTCCGGATCGGAGAGCGCTGCCGAGAGCGCCGACAGCGCCTCGGCCGGCGGCTCGGTCGCCGAGGCGAGCCAATTCCCGAGCGACACACACACGTTCCGCGCAAACCCGGCCCTCCCGGCCCGCCGAATCGCCGACCCCCTGGAGAATGCTTCCCAGCGCTCCGGGTCCAGCGCCATCTCCAGGAGTTGCACCAGTGAGGGGGCGTCGGTGCCGGGGTGCGCCGCGGGGGCACTTGTAGGCCCGAATTCACCCGCCACCGCCTCTACTCCCACCGGCACTTCCCCCGGCCCCCGCGCGGCATACGACGCCTCCGAGGCGGTGCTTGAGAAACTACGGCTAAATGGACACACCTCCTGGCAGATGTCGCACCCGTAGACCCGGTTTCCCATGGCCTCGCGGAACTCCACCGGGATCGGCCCCCGGTGCTCGATGGTCAGGTACGAGATGCAGCGCCGCGCGTCCATGACCGGCGCACCCTTCTCGTTTCGCCCCAGGAGCGCCCCGGTGGGGCAGGCATCGAGGCACGCCCGGCAGCTCCCGCAGTGATCCCGCTCGAAGGGCGCGTCCGCCTCCACCTCCGCATCCAGCAGGAGCACCCCCAGGAAGAAGTGCGACCCCCGCCGCGGGTGAATGAGCATGGTGTTCCGCCCGAACCATCCGAGCCCCGCCCGCCGCGCGAGCTCCCGCTCCAGCACCGGCGCCGTGTCCACGCAGATCCGCCACTCGGGCGGCGCCTCCCCCGCCTCGCGACACGCCGCCTCCATCCCGCGCGCCACCTCCTTCAGGCCCCGGGTCACCACCTTGTGATAGTCCCGCCCCCGGGCATACCGGGCGATCACCCCCCGCGACGCATCGTTCGGCACCCCGGGCGGATCCTCCTGGAAGTGCCCATGCCCCACCACCAGCGCGCTCCGAGCCCCGGGAAGCGTGAGCGCCGGGTCCTTCCGCCGGGCCACCGCGTCGGGCCGGGCCAGGTACTGCATGGTCCCGTGATGCGACGCAGCGAGCCATGCGTCGAGGAAGGCTCCATGCTCCGACGGGTGGGCAGCCGCCACGCCGGCCAGGTCGAATCCGGCCTCCCGGGCGTGCCGGAGGAGCAGGCGCCGGAGCACCGCGGGATCCGGGATACCCGCCGTGCCGGCTTCACCGCCGGTCTCCGGTCCGCCCGTCCGGTCGCGCCCCGCCGCCGACATCAGCGGGATTCCGCCGACCCCACCGCCCCGGGGGGCGCAGGCGTCGAGACCTCGGCCGGACGGACCCCCTCCGCATCACCCCCTCCACTACCCTCCCCATCCGCCTCCGCATCCGCTTCCGTGTACCGGCGCCCCTTCCACTCGATGCGGCGGGAGCCCCGGGCCCAGCTCCGGAGCGCGATGAAGGCCACGACGAGCGCCCCCAGCGGGTGGAGCAGGGCATAGCCCGCCGGTGCGCCCAGCCGGGGGTAGGCGCCGAGCCAGATGGACATGGTGAAGAAGGTCGCCAGGGCGGACCACGCCACCAGGTACGGTGACGCAGGGGCGCCGGCGAGGGCCAGGGCGCCGCAGGTCACGAGGGCCGCCGCCGGGAGGACCCAGGCCACGAGCAGGAAGAGCACGAGCCCGGGGATCGCCGTGCGCCCCCACCGGCCGCCGGCCTGGCGGGCCCCCACGGCCACGTTCTTGGTCCACCCGTTCACGAGGTCGCCCAGGGAGGTGTACATGCGGGTGGAGAAGAGGTCCACCGCGCCCCGAACGGTGAGCCGCCCCCCCCGCCGGGTGAGCTCCTGGGCCAGGCGCAGGTCCTCCACCACCTCGTCCCGGACCGCGGCGTGACCCCCGAGGGCCTGGTACGCCGAGCGGCGCAGCATGATGTACTGGCCGTTCGCGATGGCGTCCTTCCAGCGGTCGGGCCCGATGACCAGGTCCAGCCTGTGGAACCGCATCCCCAGCAGGGCGAAGATCTGGGGCTGGACGAGACGCTCCCCGAAGGACTCCATTTCCTGCGTCCCCACGAGGGAGAGGGCGTCGGCGCGGTCCTCGTCGAGGGCGGCAACGGCGCGGGACAGGAGGCGGGGGTCGTGGAAGGTGTCGGCATCGGTGAAGAGGAGAACCTCGCCGTCGGCCACCTGCGCCCCGTTCGCGCAGGCCCAGGGCTTTCCGAACCACCCGGGCGGAAGGGGGGTGCCGGAGACCACGCGGAGGGCGCCTGCATGGCCGGGGGGGACGCTTCGGGCAAGGTCGCCCGTGCCGTCGGTGGAGCCGTCGTCCACCACGATGATCTCGAAGTCCGGGTACCGCTGCGCCGCCAGGCTTGTCACGCATCGCTCGATGTTGGCGGCCTCGTTCCTGGCGGGCACGACGATGCTGACCCGGGGCGTGGGCCGGGGGGACGCCCCGGGGCCATGCGTCGTCGGACGTCCCGGAAGGGGGCGCGGGAGACGCACCCGGAATGCGAGGAATGCACCCAGGAGGATCCAGGGAAGGAGACCGGCGACAACGGCAAGCGCGCCGGGAATGGAGACGCCCCACATGTTCATGTCACTTCCTCGAGGGTGGCGACCCCCGCCGCAGGAAAGAGGAGAAGGAAGGTGGTCCCCTCTCCGGGGCGGCTGTCCACCCGGACTTCGCCCCCGGTCTGCTGCACGATGCCGTACACCGAGGCCAGGCCCAGCCCGGTACCCTGGCCCACCCCCTTCGTCGTGAAGAAGGGTTCGAAAACCCGCGCAAGCGTGGCGGGGTCCATGCCGAGACCCGAGTCGGTGACCGCGAGGGCCACGTGCTCCTGCGCCAGGAAGGGCGTGGAGGGCGAAGCCTCCCCGGGTCGATTGCGGGTTCGAACCAGCAGTCTCCCCCCCTGGGGCATGGCATCCTGGGCGTTGACCAGGAGGTTCACCAGGATCTGCTCCACCCCGCCCTCGTCGGCCAGCACCGGGGCCAGGTCGGGCGCCAGGTCGGTCTCGAACGCCACGTTTGCACGCAGGACCCGGCGGAGCATCCGGCCCACGGTCAGGACGGAGTCGTTCAGGTCGAGATGCCGGGGCTGGAGGATCTGCTTGCGGCTGAAGGCCAGCAGCTGACGGGTGAGGTCGGTGGCCCGGTCCGCGGCGCGGATCGTCTCGGTGATCTCCTCGTGGGCAGGGGCGTCCTCGGGAAGGGATTCCAGGGCCAGGCGCGCGTTCATCCCGATGACCGACAGCAGGTTGTTGAAGTCGTGGGCCACCCCTCCGGCCAGGCTCCCCACCGCCTCCATCTTGTGGAGCTGGCGAAGCTCCTCTTCCCGGGCACGAAGCTCTCTCTGCGTCTCGATGAGGGCGGTGACGTCGGCGGCCACGCCCACTACCCGGCGGGTCGGCCCGGCCTCGTCGGAAACCCAGCGCCCCCGGAGCTCGATCTGTCGCCGCGGTTCGTCGGCAGCCTGCACCTGGAAGTCCACGCTGAAGTCCGAAAGATCACCGCGGGCGACCCTGAGGAGGAGGCGTTCGGCGGCCCGGACATCCTTTCGCTCCGCCCGTTCCCGGAGCCGCTTCCTGAAGACATTCACCGAGCCGGGCGCTTCTCCGAGGAGCGTCATCATCCCCTCCGACCACGCCACCGTCCCCTCGTCCACGTGCCACTCCCAGGTTCCCATCCGTCCGGCTTCCAGCGCCAGGCGGAGCCGCTCGTCGCTCTCCCGCAGCGCCGCCGACGCCCGCTCCCGTTCCGCCACCAGCTTCAGGAGAGCCTCCTCGCGTGACTTGAGGCTGCGGATGCGGAGACCGTACCCCGTTCCGGCCAGCAGGAGAAGCAGGAGGAGGGCGGCCACCTGCGCGGATCGGCGCTCGTGAATCCACGGAGCGAGCGACAGGTCGACAGAGGTCTCCCGCCCGGACCAGCTCCCGTCGCGCCCCGCGGTTTCGACACGGAACGTGTAGTCCCGGGGAGGCAGGTTGGTATAGCGGGCGATCCGGGTGTCACCGGCCTCGACCCAGTCCTCGTCGAATCCCTCGAGGCGGTAGCGAAGGCGAACCTCGTCTGCCGCCACGAAGGTGGGGGCCGTGAACGAGAACTCGAGGGCACGGTGCCCCCGGGGGATCTCGGGGGAAACGTGGAGGGGGAAGACGGTCCCTCCCGCCACCAGCGACTCCAGGACCGGTTCCGGAGCGAGGCGAACCAGGTCGGTGCGCTCGGGGTCCACCCGGACGATGCCCGCCATGGTCGGGAACCGGATCGAACCGTCGGCAGACAGGAGGGCCGACCGGTGCACGCCCCCGTTCGCTTCCGCACTCCGCATCCCGTAGCTCCCGTCAAAGCGTCGCACCCGGGCCCGGTCGAGGCGGCCGTCCGCCACCGCATCCAGCTCGGCGCGAGCCACCCGGAGGATGCCCTCGCTCGTGCTGATCCAGAGGTCGCCACGCCGGTCTTCCATGACCCCCATGGGCTCGAGGGGAGGGAGCCCCGCCTCCACACCGAGGAAGGTCACCCGGTCCTCGCGGATGCGAACCAGGCCCCCCATCGTGGCCACCCAGGTGCCCCCGTCGACGTCATGGAAGAGTCCCGTGATGTGCCCGTGCGGGAGCCCTTCGGCGGTGTGGAAGGTCGTGACCCCGCCTCCGGCCGGCTCGATGCGGGCCAGGCCGCTTCGCGTTCCCACCCACATCCGACCGAGGGCGTCGTCCAGGACCGTGGTCACGGCCCCGGAGGGCAGGCCGTTCGCCTCGCTCCACGCCTGGGCCGGTGTGGAGAGCGGCCCCCCGGCCCGCCAGCGGTGCAGTCCCTGCCCGCGGTACCCGATCCAGAGGGTGCCGGTCCGGTCCCAGTGAACCACGGTCACCTGGGGCCCGAGGAGACCGTCCGCCGGACCCCAGCTCGTGACCTGCCGCCCCGGTGGGGCGCGCGGGTCGATGCGACTCACCCCACCCCCCAGCGTCCCGACCCAGACCGCTCCGTCCGGCGCCTCCGAGACGGTCAGGACGAAGTCGGCGCCCAGCCCCTCCCGGGTGCGCCAGGTGGTGACCTCGTCCTCGAAGGCCCGGTTCACGCCTTCGCCGGGGGTGCCGGCCCAGATCGCCCCGTCCCGCGCCTCGAGGAGGCCCAGCGCCACGTTCATGGACAGCCCCTCCGGTGCGCCGAACCAGTCGAAGATCCCGTTCTGCAGCCGGATCAGCCCGGCGCTGGTCTGCCCGACCCAGAGGTTCCCCTCGCGATCTTCGAGCAGGGCCCGCACCAGGTCGCCGGGAAAACCGCGGGCGGCGGTGAGGGACTCCATGCGTCCCTCGAAGATCCGGTGGAGTCCGGCTCCGTTGGTGCCGATCCAGAGTGCCCCGCCCCGGTCGCGAAGGAGGGTCGAGATGAAGGCCGTGCCGAGGGCGGCCTCGGGTCCCGCGGGGAGCACCACCCCCTCCCGGACGCGCAGGACCCCACCACCGCCCGTTCCCACCCAGAGCGTACCGTCGGCTTCGGCGAGGAGCGTCGTGGGCTGGACCCCCTCCAGGGTCACGATCCGGGGGCGCACGGAGAGCGTCGCCAGGTCGACCCGGTCCACACCCCGGGGCGTCCCGACCCAGAGGACCCCCGGGTCGGCGCCGGCGACCCCCGAGCCGCCGGCCTCGAAGCTTCCGGCCAGCGAGGTGATGAACCGGTCCGAGAGCCCGGCCTCGACCCCGATCCGGGCCACCTCGGCCCCGTCGGCGCCAAGGACGACCACCCCGGCGGACTCCGTCCCCACCCAGATCCGCCCGTCCGGGTCCCGGAGAAGCGCCCGGATCGCGGAGCCATCCAGCTGTTCGGCGGATGCCACGGTCTCGAAGACCCCGTTCCGCATCCGGGCCACCGCCCCCGAGCCGGTGCCGATCCATAGCGTGCCATCCGAATCCACCAGGAGGTGGGTCACCCAGGCCGACGGGAGGCCGGGGGTGTTCTCGGGAAGGAGCACGACCATGCGAGAACCGTCGAAGCGGACGAGTCCACGCTCGCTTCCCGCCCACAGGTAGCCGTCGGGCGTCTGGGCCAGGGCCGGCACGAAGTTCTGGGGGAGACCATCGCGCTGCGTCCATGCCTCGACGCCGAACTGGGTCACCGGCCGCGTGGGGTCGAGTCCGGGCTGGCCGGCAGCCTGGCCGGCGGCCTGGGGCGCGAACGCCGGGGCCAGCAGCAGGACAGGAATACCAATCCGGGCAAGGGCCCGGAAGGACCTCATGAGCATGCGAGTCGCCGGGGGGGGGTGACCGGTTCCGGAAGGGCGGGGAACGAGGATGGAGATGGGAGCGGGGATGCGTCAAAGCTACCCTATCGGGCACGGTAGCGAACCCCCTCCGCCACCCGGTCCGACGGGTAGATGACCACCTGGTCTCCCTCGACCACGCCGGAGAGGATCTCCGCCTCGGCCTGGCTCCTGCGCCCGACCTCCACGACCCGCTCCCGCAGCCGCCCCCCCTCGGCCACGAATACCGCCCACTCGGTGCCGAGACGGAAGAGGGCGCCCGCCGGCACCCGCAGCACGTCGTCGGCCCGGTCCACCAGGATCCGGGCCTCGATGCGGAAGCCGTCGCCCAGTCCGGGCCAGCCGCCATCGCCGACGGGTTCGAGGATCACGTTCACCCGCTGCTCCTCGATCCCCAGCGCCGACACCCGGGTGAAGCCCGCAGGCTCGATTCTCCGGACCCGGGCGGACAGGAGGGCCTCGCCTCCCCAGCCCCCGAGGGTTGCCTCCGCACCGGCCGAGATCCGGACCGCATCGGCCGAGAGGAGATCCACCACCGCCTCCAGCGCACCGGCGTCTCCCACCTCGAGAAGGGGCTCGCCCGGAGCCACGGCGCCGCCGCTCTCGCGGTGGACCCGGAGCACGGTCCCGCGAACGGGCGCCCGGAGGACCAGCGGGATCCCGCCGCCGACTTCCGACCCGTCGGGTCCCGCCAGGGCCAGGCGAAGGTCCTCCACCTCGCCCCGGGCCGCCTCGACGGCGAAGCGGGCCGACCGGATCTCCGCCTCCCGCGCCCGGACCATGGCCTCGGCGCGCTCCACCGCCGAAGGCGAGCCGCTCCCCCCGGCCAGGAGCACCTCCTGGAGCCTCAGCCCCTCGCGGGCCTCAACCGCCGCCGCCTCCGCCCCCTCTGCCATGGCCACGGCGCCCTCGACGCCCGCCTCGGCGGCGGAGATGCGCGCCCGGAGCTGGGCCCGGGTCCGCGTGTCGGTGAGCGCCGCCTCGGGGCCGTCGAGGCGCGCCAGCTCGTCGCCGGCCTCCACCGGGTCGCCGGCCTCGAGGGTGATGCGCCGCAGGGTGGCCGCCACGGGCGCCGTGACCACGAACCGGTCGCGCACGCGGGTGCGGCCGTCCTCCTCCACGGCCACCTCCACCGTGCCCCGGTCCACCCGGGCCAGATCCACGGCCACCGGCTGGGGGCGAAAGGCCATGGCGAGCACCGCCACCACGGCAATGCCCGCCGCCACGAGAAACGCCGTGCGGAGCCAGCGTGGGGCCTCCCAGCCGCGGCCTGCCGGCGATGCGGACCTGCTGTCCCCTGTCGTCTTCGTCGTCTCGGGCATGCCTCTATTCTCTCGTCTTGAGGACCGCGATGAGGTCCAGGTTGTCCAGGCGGCGGCGCACCAGGAGCGCGCTCACCGCCGAAGCCAGGAGCACGACTCCCACGGCGTAGGCGTAGGTGGCGGGACTGAGCACCACGGGCAGCCGGTACCGCTCCGGATCGACACTCCCCGCAATCCCCTCCGACAGCATGATCCCGATCCAGAGCCCCAGCGGAATCGAGAGGGCCACCTGTACCCCGATCTCGCCCAGGAGCACCGCGGAGATCTCCCTCCGCGTGAACCCGATGACCCGGAGCGAGGCCAGGTCCCGCTCCCGCACCGACACCGCCACCCGGGCGTTGTTGTACACGACCCCTGCGGCGATGACGCTGGCAAAGGCGGTGAGGATCAGCGTCATGACCACGAGAAGTTCGCCGCTCTGCTCCCGGAACCCGCTTACCAGGGCGTCCCGGCTCCCCACGTCCGCCACGGCGGGGAGGTCGGCCAGCTGTCGTTCCAGTTCCCGGTACCGCGTCGGATCCACGGTGAGAAGGGCCTGCGAGACCATGGGGCCCTCGCCGAGGAGCGTGTTCAGGTCCGCCAGCCGCATGTGCCCCTGGAGCCCGAACATCTCGTCCACCATGCCGGTGACCACCAGGAACACGTCGCCCGGGCGCCCCTCCCGGAGCGCCACCCGGACCGTGTCGCCCACGCCGACATCCAGCACCTCCCCGAGCTTGGCGGTCAGCACCACGCCCCCGTTCGGCATGGGATGGATCCGCCCCTCGCCGTCGGTGAGCTGCCGGAGCCGGGCGCCCTCCGGGTACCCCTGGAGCGGGATGTCCCGCCACCGCGGCCCGGCGTGCATGCGGGCGGCGGTGATGCGGATCCCCTCGGCATGCTCCACGCCGGGAAGGGGAAGGAGTTCCCTCACGCCCCGCGTCGGCTGGGGGCCGATGAAGGTCACCGTGACGTCCTCCCGCCACGCCCGGTAGAACTGCTCCTCGATGAGGAAATCCAGCGCGTCGGTGCTGAAGCGCGCCACGACGAGGATTCCCAGGGAAAGGGCGATCCCCAGCGCCGAGAGCCCGGTCCGGAGCGGCCGCCGCGAGACCTCGCGAAGCACCATGCGCCCCGAAGGGCCCACCAGGCGCCCCACCCCCAGCCGCTCCAGGAACGACGGGCGGTACCGGGCCGGCGGTTCGGGGCTCATGGCCTCGGCCGGCGAGAGGGCCAGGATCTTCCGGAGCGCCCCGAAGGCCCCGATCCCCCCCGCCGCCAGCGCGATGAGCGTCCCCACCACCGGCGGCCCCCACCCCATCCGGTACTCCAGCACCGGGAACCCGAAGAAGGACCCGTAGAGCGCGGTCATGGCCTGTCCCAGCCAGGCCCCCAGCAGCACCCCGAGGATCGACCCGCCCGCCACCACCCCCGACATCATCTTGAGGAAGTGGAAGCCGATCTCCCGGTCCCGGTACCCCAGCGCCTTGAGCGACGCGACCTGCGTCCGCTGCAGGTGGAGGAGCCGCGAGAGCACCATGTTCAGCAGGAAGGCCGCCACCCCCAGGAAGATGACCGGCACCACGGTGGCGAACTGCCGGAGCTGGGCGAGCTCCCCCTCCAGGATGAAGTTCGAGGGCTGGAGCGCCCGCCCGTACCCCCCGCGCCCGCCGTAGGGCTCGAGGATCCGGTCCACCCGGGCCATCACCTCCCGCTCCGACGCGCCGCGCTGAAAGCGGAGCACCACGTCGTTGAAGGCCCCCTCCATGCGGAAGACCGGCGCCACACCTGCGCGGTCCATCCAGAAGACGGCGAAGCGCTCGTCGTCGGGAATGAGCCCCCCGCCCGCCGGCACCGGGTAGACGAACTCCGGCGACGTGGCGAGCCCGGTGACCAGGATGGGACGGAGCGCCCCGTTCATGATGGCCCGGATCGTGTCTCCCGGCGCAAAGCCCCATCGGTCCGCGAAGGCGTCCAGCAGAAGCGCCTCGTCGGCGCGCCCGGCCCCGGGGAGCCGACCCTCGCGGATCAGGATCCCGTTCAGGGGCGGGTTGCCGTCGGGTGGAAGCGTGACCACCTGCCCCACCGGCGACTGGACCACCCCCTCCAGCGGGATCCGCACCGGCTCCACCACCCGGGTGTACGCCAGCGCCACCCCCGGCACCGCCTCGATCCGCGACGCCAGCGACTGGGGCGCCCGCTCGAGCTGCACGAAGCCGTCGCCGAAGCGGTACTGCTCGTAGTAGGTGTCCCGCGACTCCTGGAGCGACGAGAAGGTGGTGCGGAGCGCCACGAACCCCGCGATTCCCGCCCCCACCACCAGCGCGATGGTCACCCCCTGCCCCAGCAGCGACGACAGGTCGCGCACCAGCTTCCGGTCCAGCGCCGAGAGCCGGGCGATGAGTGGATCCAGGAACCTCGAGGTCTTCATCGCGTCCGGAAGTGGGGGGTCGGAGGTGGGTCGACGGTCGGGGCCGCGGAAGGGGGTGGGGAACCGACCGGGCAGCAGGAACCGTGCGCGGCGAATCCGGTATCCCGTCGACACCGACGCCGAAGGCCCGCGAATGACAGCATCTTATCGTGGCGTCCCCCACCTGCCCACCCTGGAGCCCATGATCCACCCCGCCGCCCCCCTGGCCCCTGAGGAACTCGCCCGCATCCGCGAGGAGTTCCCCATCCTCCACACGCACACCTACCTGAACTCGTGCTCGCTGGGAGCGCTCTCCCACCGCGCCGAGGCCCGCCTCGGGGAGTTCACCGCCCTCTGGCACACCATGGGGGCCTCGGCCTGGTACGAGCACTGGATGGGACGGCTGGACGCCCTGCGCGGGCAGGTCGCCGCCTTCCTCGGCGCCGCCCACCACGAGATCGCGCTCTCCCCCT
>REBP01000233.1 GCA_007692665.1 Gemmatimonadales bacterium | reverse complement strand
ACACGCTCCGGACCATCGCGCCGGAGTACGAGTGGGTGGTGAGCCCCGACGGCGGGTCGCTCCTGGTCTCGGCGGAGCGCGACGGCAACACGATCTCGCCCGAGCGGGGGGTCTTCCGCATCGACCTGGGCGCCGAGGTGACGATGGACGCGCTCACCCGGCGGCTCGAGGCCAACCTGGCCTGGGAGCGGGAGCTCGTGGCCGAGGGCGAGTTCCGGTTCGCGCCCCTCCACGACGAGGTGGCGCGGGTGACGGGAGCGATCCAGACCGGGCGCGTGCACAACCATGCCGACCAGCTCTACCGCATGGGCTCCAAGTTCATCGGGCAGCCCGGGAACCTCGAGGCCACCGAGTACCTGCGCGAGACCCTCGAGGGGTGGGGCTACGAGGTCACGATGGAGTGGTTCGAGCCCCGGGGGATGCGGGCCGCGAACGTCATCGCGCGGCTGCCGGGGACCGAGAACCCGGAGCTCATCTACGCGATCTCGTCGCACTTCGACTCGGTGCTCCCGAGCCCCGGGGCCGACGACAACACCTCGGGGACCACGGCGCTCCTCGAGGCCGCGCGGGTGCTGGCCCAGGCCCCCCGGAAGGCCACCATCGAGTTTGCCTTCCTCACCGCCGAGGAGGCGGGGCTGCTCGGCGCGCGCGAGTACGTGCGCCGCATGGTGGAGGAGGGGCGGCAGCTGGTGGGGGTGCTGAACAACGACATGATCGGCTGGACCCGGAGCCACCGGCTCGACAACACGATCCGGTACTCGAACCCGGGGATCATGAAGATCCAGCACGGGGCGGCCATGCGCTACTCGGACCTCATCACCTACGACGCCCTCTACTACCGGGGCACCGACGGGGCCGTCTTCTACGAGGCCTACGGCGACATCGTCGGGGGGATCGGGTCGTACCCGGTGCTCGGGAACCCCCACTACCACCAGCGCACCGACCAGGTGGAGACCATCAACCACCGGCTGGTGGCCGAGGTGAGCCGGACCACGGTGGCGAGCATCATGCTGCTGGCCGACTCGCCGAGCCGGATCCGGGAGCTTCGCCTGGAGGGCGCGCGCACCGGGTCGACGGCGGCGGTGGCCTGGGAGCCGGCGCTGGAGTCCGGGGTCACCGGCTACCGGGTGCAGGTGCGGCGGCCGGACGGGGAGGTGCGGGAACTCGGGGTGACCGGGGAGCCCCGGTTCACCGTGGCCGACGTGCAGGCCGGCGACGTGGTGGAAGTGCGGGCCATCGGGGCGGGCGGGCTCGAAGGCTGGGACTGGGCACGCCTGGAACTGCCCTGACGGCGGCGGGGCGCGCGTCCGGGCCTCCTACCGGAAGGCGAGGACCTTCCGCACGGCCTGGAAGAGCCGGCCGCCCTCGACGAGCTGCGCCCGACGGGAAAGCCCCGTTTCGCCTGCGGAATGCGCGAAGAGTCCGGTGACCGTGGCGTGGACCTTCGGGGCCCGGGGGCGGATCAGCGCCTCGAGACGCGTGGTCTCGGTCCAGGGGATGAGGACGTCCTGGCGTCCGTGGACGAGGTGGACGGGGACGCCGAGGGGGGGCAGGGAAGGAACGGGGTCCAGCAGCGGATGGTGCCGGGATGCGGTGCGGGCGAGGAGCTCGCACATCTCGGCGCCGGCGGCCGGGTCCGGGATCCTTCCTGCCGGGGGCGCAAAGACATCGAAGAGCTCCCGCTCCCCCGGTGGGAGCCCCTCCCGGAGCTGGATGCGTACCGGGTCGGAGTCGGAGCTGTACGCATCGATGGCGCTCTTTCCCCAGAGCCGGGAGAGCGTCCGGAGGGCCGACGCCGTCGCATCCAGGCTCCCGAAGCCCTGGACCAGGGGGAGGAGGTTTGCCCCGGCGATCCAGCGGGCATAGGGGTCCGGGTGGATCGTCGTCAGCGGGGCTCCCCGATCGGAGCCATGGGTCGGCTGGAGTTCCCCGGAAAAGGAGAAGCCGAGGGCCGACCGAAACCGGGCGTAGCTGCCCCACGCGAGGACCTTGCGGAGGTGGGGTCCCCCCGCCGGGTCGCCGGCGGCGGCGAGGGCCTGCGGTCCGCCGAAGGAGAACCCCGCCACCCCCACGCCGCCGGGGGTGATCCGGGGATCGGTTGCCAGGAACTCGAGGGACCCGCATACCACGCGCTGGGCCTGGGCCGGCGACAGTTCCAGTCGGGTCCAGGCGCGGATCTCGGGAACGAGCACGTGGTTCCCCGCTCCCGCGAGGGCGCGGGCGAAGCGCAGGAGGGAGGGGTGTTCGAGCCCCAGAACCGTGATCCCGTGCAGGAGTACCCATCCGGGATGCGGAGCGCCGCCCCGAGGGGCCACCCTGAGCGCCCGCACCTCGCCGTCCACGCCGGGGAGACGAACGGTTTCCACGCCCTCCACGAGCCCCGCCGGCACGCTCGGCCCGGGCGGGGCGCTCCACCCACGGGCGAACCGGAGTGCTGCGAGGGATCCACGAGGGGACATGGAGAACAGTAAGCGGGAAGATCCGGCTCCGTCAGGGGTGGGCTTCCCCTTCCGACCTCCGAAGCGCCACCTTAGGGGAACACGCCTCCCCGGACTCCACCCTTCAGACGCCGGACCATGACCGATCCCCGGACCGACGCACGCCCTCCCTACGCCCATGCCCTCGGGGCCGCCGCGGCGGCGCTGACGCTCTACCTCGTGACCCTGGCCCCGACCATCTGGTTCTGGGACACGAGCGAGTACACCGCAACGGCGCACATCATGGGGATTCCCCATCCGCCCGGAAACCCCTTCTTCGTGGTCGTCGGGCGGGCCTGGAGTGTCCTGCTCGGGCTCACCGGAGCCTCGGTCCCTGTGCGCATCAACCTCCTTGCGGCGGTGGCCTCGGCGGGGGCGACGGGCTTCCTCTTCCTGGTGGCCCACCGCATCATCCGCGGGTGGCTGGCGGGCGATCGGGAGGTCGGCGAGGTATGGGCACGCCGGCTGCCGCTGGTGGGCGCCTGGGCCGGGGCGATCCTGGCGTCGTCGGCGTACACGGTCTGGAACCAGTCCAACGTGCACGAGAAGGTCTACACGATCAGCCTTCTGACCATCGCCGCCGTATCCTGGCTGGCCATCCGCTGGCGGGACCGGAAGGACGAACCCGGCTCCGGGTGGTACCTGGTCCTCGCCATCTACCTGATGGTCCTCGGGAGCACGAACCACCTGATGTCCATCCTCCCGGCGCCGGCCCTGGGGATGCTGATTCTTCTCGAAAGGCCTCGCATCCTGCTGGACACCCGCTTCCTCGCCCGGGGGTTCCTGGCGGCGGTCCTGGGCCTCTCGCTGATGTTCTTCCTGCCCCTCCGCTCGGAGCAGCAGCCGCGCATCAACCAGGGGGAGCCGGTCTGCGAGTCCATGGTGGGGGCGGCCGTGGCCATCTACTCCAACGCCCGGGCAGGCTGTCCGGCGCTGGCCGCCAACATCGGGCGCGAGCAGTACGGCAAGCCGTCGGTCTTCGCAGACCCCACCGACATGTCCGGCAACACGCCCCGGGGGATCGGCCTCGTCGGGCACCAGCTCCTGAACTACTTCCAGTACTTCGACTGGCAGTGGGCCCGCAGTCTCTCCTCCGACTCCACGCCGGGGAACAGTCGCCTCCCCGTCACCCTCCTGATTCTCGGCCTCGGGGTATGGGGGCTGGTCGTGTCGGTGCGCGCCGGGCCGGGTATCGGGCTCTATGTGGGCGGGCTCATGGCAACGCTCTCGGTGCTGCTGACCCTCTACCTGAACTTCAAGTACGGCTATTCCCTCGCGGGGCCCGAGATCCCGCAGCGGATGCGGGAAGTTCGGGAACGGGACTACTTCTTCATCGGGTCGTTCCACCTGTGGGGGTTCCTGGCCGGGATCGGGATCGCGGGGGCCTGGCGGTGGGCCGCCGGGCGGGTCCCGAACCCCCGTGGGTTCGCGCTGGCGTCCCCCATCCTTCTCGTGGCGCTGGTCCCCGTGGTCCTGAACTGGAGCTGGGCGGACCGAAGCGACGACTGGTCCGCCCGCGACTGGGCATGGAATCTCCTCCACAGCGTGGAGCCGTACGGCATTCTCTTCACCAACGGGGACAACGACACCTTCCCGCTCTGGTACCTGCAGGAGGTGGAGGGTGTGCGGCAGGACGTGTCGGTCATCGTCACCCAGTACCTCTACACCGAATGGTATCCGCGTCAGCTCGCCTTCCATACCGCGCCCGAGCGCCAGCGTGCCTACGAGCCCACGCGAGGCAGCCCGGACGGTACCGGTGCCTTCTACCCGGCACCGACGGCACCTCCGACGCGCGCGGTGACCCTGCTCTCCGCATCCGAGATGGGGCAGGTGGACAGCGGCTTCCTCCCGGCCGACTTCACGGTCACGCTGGGGGGACAGCCGGTCCGCTACCAGCAGGGAGTCTTCCTGGGGCGGGGGGAGCGGATGGCGCTTGCCTTCATCCGGGACAGCCTCGGGGATCGGCCCATCCACTTCAGCTCTTCGGGCGGACTCTCGGAGACGCTGGGACTCGACCGGTGGACCGTCCGCCAGGGACTCTCCTTCCGTCTCCGCATCGAGGACCTTTCCGAGGCCGACGGCGTGATCCGGGCTTCCCCGCAACTGGGAGGAGACTGGGTCGACATCGACACCACCCTCCGCCTCACTCGCGAGGTCCACAGCTACCGCGGTCTCGCGAGCCGCGAGATCTGGCCGGACCGCGCGTCGGTGAACATCCCCTTCATGTTCTACTACATGTATCTGCAGCTCGCCGATGCCGTCATCACGGCCGGGGGCGAGGAGGCGTTCGCCCGCGAACTGATGGCGAAGGGGGACGAGTTCCTCTTCACGTACCAGGGCGGCGTCATGGGCGGAGTCGGGGGCGGGTGATCCGCTACGCCCGGCACCTCGCGCTTCCCGGGGTCGGGCCCGGGGGACAGGCCCGGCTGGGCGAGGCGCGGGTGCTCATCGTCGGGGCAGGGGGGCTTGGGTCGCCGGCGGCCCTCTACCTGGCCGCCGCCGGCGTGGGAACGCTGGGGATCGTGGACCCCGACCGGGTGGAGCTCTCGAATCTCCAGCGGCAGATCCTGCACGGGACCCCCGATGTGGGGCGCCTCAAGACAGCGTCCGCCGCCGAGCGGCTCTCGGTGCTGAATCCCGAGGTCAGGATCGAGCCCCACCCGGTGCAGCTGGATGCGTCCAACGCGTCTGAACTCCTCGGGGCCTACGACCTCGTGGTGGATGGCTCCGACAACTTCCCGACCCGTTACATCGTCAACGACGCCGCCCTCGAGGTGGGGATTCCCTGGGTCTACGGTGCCGTGCTCCGGTGGGAGGGGCAACTCGCGATCTTTGCCGCGCCGGGAGGCCCGTGCTACCGCTGTCTCTTCCGTGACGCCCCTCCCGAAGGGGCCGTTCCCGGATGTGCCGAAGCCGGGGTCATGGGTGCGCTCCCGGGCGTGGTGGGGAGCCTCCAGGCCCTCGAGGCCATCAAGTGGATCGTTGCGGGCGGCCCGGAGTCCGAGCGGTCGGGTGGCGCCACCCGGTTCGAATCGGCCGTCGGTCGACTCCTCGTCTTCGACACGGCCCGTCTCCGGATGCGCGAAGTCCGCCCTCGCCGCGACCCGGCATGTCCCGCGTGCGGAGAGGCCCGGTTCCGCCGGCGGTGGGTCCCGGCCCGGGCGTCGGCACCTGCGATGCCGTGCCCGGCAGCTCCCGATTCTCCACCTTCCATTTCGCCGGAGGAACTCCGGACGGCCCTCGAGGGTCTGGATCCCCCCCTGCTGGTGGACGTCCGGAGCCCCTGGGAATGGGAAGTCTCGAATCTCGCGGCACTGGGGGCGATCCATCTTCCGCCTCACCTCCTGGATGACCCGGCCGCGCTCCCTCCCGCTCTCGACGAAGGGCGCAGCGTCGTGGTAATGTGTCGTGCGGGGGGGCGGAGCCTCGCCGTGGCGGAGCGTCTGCGTTCCCTGGGGTTCCCCCGGGTGTCGAACCTCTCCGGAGGTCTGGTGGCGTGGGCGCGGGCCCAGGACCCCGGGCTTCCCGTGGCCTGACCCACCGGAGTCTCGCCTGCCGCCTTCGCGGCATGACCTCATTCCTTCCGCGCCCGGAACCATGGTGCCACGACCGAAAGTCCTCATCGCCGGGGCCGGCTTCGCCGGACTCTGGGCCGTGCAGAGACTGCAGAATGCCCCGGTGGACGTGATCCTCGTCGACCGGAACAACTACCACACCTTCCTCCCCCTTCTCTACCAGGTGGCGGCGGCGGAACTCGGGCCCACCGATATCGCCTACCCCATCCGCTCCGTCCTGCGCAAGTCGCGCAACGTCACCTTTCGAATGGGTTCCCTGACGCAGGTGGATCCTGCCACCCGCACGGCCTGGATCGACGCCGACCCCGTCGAATACGATCACCTGATCCTGGCCATGGGCGCCACGACCCACTTCTTCGGGGTCCCCGGGGCCGCGGAGCATGCCTTCCCGCTTCGCACGATGGACGAGGCCGTCCCCCTCCGGCACCACGTCCTGGGGCGTTTCGAGGCCGCGGCGGCGGAAACCGATCCCGTGCTCCGGCGAAGAATGCTCACCTTCACCATCGTGGGGGCCGGACCCACCGGGGTGGAGTTCTCGGGGGCGCTGGCCGAGCTCGTGCACGGGCCCCTGGGGAGAGACTACCCGGACCTGGATCTCTCCGAGGTGCGGATTGTCCTTCTGGAGGCCATGGACCGGGTCCTGTCGGAGATGCCCGAGGAGCTGAGCGACTACGCGCGAAGCCGTCTCGAGCGACGTCTGGTGGAGGTGCGCCTCGGCACCCCGGTGAGCCGGGTTCAGCCCCACGCCGTCACGCTGGAGGGCGGTGACCAGATCGCCACCGACACGGTGGTCTGGACCGGGGGGGTCAAGGGAGCCATCGGACCGGAGGCATGGGGTCTTCCCATGGGTCCGTCCGGGAGGGTCCGGGTCACCTCCCATCTCGAGGTCGAGGGGATGCCCGGACTCTGGTGCGCGGGGGACCTGGCCTACCTCGAGGAGGAGGGGGAGGCGCTCCCCGGCGTGGCGCCCGTGGCTCTCCAGCAGGGCACCACCGCCGCTCGAAACATCCTGCGGACCATCAGGAATGAACCGCTCCAGCCGTTCCGGTACCGGGATCCGGGGATGCTTGCCGTCATCGGTCGAAATGCCGCCGTGGCCCGGGTTGGGGGACGCAACCTCCGGGGGTTCCCGGCGTGGGTGCTCTGGCTGGTGGTGCACGTCGCGAAGCTCATCGGCTTCCGCAATCGCATGCTGGTGCTCGTGAACTGGGCCTGGAACTACCTCTTCTTCGATCGGGCGGTCCGCCTCATTCTCCCCTATGCCCGGTCCGTGCCGGTTCCTCCCGACATCGTGGGGTCCCGTGCCCCGGAGAGGTGAGGGGAACAGCTTTTCCTGACCGCGGTCGTAAGAAGTCCGGGGGGCCCGGAACCGTCAACTGTTGTGCGGCTTTCCCGGCGCCTGTATATTCCTCGCGACAAACTGGCGAGGGATGGGAGAGCACGCCGAATGGCGACTCTGCCTCCTCAACCCCGACGGGCCGCAGTACGCTGGGTCGGGGCGCTGAACGCGGATCTCAACCGAGTTCCTACCATTCAGGGAGGCTCCATGAAGGGACGTTACATCCTGGCGATGGCGGCCGCCGCTGCCCTGCTCCTTCCGGAGATGGCCGTGGCCCAGCGGGCCGGGACCATCGAGCTGGGTGCCGTCGGACGTTTTACCGTCTACGACTCCGAAGTCGGCGTTGACAATTCTCTCGGAGGTGGAGGTCGCGTCGGCCTCTTCGTGCTTCCGAATCTGTCCGTGGAAGTGGACTGGACCTATGCCGAGCCCGAGCTCGAAGACCAGCCCGGCTGGCAGGGTCGCACGTTCATTTCCCATGAACTGGTCCAGGCCCGGCTGCTGTACAACCACAGCCTGGGCGAGACCGTCGGCCTCCTCCTCGGAGCCGGCTACTCGTACGACAACTACTCCCGCGTTCGGAACGTGGGAGCCCGTGGGGGCGGCCCCGGCGGCCTCCTCGGCCTCCGCTTCACCTTCAACGACTACTTCTCGGCTCGTCTCGAGGGCTTCGGGTACTACGTGCCCGAGGACGCGGAAGCGACGACGTTCATTCGGCCGCAGACCGTGAATCTCGGTGCACAGGCCGGCCTGTCCTTCATGATCGGCAACCGGGTCGAAACGAGGGTGGAGCAGCTGCCCGCGCCTGCGCCGGACACGGTCGTTGTCCGGGAGACGGTGGAGCCCCCCCTCCCCGAGGGCACGCCGACCCAGCTCTGCCTGGCCACCGGTGAGACGGTTACGGTATACGTGACGCCCCAGGGCGACACGCTCGTGGGCCCGCGCCGCGTGTCAGTGGCGCAGCTCGGAGCAGGCGTTGCCTTTGCCGGTGAATACGCCTCCGGCCGTGACTGGTTCGTGAATGACGAGCCCGTGAGATTCGAGCAGCGCGAATACCTCCGGTCCGGGGGTGAGGTGAGCCTCAACTGCGCGAACATTCGCCAGGTCGGCGAGTTCGGCGGCGTGCCCCTCTTCGCTGATGCGAATGCACAGAGCCCGTACGAGCGGCTCTACGTACCGGTCCGCCCGGGCGTGTGGCAGGCATACCAGACGGATCTGGCCCGGGTTCGCGGCTGATCCCAGGAACACAGGGACTCTCCGGGTAACCCCGGGAGTTCGGCAGGCACCGAAGGCCCGTTCCGCACCTTGTGCGGGGCGGGCCTTTCGGGTTCGGAGGGTTCACGGTACGAGGGCTGGCCGAGCCCCCCTCGGAAATCCGTGGGGCACCCCCGAAAAATCCTGAGTACTGCCGCCGGAATCCCGCGCGGTATCTGGGAAACGTCAACAATGGCGCGGGTTTTCGCGGTGGGTCAACGTGGCACGGGACGTGCTCTTCTCCGACCTCGGAAGTACGCGGGAACCCGTTCGGGCCAGGTGGTCCGACACCCGAAGGTCCAGACCCGGACGGGTCGGACAACATCCACGGTGCTCGAAAGGGCACGTTAAACACCCTCAAGGGGGATGCATGAAGAAGCTCTACCGTTCCGCTCTGTTCGCCGGAGTACTGGCGCTGGGCGTGGCCGCTTGTGGAGACGATGTCACCATCGTCGAGCCCGAGCCCACCCCGCCGCCGCCGCTCTCGGTGACCCTCACCCCGTCGAACCAGTCCATTGGCGTGGGCGCGGTCGCCGACTTCGCCGTTGGCGTTACCGGAGGTGCCACGGGTACCCAGGCTTCCTGGACCTGCTCCTCCTCCGCCTCGGGTGTGGCGTCCGTCGCCACCACCGACACCGGGTGCCGTGCCACCGGCGTCGCCGCGGGTAACGCCTCCATCACCGTCACGGTGACCAAGGGCAACCAGTCGGCAAACGCCGGCGCCCAGGTGACCGTCACCTCCGTGACCGTGGCTCCGGCCACGATCACCATCGCCAGCATCCAGCAGGGTGGCGAGCCCGTCGACATCGAGAACATCTCCGGTCAGATCGACGTCACGCTGAACGTGAACCCCCGCGACGAGACCATCCAGCGCGTCGTGCTGTACGTCGACGGCGTCGAGGTTGCTTCGCAGGTCTTCACGTCTGCCATGGCCGACATGTCTGCCGACGAGATCGCCGAAGCCCTTCAGCAGATCACCCTCTCCTTCCGGACGGACTTCTACACCATCAATGAAGCCGCCGGAACGGCCACGCCGCGTCACATGAACGGCGACCGTGTCATCTCCGCCGCCCTCGAAGTGGTGGGAGCCGATGCGAACCGGCCCTCGAACACCGTGCCGGTCCGCTTCAACAACACGAGCGGGTTCCACGTCAAGACCAACCTGACCGAGAACAACAGCGCCACGGATAGTCAGGGGCGCATCTGGTACGGCGGTGACGACTTCAGCACCACCATCACCGCGTTCCCCGTGCTCTTCGACGGCGGCGACGTGGCTTCCGTGACGATGAACTTCTGTGGTACGAGCACGGACACCACGGCTCCGTACACCTTCACGCGGACCTGCGCCGACATCGAGGCCATGGGCCTCGCGCCGACGTTCTCCTCCGTGGTCGCCGGCAACACCGGCCCGACGGCAATCCTGAACAACACGGCCCGCTTCGGGCTGTCGGCGCATCCGTTCCCGGTGCGTATCGACCGCGTGGCTCCGCAGGGCGGCGCCATCGTCATCACGCAGATCCCCAGCGTCGGCAACCGGGCCAACTGGGTGCGCGGCGACTACAGCTTCGCGGCGGGCTACACGGCTCCGACGGACACGGGTGTCGGCCTGCCGACGCCTGCCGGTTCCGAGCGCACCTTCCGCGTGCGTCAGGGGACCACCGTCATCGAGACCGGGGTGACCACCCCGTCGCCGCTGGCCAACTCGCTGACCAATGAAGTCTACAACGTTCAGGCCGTCGTTCAGGACCGCCTCGGGAACAGCCGCGTCATCAGCCAGACGGCCGTTGGAACGGTGAACCCGCTTGCGACCTTCGGCGTGGACAAGAACGTTCCCGAAGTTCAGTGGGACACGATGACGGCCAACACGTTCCGGTCCGACACGACCACCGTGGACGTGGCTTCGGCCTCGGACACGGCGCTGTTCAACTTCCAGGCCATGGACAACCTCTCCGGGTTCGCGCAGACCGATGCGCTGACGCGTACCGGCATGGAGCACAACCTGGTCCGCGTGACCGGGAACTACCTGGCGTCTCCGACCGCGCTCAACCGCGAGATTCTCGTGGCTGGCACGGGCGCAGCAGTCGGCGCCACTCCGTTCGCGACCGTCGCCGGCGGCACCTTCGTGGCCGTCGTGCCTGCGCAGGTCACGACCTACAACCACTCGCCGACGCTGATCACGAACAGCCTTGACTTCGGCGCCGTGGCAACCGAGCCCGGGTACTACATCTACCAGGTTCGTGCCCGTGACCAGGCCGGTAACACCAGCCCGATCCTGGCCCGCCTCGTGTACGTGAACGACGGTGAGAGCCCGACCATCGTGCAGGAGCTCCAGACGGCGATCAGCCTCCCCTGGGCCGGCGGCGATGACATCGAGTTCCAGGCCGTGGCCGACGACGAGGTGGAAATCCTCTCGACGTCCTTCGGTCTCCAGTACCCCGGCATCTTCGGGGTCGACCTCACGGTGTGGAACGACGTCACGCCGGTCGAGAGCGACGGGATGAAGTTCACCGACATCATCACGCGCCCGCAGTTCCTCACCTTCAACACCGGTTCGCTGATCCGCTCCCTCACGGGTGTGGGTGGCGATGACATCCCGGTGGCGACGGCGCCTTCGCGGCCGAACATGGCCGTCGGACACGTCCACTCGGGCTTCCCGTCCGTGGAGCGTCCGTGGCAGACCGGAACCGGCATCTCCGCGACGACCGCGGGGATCTCGGCACAGCAGGTTGCTGCGCCGGATGCCGATACCTGGAACGACATCGACTTCGGTGACCCTGCCACGAACAACATGGGCTGGGTGCTCACCGTGACCAACCAGACCGGTGACGATGCCGACAACCGCAC
The DNA here is from genome assembly GCA_007692665.1 of Gemmatimonadales bacterium. Taxonomy (GTDB): domain Bacteria; phylum Gemmatimonadota; class Gemmatimonadetes; order Longimicrobiales; family Gaopeijiaceae; genus SKNW01. The sequence goes on along the minus strand of REBP01000233.1, from coordinate 31,392 downwards.
GGTGACCGGCTACGTCCAGGCCCGGGGCCTTGCCTCGACCTTCACCAACCCCTTCGCAGCCGTCGCGATCGTGGAGCGTGAAGGCACGAACGTGCGTGTGCTCGCCCTGGCGAACATCACGCCGACCGATGGCTTCCCGTTCGCCGACGACGGCGTGCGGCGCGACTTCCGGTGGACCTTCACGGTCTCCGGTGTCGCGGCTGGCAACGAGATCCACGCGGTGGGGCTGAACGCCACCTCCGATGGTCTCGTCACTGCTGGTGTGCCCGTCACGGCTCCCTGAGTGACGGCAGGCTGAAAGACCCCCGCGTGGGGGCCGGCCCTCGGGCTGGTCCCCCACCGGGACAGCAGGACAGATGATGAACGCCCCCTCCATCCAGGAGGGGGCGTTTGTCGTTTGGGTCATCCCGGTCGCGCGGACGCGCGGGCTCTGGGAGCGGGGAATCCGCAGGGGGGGATTCCGGCGGGGACTTCGGGATGGAGGGGGCCTTGGGTATCTTTGTCACCGTCCCCCGGCCGTCCCCCTGCGTCGTTCAGCTTTTCCCCGATGTCCACCTTCCTGTTTCAGGAGATCACCGGATGACCCCTCGCCCCCCTCTCCACACCTTCGTCCCGCGACTTCTTCCCGGGTTACTGGCCCTGCTGATCGTGTCAGGGTGCGGAGAAACACCACCTCCCCCCGCCTCCGAGATCATGGAGACGCTTGCCGCGGGCACACCGCGGGGCGACGTCCTGGTGGCCCTCCCCGTGGGACCCAGGGTCGGTGATGCAGATCGGCTCATCGTTGGATATGAGCGGGACCGTTACCTGGTGGAAGGTCAGACCGTCGAGGTCCTGTGGGTGCGCCGTGGGGCCGAGGGTCAGCTCGTGGACCTGCCGCGCCACGATGTGAACCCCGTGATCTTCCACGACGAACACCTGGACGGGTGGGGATGGGATCACTTCGAGCGGCGTGCCGGCGAATGGTCGCTGCGCGACCGGCTGAACCCGCCGCCCCCCCGCGAGCCGGCGCCCGAGGGCGGCATCATCGAGGGTTCCTCCGCCGGCTGACCCCGGTGGGACGTCCGCGGCTCAGGCGCGGGGGTCGGTACCCGGGGCGGTCAGCGTTGAGGCGGCTCCGCACGGGTCGGGACGGACTCCAGCGTGCGGACCCCGTCGGAGAGGTCCAGCCGCAGGGCCGGCGCACCGTGGGTGGGGCTGGGACCCGCAACGAGCGCGTCTCCTGATCGCAGGAACCCGCGGATCCGGCCGGTTTCGGCCTCTCGGAGCACGAGGACCGGGAAGGTCTCCGCGTCCCACCGGATGCGCGTCCATGGTCCCGAGGCCGTCGGGTCGTCGGCGCCCGGCTGCGGTGCCGCCGACACCACGCTGACCACCACCGGCGCCGCGTCCGCCGGGGCCGGAGAGGTGGCGAGGACGGCCACCCCCCCCGGGGTCGTCACGCGGATGGCGGCGGGAGCTCCCGACCCTGCGGGGAGCGGAAGGACGGCCCCGAAATGGCGGAGCGTGGGGTCGTCCGCATGGTCCAGCCGGGCCCCGGGGTACCGGCCGGAGGAGAGGACGGCGCCGCCGGCATCCAGGACCTGGATGAGGACCTCGCCACCGGGGTCGGTGGGTGTCGCCGGGGCTTCCAGCCGGATCGCCGGCCGGAGGCGGGTTGCCATGCTGCCGGACCAGCTCCCCCCGACCAGGATCCCCTCCCGGACGCCGTGGCCCGGTCCGGTGCGCATGCCCAGGTGCGTTCCCAGCGAGATCCCGAGGGGTCGCGCCTCGCGCATCGCGCGGATCGCGCCGAACGTGTAGTCCGAGGCCCAGAAGGGAAAGCAGTACCCCATGACGTCGCGGAAGCCGGTGGTGGGCCGAAGCATGCCCGTGGCGGCCGAGTAGCCGGGACTTCCCAGTTCCCCCCCCGGGTGCGGGAAGGCGGGATCAACCCCGATCAGGTTTCCGCAGGGCGCGTGGTTGCGGCCGAAGTTGTGGCCGAATTCATGGGCGATGACAGGGCCGGCCGTGGGGAGCTCGTCGAAGGAAACCGCCGCAAGGTTGTCGATCCCCTGAGGTCGGGTGGCGACGTAGGCGATCCCGGCGATCCCCGGGCCGGGGGGGCGCCGGAGGATGCCGTGGTAGTAGCGGTCGTGGCCCCCTTCCGCCAGGCGCAGGTCCCGGATGTCCTCGAGGATCGCCACCCAGGCCGGTCCCGGGGCATCGAAACTGCCGTCGTAGACCATGGGGTCGGTGCGGACCTCGAAGTCCACGGCTCCGATGGGAAACTGGTCCACGGTGGGACCCACGTACTCCTGGAGATTGGCGGGGGTGATGCGTCCCGTAAGACCGGACTGGGTGATCTGGATGGGGATGAAGGTGGCGCGGAAGGTCGGGAGTTCCCGAACGTCCAGCGGCTGCCACCCGCCACCCTCCGGCCAGGTCACGGGGAGCAGGGGCGCGGGGAGCAGCAGTTCGTCCGGATCCACGTCGACCCGGAGTTCGGCCCCAGGCTGAAGCAGTCCCGCCGCGAGGGGCAGATTCCAGGAGCGCCCTTCGTCGTCGGGTTCGGGCTCCGAAGCCTGGATGCCGCCCCCCCCGGCTCGGCTCACGACCTCGTCGAGCACGACGGCGGTACCCTGCCGGATCCGGATCCTGACACGGATTCCCGGGGGGGACCCGGTGCTCCCCTGGAGGAACACCCGAAGAAGTCCCGGTCTGCCGGCCACCAGCGGGACACTCCCCCGGAAGGTCTGGTTTCCCTGGTTCACGTGGACGGCATTCACCTGCCAGGCCCCGACCTCCCCGTCCGTAGCCTCGAGGACGACATCGAGAGGGGGGACGCCGGCAAGACCCTGGGCTTCCAGGCGCAGGCCCTGCCTCCCGGGGCGCGTGCCCAGGGTCCAGTCGGGGAGCCGGCCTTCGGTACCCGTGGGGCCCGTGTCCAGCGTGGAGGGGTCCACGGTGCCGGAGTTCGCCAGAGGGGTCACGGACACCTGGATGTCGGGCAGCGGGTTCCCGAACGCGTCCACCACCCGTACACCGGGTAGCGCGTCCACCTGATCGCCAAGCCGTTCCCCTGCCGGAGCGGTTTCCGGAAGCTCCCCTTCGAGGCGGATGCGGTCGGCCACTCCGGGGCGGGCCAGTGCCTCGATCTCCATGGCGACGCCCGCCACGCCGACGGCCACCGCCCGAAGGAGTTGCGGGCCGGCCTCCGGGCCCAGCGTCCAGCTCCCCGGCGTGATTTCGCCGGCGGCATCGGTCCGGGCGGCAGCGGAGGTCACGGTGCCGGAACCCGAGGGGAGGGCAAAGGTCACGTCGACACCAGGGACCGGGTTTCCGAACCGGTCCTCGATGCGGAACCTCACGTCGGCCGGCAGCGGCTCTCCCACGGTCCCTTCGAGGGCCGGAGGTGGCGGCCCGACGGAAAGGATCCGGCTGGCCGCACCGGGTACCCCGTCGGCTTCCAGGAGGAGCTGCGGCCCCGCGGCACCTCCGAGCGAGGTACTGCCGTGGGCGCTCACCTGGAGGCGCAGTCGGTTGGCCCCCGCGGTCTCGCCCAGCCTCCATCCTTCCACCACCAACTGCCCATGCCGGTTTGATGCCAGCTCGCTCCTGGCCACCGATCCGCCTCCTCCCTCCACTTCGACGCGCACGGTTGCGTTGGGCACCGGGTTCCCGCTTCCGTCCACCACGCGGACCCGCAGGGCCGGAATCAGGACCTCGCCCGCCGTCCCCCGGATGGTTCCGCTTCCGTGGTTCCCGGAAGCGAGTTCCAGCCCCTCCGGCGAAGGGAAGAGGAGAGGGGAGCTGTCGCAGGAGGCGACGCCCGCGGCCAGCAGCACGAGGGCGACGAGGCGCGCGGACGGGGGCAGGCGGGGTGCTCGACTCTTCGGTGCGGAACGCATCGGTGCGGCACTCATCGGGAGACCCCGAGGGTGACCCGAAATCCGTGAACGGCCTCGCTCCGCTCGAAGCCGGTTTCCTCGAAGCGCCCGGTCCAGAAGAGGAGCCCACCCGTGAGGGCGACACGGCCCATCGGGGCGCGGGCCGTGAGCCCTGCCATGACCGCGCCGGTGCCCCGGACCGCCCTGGAAGACTCTGCCGCGGCGTCCGAGGGCGCCAGCGATTCCCGGTACCACGCAGGGCCGCCCCAGAGCCGCACCTGCGCGCGGGGTGCATCCAGCACCACCGCGGACGGCCCCCCGCCGACCAGAATGGACCGGTAGCCCCCTCCGCCGAGGAGGGCCACGCCTTCACCACCCAGGCGGGCATTCACGAGGTAGCCTCCGCCGACCCCCGCGAAGAGATGGGGCTCCGGATCGGTGCCCTGGACCCCGGCGAGCACCGAGCCCAGGGTTCCGCCCGACTGGGCTTCGGCAACGTCCATCCAGGCGCCGAGAAGGAGTGCGACAACGAGGATCCGGCGGGTGGCTCGCAGCATGGGTTCTCAAGCCCGGGGGCTCGACAGGGGAAGGGATGCCCGGGTCCCGGGAGACTCGCAGGGGGCCGTCAGTACCTGGCGAGATCCACGATGCCCTTCAGGACGTCGTCAGTCTGGGGGAGGATGACCTGCTCGAGCTGCGGTGCGTAGGCGACCCAGGTATCCATGGAGGCGATCCGCCGCACCGGTCCGTCCAGCCAGGGGAAGAGGTCGTCGGCGATCCGGGCGGCGATCTCGGAGCCGATCCCCCAGGAAAGCGAGTCCTCGTGCACGACGATGACCTTCCCCGTCTTCTTCACGGACTCCCCGATCCGGTCCATGTCCAGCGGGCTCAGCGACCGGAGGTCGATGACCTCCGTCTCGATGCCATGTTCCGATGCGGCAACCCTGGCCGCATCCATGGAACGCTTCACGAGGGCGCCACAGGTCACGACGGTAAGGTCCGTTCCCTCCCGGACCACCTTCGCCTTCCCGAAGGGTATCATGAAGTCCTTGCCCGGGTTGCGCCCCTTGTTGTAGACCTGGCGGTAGAGGTGCTTGTGTTCCAGGAAGAGGACCGGGTCCTCGCAGCGGATCGCCGTACGGAGGAGTCCGGCGGCGTCCTCGGCGTTGGACGGGAGAATCACCCGGATCCCCGGCGTGTGCGTGAAGAGGGTCTCGCCGGTCTGGGAGTGGTAGATCGCTCCACCCTTCAGGTATCCCCCGTACGTTACCCGGATCACCACCGGCGAGGACCAGCTGTTCGCCGAGCGATAGCGCATCGTGGCGAGTTCGTTGCGGATCTGGTGGAAGGCGGGCCAGATGTAGTCGAAGAACTGGATCTCGACGACGGGCTTGAGGCCCCGGAGGGACATGCCGATGGCCCGGCCCATGATGTTGGCCTCGGCGAGCGGGGAGTTGAACACCCGTGTGCCGCCGAACTTCCGCTGAAGCCCGTGGGTGACCTTGAAGACGCCACCCTTTCCGGAGACCTCCTCGAGGGCCCCTTCCCGGGAGGCGTCCGCCACGTCCTCGCCGAAGACGACGATGCCGGGGTTGCGCTCCATCTCGTCGCGCATGCAGGCGTTCAGCAGATCCACCACGGTGAGCTGGCGGTCATCCGCGTAGTCCGGGGCGTCCTCGGTGTCGAAATCGGAGGAGGTGGGATCCACCTCCTCGGAGTAGAGCCACTTCATGGCCGTGGAGGGATCGGGCTGCGGGTACTCGAGGGCCTCGTCGGCGGCCCGGCCCACCTCGGCCTCGATCCCGGTCTCCAGCGCGTCCAGCTGGTCCTCGTCGGCGATTCCCCTGTCCAGGAGGAGCTGCCGGGTGCGAAGGAGCGGGTCCCGGGCGGCCTGGGACTCGAGTTCCTCGGCGGGCCGATACATGCGCTCGTCGTCGGACATGGAGTGGGAGTAGGGCCGGACCGTCTTCGCGTGGAGAAGGGCCGGACCCTGTCCGCTCCGGCACCACGCCACCGCCTCTCCGGCCTTTTCCCACGAGTCCACCACGTCCGTTCCGTCGCAGCGAATGATCTTCAGGTTCGGGAACCCGGTCAGGAGGTTCGAGATGCTCCCGCCGGCGGTCTGCACCTCCACCGGGACCGAGATCGCGTACTCGTTGTCCTCGACCAGGAAGAGCACGGGGAGCTTCAGGTTGCAGGCCGTGTTCATCGCCTCCCAGAACTCCCCCTCCGACGTCGTCCCGTCGCCGGTGCAGACCACGACGATCTCGTCGTCCTCGAAGGCCTCGATCTGGTCCCGGAGTCCGTCCAGCTGCTTCGCGCGCCAGCCGGCTTCCGCGCTCCCCACGGCCTGGAGGAACTGGGTTCCCGTGGGCGACGACGTGCTGATGATGCGGTACCGGCGGTCCCCGAAGTGGGCCGGCATCTGGCGCCCGCCCGACGCAGGGTCCGCTTCCGCTCCCACGGCCTGGAGGAGGTGATCCAGGGGCGTCTGCCCCAGGGCCAGCGCGAAGGCCCGGTCCCTGTAGTAGAAGTAGTACCAGTCCGAGCCCGAGCGGGTGTGGTCCGCCAGCGCCACCTGGATGGCCTCGTGCCCGGCCCCCGAGATCTGGAAGAAGATCCGGTTCTGCCGCTTGAGACTCATTTCCCGGTCATCGATGCGACGTGCCGTGACCATCGTGCGATACATCGCGAGGAGGGTGTCGCCATCGAGGCGCTCCCGCCCCGGGCTCTCGGCAGCGGTGTCCGACGTGGCCGGAGGGGACGTCCTGGACGCGGTTTCGAGCTGAGGCGAGGTCGTATCGGCTGACATTCGGTACTCCTGGGGGTTTCCGGTTCCGGGGGGCCCGGCCCGGGGACACCAGGCTTCAAGGCCAACCCCGAAAGATAGGCCCATCGATGCGGTCCAAGGAAGACAGACGGAGTCCGGGCCCTCAGACGGCCTCGAGTTCGTCCTCGGTGAAGGTCCGGAGACGCTCCTCACCGTCGAGCTGGACGCCCACCTTCTCGGCCACCAGCCAGTCCGGGTGCAGCACGAGGCCGGTGCGGCCGACGAGGGCGGGATCCATGGGGAAACGGCCCTTCCGGACGCGAATGCGGGTGCCGCGGGGAAAGCGCGTGATCTTCATGCCGAGGCCAGGTCCGGGATCTGCACACCGCTCGTGATCTGCTTGAGGACGTAGCGCGCCACTTCCTCCGGCGTCGCCCGCCGGTCACGGGACACGATGCGGGCCACGCCCAGTCGCCGCCCGTCCCGGCAGATCAGGCTGAGGTAGGCGGCGGGGAAGCGCCCCTTGCCCGCCGAAGCGCCGCCCGAGGGCCACGGGGTGTGGAAGGCATCGGGATCCGGCGTGCCTGCGGACGCCCGCCACGGGGCCATCTCTCCGCCGCCCCCTTCCAGCTCCCCGGCCATGTCGCCGTCACCCTCGGCATTGGCCACGTCCTGCGGATCCACGTCGATGCCGGCGACGGCGACCTGCACATCTCCCGCGCCGAGGGATTCCCGCAGGGGCTCCACCAGCTCCCCGTCCACGGGAAGGGTGGCCAGGAAGGAGGGGATGCCCCCGACGAGGAGGGCGAGCGACAGGTAGGCGGTCCCCTCGCCCTCCGTCCCGCCCCATCCCCGATCCTCCGGGGGCGAGGTGGAGATGGAGAAGAGGACCGGGTATTCCGGGCTGAGGTGGGTTCGCGATGGATTCATTGTACCTCGAAGGTGATGTGAACCATCCCTTCGGGGCAAGGTTCGGACCGAGTTGAGGTGGAAGGGGCGGCATGCTACATTGCCGCCGCCCGGTCCCCCGCCACCGCCGGCCACCCCCCCGCCAGGAGACATCGTCGCATGGGACTCTATCGATCCATGATGGGGCTCGCCCTCCGGAATCCGGGCGTGGTTCCCGCACTCCTGGGGCTTGCCTGGGCCTCGCGCAGGAAGGCGTGGTGGCGCCACCCTCCCTTCCTCCCGCTCCCCCCCCGGGGGTACCTGTCCTGGCGCTCCGAGACGGCGTGGGGGGAGGCCGGGGCCACCGGCCCGGACGGCGCAATGGTTCGCTACTTGCACTGGACCCGGGCCATGCGTCGCCAGCAGCGACGGCGCCGGAGATGATCCCGGACGACCCGGGCAAAGTGCCATGTGTCGCGCGCTTTGCCCCATCCACGCCCACCGGAGCGCTTCATGGGTCGGATCCTCCTGCTTCTCCTCGTGGCCTTCGGCATCGCGCTCTACGTGCCGGAGTCGCGGGCGGCCATCGCCGAAGCGGCGCAACCCCTCGCCAACCCGGCGTATCGGTGGATGTCCCACCAGCAGATGACCCAGATCGTGGACGATCTCGAGATCTCCCTCGGCACCGGGGCACGGTTGCCCGTGGCCCGGGGGGAATTCGACGGCTGGCTCGATCGGCGCTACCGGCAGGCCCGCTCCCGGGAGGATGCCTGGGGTACGCGCTACCAGCTTCGGGTGCGGGGGAACGCCTTCGAGGTCATGTCCGCCGGACCGGACGGCATCTTCGGCACGGAGGACGACCTGCTCCGGACGGGGAGCATGGTTCCGGCCGCTTCCCGCTGAACCCGCGCTCGTGAGCGCCCTCGTTCCGTCGCCGGAGTTCCTGCTCCTGCTCGGTCCCGGCATCATCGCCATCATGGCCTGGCTCGAGACCTCGCTCCCTGTGGGGCTCATGGTTCCGGCCGGCGTGGCCCTCGCGCTGGGAGCGTTTCTCGCCCGGGAAGGCCTCCTTCCGCTACCCACCGTGATCCTGGCCGCCGGCGCCGGTGGCCTGGCCGGAGACTGGACGGGATACTGGCTCGGGCGCTACCGGATGACGTCGGTCTTTCACCGGGCCCCGGGCTTCGTGGGCCGCCTGGCCCGGCGCTACGAGGTCCCCACCGCCCGTGTCATCCAGCGCCGCCCCTTCTGGTCCGTCACCCTGGGACGCACCGTGTCCTTCGTCCGAACCCTGATGCCTGCCGCCGTGGGCCGCAGCGGCATGACGTTTCCCCGCTTCGCCGCCTATGACCTGCTGGGGGTGGCGGCCTGGCTCACCCTCTACACCTCCGTCGGGCTCCTCGCCGGTGCGGGATGGCAGGCGGCGAGCGGCCTCGTCGGCACCGGGTGGGCCCTCCTGCTGGTGCTGATCGGGATGGGCGCCGTCATCGCGGGGCGTCTCCGGGCCGCGCGCGAGGCAGTCCCGGCGTCGGACGCCGGTGAGCGTGGTCATCCCGGCGATCTCGCGTGAGCCGGTCCGTGCCCCCCGTGCCCCCCGTGCCCCCCGTGCCTCCGCGCCCCCCCCTCCAGGTCGGGCTTACGGGCAACGTCGCATCGGGCAAGTCCACGGTGGCCCGGCGATGGGCAGCGGCCGGGGTCCCGGTGGTGAGCGCCGATGACCTGGCCCGGGAAGCGGTGGCGCCGGGCTCCGCGGGTCTCGAGGCGGTGGTGGAGGCCTTCGGGGATGCGATGCTCGACAGTGCCGGCGAACTGGATCGACCGAAGCTCCGGGCCGCGGTCTTCGCCGACCCGGAGGCCCGGGCCCGGCTCGAGGGCATCCTTCACCCCCGGATCGCCCGACTCCGGAGCGCCTGGGTGACCGACCGGACCCGCGAGGGGCACCGCCTGGTCGTGAGCGAGATCCCCCTCCTCTTCGAGGCGGGGCTGGAGGACGCGGTGGACCGCATCGTCCTGGTGGATGCCCCCCGCGAGGAGCGGTGCCGCCGCCTGGTGGAGGACCGGGGGCTCGATCCGGCCCAGGCCCGGCAGATCATCGACGCGCAGCTCGACCCCGCAGCCAAGCGGCCCCGGTCCCACCATGTCATCGACAATGACGGGTCCCTTGCCGAGCTCGAGGCCCGGGCGGACGGGGTGCTGGCCGACCTCCGCCAGGAGGCGGGGGCATGAGCACGTCAGGCCCGGGCCCCGCGCCCGGGGACGCCGCCATGCCCCGATCTCTCCGCATCGACCTGCATCTCCACACCCGGGGCTCCTGGGACAGCCTCTCGGATCCGGACGCCGTGCTTGCGCGCGCCCGGCAGCGCGGGGTCGGACGGATCGCCGTCACCGATCACAACCGGCTCGACGTGGCGCTGGCCATGGCGGAACGCCATCCGGACGAGGTGATTCCCGGCGAGGAGGTGAAGACCGCCGAGGGCATCGACGTCATCGGGCTCTACCTGTCGGAGGAGATCCCGAAGGGCACGCCCATGGTCGAGACCTGCCGGCGGATCCGCGCCCAGGGCGGGATCGTGTACCTTCCGCACCCGTACGCCGCTGGAAAGGGCGGATCGGGGCGCTACGCCGAGGAGCTGGCGCCGGAGGTGGATGTCATCGAGGTCTTCAACGCCCGGCTCCGGTCCCGGCGCGCCAACCGGCGGGCCGCCGAGCTGGCCGACCGCACGGGGCGACTCCGGGGGGCCGGCTCCGATGCCCACACCCCCGGCGAGGTCGGGAACGCCTGGGTGGAGGTGCAGGACCACCCGAACCGCCCGGACGCGCTTCTCGCGGCGCTGGCGGGGCGGGCGGCGGCGGGCGGCGGGGGCAGCGGTGGCCGCCTGGGTGGTTTCCCGGTGAGGGTTCACGGCGAGCGGGCGGGGCTTCACGTCTTCGCCCTTTCGAACGGCGCGAAGCTCTGGAAGAAGCTCCGGGGGAGGTGATGGCCGGGGTCCCCGGGATGCGGGTCGGGCGATCCTTTGCGGGGTGGTCGGGTACCGACTCCCATGATCCGCCCACATCCGACCGCGACGCCGAGTGAACCGTTGAGCACCTCCACGCCCCAGAACCGTTTCCCGACCCCTTCTCCCTCCGCCTCGGCCGACGAGGCCCCGGTCCCGGGCCCCGGGTACATGGTGGATCCGGCGCGGATCCCGGGGATCGAGACCATCCTCAAGGCCCTCGACGGGGTGGAGCGGGTGGTCCTGACGACGCACCTGAATGCCGACGGCGACGGGACAGGTTCCCAGGCCGCCATGTTCGCCTTCCTGGAAGCCCGGGACGTGCGGGTCCGGGTCGTGAACCCCACGCCCTTTCCCGACCTCTTCCGGTTCCTCTTCCCCGACCTGGCAAGGGACGGCGATTTCCCCATCCTGGACGCATCCACCGAAGCCGCGACCGAGTGGTGCCGGACGGCTGACCTGGTCATCGTGCTGGACACGGGCGAGATCCCGCGCATCGGGCGCGTGAAGCCCATGGTGGAACATCTGCCCCACCTGGTCATCGACCACCATCCCGCCGGCGATCGCGCCATCGAGGGGGTGGCCTGGCGGGAGGTCGGGGCGTCGGCCACCGGCGAGATGGTGCACGACCTGATTCACCATGCCGGCGGCACCCTGAACCAGCGGGCCGTGGACGGGCTCTACGTGGCCATCCTCACCGACACCGGGTCGTTCCGCTTCTCGAACGCGACGCCCCTCGCACACCGGGTGGCCGCGGAGCTCATCGCCCGGGGAGCGAAGCCCGATGAACTCCACGACCGCATCTACGGATCCGCACCCCTGCGGCGCTACAAGCTCCTGGAAGCGGTGCTCGGAACGCTCGACAGGACCCCCGACGGCCGCGTGGCGTGGATGACGGTTCCCCAGCGCACCTTTCGGTCCCTCGGGTGCAACGCCGAGGACCTGGAGGGGCTCACCGACTACCCCCGCACCCTCGAGGGGACCGAGGTCGCACTCCTCTTCCGGCCGGTGGATGACGGGGTCAAGGTTTCCTTTCGCTCGAACGGATCGGTGGATGTGAACAGGGTGGCGCGGGAATTCGGCGGCGGCGGCCACGTGCGGGCGTCGGGTGCCCTCGTCCAGGGGGACCTGGAAAAGGTTCGCCAACGGGTGGTGGCCGCGGTGTCCAGCGCCCTCGACGGCGAAGGGCCCGGGCGGTCGGGGCCGACCGAGCCCGATCGGCGCGCGAATCCCCGCACCACTTCGCTCCCCACGGGGAACGCCCGGTGACACGTCCGGCGGCTCGCCCGGCAGCGCGCCCGGGAGCGCGCCCGCCCTCGGTCCTCGACGTGGACCGGGACCCGGGAGTGCCGGAGGCGGAGTTCCGGGCCCTGAACGAACTCCTGGCGCGGGTCCCGGCAGAACGCGTGGACGGCCTCTGGCGCTTCCCCCCCCTCCGGAAGGGGCGGAAGGAGAGCGGCCTCCTGGCCGCAGGGATCTTCCCCGCCGCCGCCGGGGACACCCCGGCCGCCGACCCCGCCGCCGGACGTCGCGTTCTCGTCACCCTCTCCTGGCGGGCCGAGGAGACGGGAAAGGGCGTGGAGTTCGAGAGCACCTTCCAGGAGGAGGGCGAGGCGCCGCCGGACCGCCTGCCCCGTGTCATGGCCGGCGTCGTGCGCCGCATGGATGAGGCGACGGGTGAACCACGTTATCTTTCGGTAGCCGGCGATGCCCACCTCCTCCAAGCCCTGCTGAAGGATCTGGAACCGTGAAGATCGAGGAACCCGTCTTCCATCCGTTCGTCCGACTCTTCGGACGCTACCTGCGCGAGCAGGGTCTGCCCGTGACCCAGCAGCGGGAGGCGGTCGCCGATGCCGTCTTCGCCACCGACGAACACCTGTCGGTGGACGACATCGAACGACGGGTCCGGGACGCCGGCGAGCGAATCGGGAAGGCCACGATCTACCGCACCCTCGACCTCCTGGTCAGGAGTCGCCTCGTGCAGGAGCACGATTTTGGCGAGGGGTTCAAGCGGTACGAGCACCGCCTTTCCCGGCAGCCGGACCACGACCACCTGATCTGCCTGGAGTGCGGTGGGGTGACCGAGGTGAAGTCACCCGAGCTGCGGGGGCTCCAGGACCGGGTCGCAGGCGAGACCGGGTTCCTCCCCTCCCGCCACAAGCTCGAGATCTACGGGCTGTGCGCCGCGTGCCAGGCCGCGGGGGCCACGCTTCCCGACCAGGGCTTGACCTGTCCCATCGAGGCGGTATAGTCGGGGCCTCCGCATCTTCCTACGACACAGGACCCCCCCACATGCCCCACCGCCTCCCTCCGGCCCTTCGTTCCGCGCTGGGTGACCTCCCCTGGGAACTCCCCCACGGATTCCTCGGTGCCGACCGGGAAACCTCCGACTTCGAGTCGGCGCAGGCGGTGATCCTCCCCGTCCCGTACGAGGCGACCACCTCCTACTCCGGGGGAACGAGGTTCGGCCCCCGGTCCATCCTCGAGGCTTCGCGCTTCATCGAGCTCTACGATCAGGAGCTGGACCGGGAGATCGCCGACGTCGGCATCCACACCCTGCCCGCCCTCGCCCTCACCAAGGAGGGCTCGACGGCGGCCTCGGCCGAACTGCTCTCGGCGTATGCCTCGGTGCTGGCCTCGCTGGGAGACCGCTTCCCCGTGGTTCTGGGCGGGGAGCACGCGGTGAGCGCCCCGCTGGTCCGGGCGACGGCGGAGCGGGTGGCGGCGAACGGGGGCGGGCGCCTCTCGGTCCTCCAGCTCGACGCCCACGCCGACCTCCGGGACGGGTACGAGGGGGCACCCTTCTCCCATGCGTCCTTCGCCTTTCGCACGCTGGACGTGGCGGACTACGTCCAGGTGGGCATCCGGGCCGTGTCGTCGGAGGAGCGGCAGGTCATGCGCGACCGTCCGGACGGCGTGACGGTGATCTGGGCCGACGAGATGTGGGAGAACGACGCCTGGATGGACCGGGCCATCGAGGCGCTGGGCGAGACCGTGTACCTGACGGTGGACGTGGACTACTTCGATCCGTCACTCGTCCCCAGCACGGGGACGCCGGAGCCGGGGGGCGGCGACTGGTACCGGACGCTCCGGTTCCTGAGGCGGGTCTTCGCCGAGCGGAAGGTGGTGGGGGCCGACGTCGTCGAACTCGCGCCGATTCCCGGGCTCCACGCCCCGGACTTCCTCGTGGCGAAACTGGTCTACAAGCTCATCGGGTACCGCTTCTTCGCCGGAAGCTGACCACTCCATGATCCCGTCGCAGTCCTCCCTCGCGCTTCCCCTTCCGGCCCGGGCCGTGGGGCGGGCTGCGGGGAGCCCGGTGGTGGAGGGCAACGTGGTCACCCTCCAGTTCGAGGGCCCTGCGGCCTTCGACCTCTGGATCGAGGCCATCGAGGGTGCGGAGAGCTTCATCCACTTCGAAAACTACATCCTGCGGGACGATGCGGTGGGACGGCGCTTCCGCGATGCGCTCGTGGAGCGGGCCCGGGCCGGGGTGGCGGTGCGTGTCCTCTACGACTGGATGGGCTGCTGGGCCACCCCCCGAAGCTTCTGGAAGCCCTTTCGGGAGGAAGGAGCCGAGGTGCGGGCCTTCAATCGACCCGCCCTCCGGGACCCCTTCGGGATCCTCCAGCGGGACCACCGGAAGCTTGTCGTCGTGGATGGGAAGGTGGCATTCCTGGGCGGGTTCTGCATCGGGGAGGAGTGGGCCGGCACGGCCACCGAACCGCCCTGGCGCGACACGGGGGTGGAGATCCGGGGTCCCGGGGCGGCCGTGGCGGGACGCACCTTCGAGCGGATCTGGGCCGAGACGGGCACCGCCGTCGACCCGGCATGCTCGGTGGATCCCGCGACGGTGGCGCCCGAAGGTGACACGCCGGTCTGGCTCATCGAAGGCGTCCCCTGGCGGACCCGGGTCTACCGCGTGACCCAGCTCATGGCGGCGGCAGCCCGGGAACGGATCTGGATCACCGATCCCTATTTCGTCGCCCCCCGGGCCGTGCGGGAGTCGCTCGCCGAGGCCGCCCGAGACGGCGTGGACGTGCGCATCCTGGTGCCCGCCCACAACAACTGGCCCTGGGTCGGCAGCCTGAGCCGGAGCGGCTACCGCTTCCTCCTCGAGGCCGGGGTCCGCATCTTCGAATGGGAGGGCCCGATGATCCATGCCAAGACCGCCGTCGTGGACGCGAGCTGGTGCCGGGTCGGTTCCAGCAACCTGAATTCGGCATCCCTCCTCGGGAACTGGGAACTCGACGCCGGGATCCATGATGCGAACCTGGCGTCGCAGGTGCAGGGGCTCTTCCTGGCGGACCTGGCTTCGGCGGTGGAGATCCTCCTCCCCGGAGCGGCGGCGGCCCGGAATCACGCCCGGGCCCCGGTGGCCAGGGCGGAGACGGAGCTCATCGACGACCCGTCCATCACCCGAAGGCTTCGGCGGTGGGGCCGCGGCGCCCCGGGTGCCCAGAGCCTGACGCTTGCGGACCTCGTGCGGGCCGGCTCGACGCTGGGGGAGGCCATCGCCGGCAGCCGCGTGGTGGGTCGGGAAGACCGGACCGTGCTCCTGACGCTGACCCTCGCGCTCCTCATCGGGTCCGCGCTCCTCTTCCTCTTCCCCCGCCCCCTCGCCTGGACGCTGGCTCTCCTCATGGGCTGGCTGGGCGGGGTGCTGGCCGTCCGGGGCATCGTGCAGCGCGCGGAGGCGCTGCGGGAGGCGCGGCGCCGCGGCCGGGGGAGTCGCAATGACTGACGTCGGAATCTTCATCGCGCTTTCGGCGGGGGTGCTCTCCTTCCTCTCGCCGTGTGTGCTCCCCCTGGTCCCCTCCTACCTGACCTTCGTCACGGGCATGAGCCTCGAGGACCTGGAGGAGGGCGTGGAGCGCGGCCGTGTCTTTCGCACGGCCCTCCTCTTCACGCTGGGGTTCAGCCTCGTCTTCATGCTGCTGGGCGCCTCGGCGTCCTTCCTCGGGCAGTTCTTCCGGAGCTACGAGGACTGGCTGGCCCGGATCGGAGGCGTGGTGCTCATCGTGCTGGGGCTGCACCTGGCCGGGCTCTTCCGGCTGACCCCCCTCCTCCGCGAGAAGCGGGTGCACGTGTCGGGGACACCGGTGGGAGCCCTGGGTGCGGTGGGCGTCGGCATGGCGTTCGGGGCGGGGTGGACCCCCTGCATCGGACCGGTCCTGGGGGGGATTCTCACCTACGCCACCGTGCAGGATACCTTCTGGAGCGGGGTGGGCCTCCTCGGCGTCTACTCGGCAGGGCTCGCGATCCCGTTTCTCGTCTCCGCCCTCGCCCTGGACCGGTTTCTCCATGCCTTCAAGCGGATCCGACCGTTTCTCGGCGCCGTCCAGGTGATCTCGGGGGTGCTGCTCATCTTCCTCGGGATTCTTCTCCTCACCGGGGCCTTCACGATCCTGACCACCTGGCTCGTGCCCTTCACCCCGGACTTCCTGCAGGAGCGGATCTGAGCCCCTCGCCCTCGACCTCCTGCTCCAGGAGCTGCCGGCGGAGCAGGGCGGCGTAGGTGCCGCCGCGGGCCAGCAGCTCCGCGTGCGTCCCCGTCTCCACCAGCGCCCCGCCTTCCAGCACCAGGATCCTGTCGGCGTGCATGACCGCGCTGACCCGGTGCGAGATGATGAAGGCCGTGCGCCCCGCCAGGTCCGCCCTCAGTTCCTCCAGGATGCGGGCCTCGGTGTGGGTGTCCACCGCCGAGAGTGCGTCGTCGAGGATCAGGATCATGGGGTCCCGGGCCAGCGCCCTCGCCAGCGTCGCCCGCTGTTTCTGGCCGCCCGAGAGGTTGATCCCTCGCTCGCCGAGCCGGGTCCGGTACCCGTGGGGGAGGTCCCCGATCTGCTCGTGAAGCTGCGCGATGCGCGCCGCCCGGGTGACCCGGGGGTCGACGGCCGCGTCCGGAGGGTCCAGCTCGAGCCCGAGGCCCACGTTGGCCTCGATGGTGTCCGAAAAGAGGAACGTGTCCTGCGGGACCATGCCCACGCGCCTGCGGATCTCGGCCGGGTCGTATTCCGTGAGGGGAACGCCGTCGAGCAGGATGATCCCCGTGGAGGGGTCCTGGATGCGGGGGAGGAGCGACACGAGGGTGCTCTTGCCGGCACCGGTGGGCCCCACAATCGCCACCGTCTCCCCCGGCTCGACGCGGAACGACAGGTCCCGGAGCACCTGGCGCTCGGTGCCCGGGTAGCGGAACCCGACCCCCCGGAACTCGATGCCCCCCCGGGCCTGGTCCATTCCCACCGTCCGTCCTGCGCCCGGCCGGATCGCGGGTTCGGTGAGCAGGACGGCGTTGATGCGGCCCATGGACGCCTCTCCGCGCTGGAAGAGGTTCACGACCCACCCCAGCGCGATGAGGGGCCAGGTCAGCAGGTTCAGGTAGAAGGTGAAGGCCACGAAGTCCCCCACCGTGATGGCGCCGCGCATGACCTCTCCGCCTCCCACCCAGAGGACGATGACCATGGCCACCCCGGTGAGAAGCGAGAGGATCGGGTGAAAGAGCCCCTGGGCGCGGACCAGGTGGAGGTTTCGCTCCAGGTACTCCCGGTTCATGGTACCGAAGCGGACCGCCTGGTCCCGCTCCTGCACGTAGGCCCGCACCAGGCGCACCCCGGTGAGGTTTTCCTGCACCAGCGTGGAGAGGGCGGAGAACTGCTCCTGGATCCGTTCGAAGCGCCGGTGGATGACCCTCCCGAATCCCAGGACCACGGGCGGAAGGAGGACCATGGGAATCACGGCGAGCATCGTCAGCCGTGGACTGATCCAGACCATGAGGGTGAGGGCGAAGATCGAGATCACCGTGGTGTTCACCATGTACATGACGGCGGGCCCCGCCGCCTGCCGGACCGCCAGCGTGTCGTTCGTGGCGCGGCTCATGATGTCGCCGGTCCGCCAGCTGCCGTAGAAGGGGGCGTCCAGCCGAAGCAGGTGGCGGAAGAAGGTGTCCCGGAGGTCGCACTCGATGCGCCTGGAGATGCCGTTCAGGAGCTGCCGCATCCCGAACTTCGCGGCGCCCCCGAGGATCGCCGCCACGACGATGAGCCCGGCATAGGTGAGGATCCGCCCGCGCGAAACCTCCGGCTCTCCCAGCGCGTCGATGGCCAGCCGGAGGAGCCACGGAGCCGCCACGGTGAAGACGTTCGAGACCACCACCAGGACCAGCCCGACCACGAGGCCGGCCCGGTACGGGCGAAAGTAGGGAAGGAGGGTCCGGAGGTGTTTCATCGGGTGCGGTGGGCCGGGGAGCGCGGGGCGGGGTCCTTCGAAACCTCATCGGAACCCGATGGCTCCTCGGAGCCGGTTCCGGTGTAGAAGGAAAGACAGCCCCGGACCCGTGCGCCTGTTCGTGCACGTTCCCGAGACCGGGGCGAACCGTGGAAAACACCCCTAGAGAGGGAGAATATATCGTGAGTCACCCAGAGAAAGTTCCCGCGCTGCTCGCTGCCCTGTTCATCACCGCAGGTCTCACGGCCTGTGGAGGCGATGCGGAGTCGGCCGGCGACCTGGACAGCACCCCCTACGCCGAGGAGGCCTGGGAAGGCGATGCGATGGATGCCGATACCGCGCCGCCCGTGACCGCGCCCGACGCCGGTACGCCGCCCCGGGCGGCCACCCCGCCTTCCGCCCGCCCGCCTGCAGCGGCGCCTCCCGCCGCCCCCGCACCGGCCCCGCCCGCTGCGGCGCCCGCTCCCGAGCCTGACCCGGTGCCGGCACCGGAGCCCGATCCGGCCATGGCCGGGCCGGTACTCCCCTCCGGAACGCAGGTGACGGGTGTTCTCGAGACCGGCCTCTCGACACGCACCAGCCAGGTGGGTGAGACCTTCCGTGCCCGCATCGGCGACGCCGTTCGCGCGTCGGACGGGACGGTGATCCTTCCGGCAGGTTCGCGCCTCGAGGGGCGCGTGGTGGAGTCCCGCGAGAGCACGTCGGCCGAGGAACAGGCTGTGCTCCTGCTGGAGATTCGCAGCCTGGTGGTGAACGGGGAGACCTTCCCGATCCAGGCCACGGTGCTGCAGACCGAACTGGCGTCCGAAGCCCGTGATTCAGGGCAGCGCACGGCGGCCACCGTGGCAACGGGGGCAGCGGCAGGAGCCGTTGTCGGCCGCATCCTGGGGCGTGACACGCGCTCCACCGTCGCCGGCGCCGCGGCTGGTGCCGCGGCAGGCGCCGGAATCGCCCTGACCACCCGCGACGGGCACGCATCGCTGGCCGAGGGCGCTCGCATCACCGTGCGTCTCGACGCGCCGCTGGTGGTTGCCCGCCCCTGACCCGACGGCTTCCTGTCGAGGGCGCTGCACCTGGCGCCCTCGACCGGAATCCCCTTCCCCGGAAACAGGCAGGTTTTTCCCCCGGATCGCTGTCCGGGGGAGGGGAGAAGCCCGGAACCCCCGTGGTTCCGGGCTTTTCCGTTGTGTGGCACGTGCATTGCCCCTTTCGAGGGTCCCGGCATCGGTCCGGACCCTGTGAAGGGGGTGTGGCCTCGGCTTCACCTCCGGACAGGGTTCCCTGACCGCGGGTATCGCCGGGAATCTCAACCCAAGGAGTTCCAGCATGAAGACGTTCAGAGGTATGCGTTCAGGATATTCCGGCACCACCACTTCAGGGCGGGTGGCGCTGGGGCTGGTCTTCGCGCTGATGGTCGGCGCCTGCGGCGGAGATTCCGACGCCGCCGAGGGGCCGGAGGGCCAGGATCCGACGAGCGACGAGACGGTCGGCGCGGAAGCACCGCGCGGATCTGCAGGGGCGGCCGCCCCACCGGCGACCTCGCCGGCTGCCCCCTCGGCAACCCCCCGGACTCCGGCGACTTCGTCGGCAGCCCCTGCCGCCTCCGCCCCGGCGCTTCCGTCGGGTACCCTCCTCGTGTTCGAGGTGACGGAGACCGTGTCCACCAGCACGCACAAGGCCGGTGACCCGGTTTCGCTGCGACTCGTGCGTGACGTTCGTGGTGACAACGGGGCGTTGATCCCGGCAGGCGCGACGGCTCGGGGCGTCGTCACCGACTCGCGCGAGAGCAGGAGCGCCGAGGAGGAAGCGGTCCTGGGAATCCGGATCTCGTCCGTCCAGGTCAGCGGGACGCAGCAGAACCTGAACGGCCGGATCGAGTCCACCGACCTCAAGTCCGAGGCGCGTGATTCGGGTCAGCGGTCCGTGGCCAAGGTGGCCACCGGCGCCGCGGCCGGAGCCATCATCGGCCAGGTCATCGGTCGGGACACCCGGTCGACGGTGACGGGAGCCGCGGCCGGAGCGGCCGCCGGGCTGGGCATCGCCCTTACCACGCGCGACGGGCATGCGGTCCTTGCACAGGGGTCCCAGGTCACGGTGCGTCTCGACTCTCCGATGGTCGTGAACTGACGCCGTGAACTGACGCCGTGAACTGACGGCGTGATCCGGGCATCGATCACGGCGGGACGAAGAAGGGGGCAGGGTCCATTGCGGGCCCTGCCCCCTTTTCGCGTGCGCTGCCCGGGTCTGTCCGCGTCGCGTCGGGGACTGTTCGCGAAGGCTGTTGGTGACGACGCCGGGCCCCTGGGACGACGGCGACGGGAGGCCTCCGTGGGGGGTCAGGGAAGCGCGACGGCCGTGCCTCCCAGCCGGCGGTCCGAGAACGCCGAGAGCGTCCCGTCAGGGAGACGGAGGATGGCCTGCACGTCGCCCGACGTGCCGCCGCGCTGGGACATCGTGTGGCCCCGCGCCTCGAGGGTTTCCACGACGTCGGCGCCGAGGGCGGCATTCTCCCAGTAGAGCTGGTCCGGGAGGTGCTGGTGGTGAATGCGGGGCGCGTTCACGGCCTGGCTCACGCTCATCCGGAAGTCCACGACGTTCATGACGGTCTGGAGCACCGTGGTGATGATGGTGGAGCCCCCCGGGGTGCCGGTGACCATGAAGAGCTCGCCTTCCGGTGTCGCCACAACGGTCGGGGTCATGGCCGAGAGCATGCGCTTTCCCGGCTCGATGGCGTTCTGCTCGCCCTGCACGAGCCCGAACTGGTTGGGGAACCCGGGGCGGGCCGCGAAGTCGTCCATCTCGTTGTTCAGCAGGAAGCCGGCGCCCGCCACGGTCACCTTGCTCCCGAAGGAGGAGTTGATGGTCGTCGTGACGGCAACGGCGTTCCCCATCCGGTCCACGATGGAATAGTGGGTCGTCTCCACCGACTCCCCGATCTCCAGTCCGGGCCCCACGTCCGAGGAGGGCGTCGCGCCGGCCATGCTGATGTCGGCACCCCGCTCGGCTGCATACTCCCGCGAGACCATGCGGTCCATGGGGATGCGGACGAAATCCGGGTCGGCGAGGACCTGGTTGCGGTCGGCATAGGCGCGGCGTGCCGCCTCGGCGAAGATGTGCACGTGATCCGCCGACTGGAATCCCATGGCCCCGATATCGTGGGGCTCCAGCATGTGGGCCATGAGCGCCATGGTGGGTCCCCCGGAAGAGGACGGGGGCATGGAAGTGACGGTGAACCCGCGGTAGGTGAAGGTCACCGGGTCGCGCCACCGGGCGTCGTACCCCGCGAGGTCCTCGTGGGTGATGATCCCGCCCCCGCGTTCCATCTCGGCCACGATGAGGTCTGCGGTCTCGCCGCGGTAGAACCCGTCGGGGCCCTCCTCCATGATGCGACGGAGCGTGGCCGCCAGCTCCGGCTGGCGGAAGGTGCTCCCCACCTCGGGCACCTCCCCGCCGGGGAGGAAGGTGGCCGCGGTGGTCTCGAACAGTTCCAGCGACCGCCGGGATCCCCGGATCGAGCGGGCGTAGCGCTCGTGGACCTCGAAGCCGTCGGCGAGCTCCACCGCGGGACGCACGAGTCGCTCCCACGGCAGGGTGCCGTAGCGCCGGTGCGCTTCCCACATCCCCATGACGGTCCCGGGAACCCCGGACGCCAGGTGACCGAGAACCGAGGCGTCGGTGAGCTCGCCCCGGGCATCGAGGTACATGTCGTGGGTGGCGGCGAGGGGCGCCTTCTCCCGGTAGTCCAGTGCACTGGTGGTGCCGTCGGCGAGGCGGGTGACCATGAAGCCGCCCCCCCCGATGTTCCCGGCCGAGGGGTTCACGACGGCGAGGGCGAAGGAGACGGCGATGGCCGCGTCCATGGCTGTGCCGCCTTCCTCGAGAACCTCCACCCCCACCTGCGTGGCCAGCTCGTCGGTGGTGCTCACCGCACCCCCCCGTCCCGTCACCGGGAGGTCGTCGGCGGGAAACCGCCAGCCGTCCGGGAAGACGATGGCGGCCCGGGGCACGTCCTCCGGGGCCATGGCCGGCGTTGCCCGGGTGTCGCTGCCTCCGCAGGCGGAGAGAGCGGCGCCGAGGCCGAGCGTCCCGGCCAGGAGAAGGAGGCGAGCGGCGCCACCGGCGCGGACGGCGCCCCGGGGGGGGAGGGCGGGGAACGGAGCGAGGTCACGAAGGCGCATGGATCAACGGGGTTCGGGGTTCAGCAGTTCGATGGCCGCACCGGCCAGGAGGGCGGCCCCCAGGGGGATCACCTCCTCGTCGATGTCGAACCGGGGATGATGGTGTTCCCGGGCGTCGGGAAGGGCGGCACCGAGCCAGAAGAACGCGCCCGGCGCCCGGGCGGCGAGGAACGAGAAGTCCTCGGCGGTCATGGCGGCTTCCGAGGCCTCCTCCGACATGAGCACGCCGGCCCCGGCCACCCGCGCCGAGGCCGCCCTCACCCTTGTCGTCGTCGCCGCGTCGTTCACCACCGGGGGGTAGCCGTCGACGAAGGTCACCTGCACCGTGGCCCCCTGGGTCTCGAGGGCCGTGAAGGCCTCGGTCACCGCCTGCCGGAGCGCTGCCCGGACCTCGGGCTCGAAGTAGCGGAGCGTTCCCTCGATCTCCACCCGGTCGCAGACGATGTTGTGGGCCACGCCCCCCCGGATGGTCCCGAGGGAGACGACACCCCGCCGCTCCGGGGCGATGCGCCTGGACACGGCCATCTGGGCGGCCAGCACGCCCTGGGCTGCCAGGACCAGGGCGTCCACCCCCTCGTGGGGGCGCGCGGCGTGGGCGGCCCGCCCCTCCACCCGGATGTGGATGGTGTCGGCGCCCCCGAAGAAGGGGCCCGGCGCGAGGTACACCCGCCCGCACTCGAGGTGGGCGCCGACGTGCAGCCCCACGACGGCGTGCACCCCCGCCATGGCGCCCTCTTCTGCCATCCTCCGGCCCCCGCTCTTCCCCTCCGCATCCATCGTCTCTTCCGACGGCTGGAAGAGGAGACGAACCCGGCCTGTCGGAAGGTGCCCCTCCCGCTGGAGGTCGGCGAGCAGGCGGGCGGCGCCCAGGAGGCCCGCCACGTGCGCGTCGTGGCCGCAGGCATGCATGACCCCCGGTGTCTCGGAGACGAAGTCGTGCGCATTGGCCTCCTGGATCGGGAGCGCGTCCATGTCGGCGCGAAGGGCCACGGTGCGGCTGCTGCCGGCGTCCGCCCCCCCCTCCGGACCCACCCGAAGCTCGGCCACGACCCCGGTGCGCGCCACCCCGGTCCGGACCTCGTACCCCATGCCGCGCAGCGCCTCCGCCACCCGTGCCGCGGTGCGGTGCTCCTGGAAGGACAGTTCCGGGTGCCGGTGAAACTCCCGGCGGAGCGCCACGAGTTCGGGGGCAAGGTGCCTCGCGCGGACAAGCAGGTCCGAGGTGGGGTCGGCCGTCGGGTGGGCGGTCGAGGCGTTGCGGGGGGGCGTCGGGGTCATGCGTCTCCATGCACGGATGGTTAGCTTCGAGCCGCCGGCACGGGCGGCCGGCAAACCATACACCCGACCCCCGGATCCCGCCATGCTCGACGACCGCCTCACCGAACAGCGGAACCCCCGAAGCCGGAACCTGGACCGGCTGTCGGCGCGCGAGCTGGTGGCGCTGATCCAGGCCGAGGACCGGACCGTGGCCGAGGCGGTGGCGGCGGAGAGCGAGGCCATCGCCCGGGGCGTGGAACTCGTGGCCTCCACCTTCGCGGCGGGCGGGCGGCTCTTCTATGTCGGGGCCGGGACCAGCGGGCGCCTGGGGGTCCTCGATGCCGCCGAGATGCCCCCCACCTTCGGCACCGAGCCGGACCTCGTGCAGGGGATCATCGCCGGGGGATACGAGGCGCTGGTCCGGGCCCGGGAAGGCGCGGAGGACCGCCCCGAGGACGGCGCCCGCGACCTCGAGGCCCGCGGGGTGCGGAGCGGGGACTTCGTCCTGGGCATCGCCGCCTCCGGCACCACCCCCTACGTGCACGGGGCGCTGGCCCGGGCCCGGGAACTCGGGGCCCGCACCGGCTTCCTCCTCTGCACGCCGCCGCCTCCCGCGCTCCAGGCGCTCCATGACGTCGTCATCGCGCCCCTTACCGGACCCGAGATCGTCACCGGCTCCACCCGCATGAAGGCCGGCACCGCCACGAAGCTCGTCCTGAACACGCTGACCACCGGCGCCATGGTCCTCGCGGGGAAGACCTGGGGGAACCTCATGGTCGACCTCCAGGTCACCTGTGCCAAGCTCCAGGACCGGGGGGAGCGCATCCTCCGGGCCACGCTGGGGGTGGAGGCCGCCGAGGCCCGAAGGCTCCTCCACGACGCCGGGGGCCGGGTGAAGACGGCCCTCGTCATGGGGCACCTGGGGGTCCCCCGGGAGGCGGCCGAGGCCGAGATCGCCCGGGCGGGAGGGCGAGTTGCCGGAATCGAGGGCATCGCCGCCGGCGGGGAAGGGGCGCCGTGACGCCCGTTTCCGGCTCGCGCCTGGTCGGGGGGCTCATGTCGGGGACCTCCATGGACGGCATCGATGCGCTTCTCCTGCGCGTCGAAGGCTCGGGTCCCGACGCACTCCGCTGGGAGGTGGTGGCCTTCGGGACCTTCCCGTGGGACGCGGGGGTCCTGGGGGAGATGCGACGCGCCATGACGCCCGGAGGGGCCGATGCCCGCGCACTTTCGCGGCTGCATGTGGCCCTCGGCGAGGGCTTCGCGTCGGCGTTCCTCGAGCTGCTCCGGGGCGCCGCCGTCGCGCCCGAAGAGGTCGACGCCATCGGGTCGCACGGGCAGACGATCTGGCACGAGCCCCCGGCGGCAGGCGGCCGCGGCTGGACCCTCCAGCTCGGCGACCCCGCCACGCTGGCCGAGCGCACCGGGATCGCGGTGGTCCACGACTTCCGGGCCCGGGACATGGCGGCCGGGGGACACGGCGCTCCCCTCGTGCCCTGGGCCGACCGCGTGCTCCTTCACCGCCCCGGCGTGGGGCGGGCCCTCCAGAACCTCGGCGGCATGGGGAACGTGACCTTCCTGCCGGCAGACGGGGAGCCGGACCGCGTCCGGGCCTTCGACACCGGCCCCGGCGTCGCGCTCCTGGACGCCGCGTGGATGCGGACGCGCGGTGGGGACGGCCCGGAAATGGCGCTCCCCTTCGACATGGACGGCCGCCGAGCCGCCCGGGGAACCGTCCACCCGGCGCTCCTCGACGCGCTCCTCGCCGATCCCTTCCTCGACGAGCCGCCCCCCCGCTCCACGGGGCGGGAGCGCTTCGGGGACGCACGCATGGAGGAGATCCTGCGGGACCACCCGGACCTCGCGCCGGACGATCTCCTGGCGACGCTGGTGGAGGTCACGGCCCGTTCCGTGGCCCGGAGCTACCGGGAGTACCTGCCGGTGGCGGAGGTCGACGAGGTGGTCCTCACCGGGGGGGGCGCCCGGCATTCCACCCTCGTGCGGGCCATCGGGGCGGCGCTCGCCCGCGAGGTGGGACCGGTGCCCGTGCTCACCGGGGCGGAGGCGCTGGGGATCGACCCGGATGCGCGGGAGGCGGCGGCCTTTGCCCTCCTCGCCTGGGCCCACCTTCTCCGCATCCCCGGCTCCCTCCCGCAGGTCACCGGAGCCTCGGGGCCCCGGGTCCTCGGGTCCTTCACCCCGGCAACGACCCCGGCAACGCGGAGGATGCCGGGGGAACAGAGGGTGGACACGGCGTGAACGCCGGGATGCGGTGGTGGCTTGCCGGGGGCCTGCTTCTGCTGGTCCACGGCCTCGTTCTCTGGGCGGTCCACCTTCCCGCACCCCACTCCGGCGGGGACAATGCGGCCTATCTCTCCCTGGCGAGTTCGCTGGCCGCGGGCACCGGTTACACGGAACTCTGGGACCCCTTCGAGCCTCCCCACGCCAAGTACCCCCCGGCCTACCCACTCCTCCTGGCGCTCCTCATGGCTGCGGGCGCCTCCACCTGGGGGGCCTTCAAGCTGCTGTCCGCCGTTCTCGTGGCGACGGCCGGGCTGCTGGTCTTCGCGTGGGCGGGGGCCCGGCGCGGTCCCGCCTTCGGTGCCGGCGTGGCGATCGCGACGGTGCTGGCGACGGGGTGGGTGGAGGCCTCGCGGTGGATCCTCTCCGAGCCCCTCTTCCTGGTGGCGGTGTTCCTGGCGCTCTGGAGTGCGGATCGGGCGGGGCTGTGGCTGCGGGTGCGGTTCCCGGCAGAGCCGCCGGCCCGGACCGATTCCTCCCGCGAAGCGATCTGGCTCGCGGTGGCGGCGGGGGCCGCGCTTCTGACCCTCTTCACGAGGACAGCGGGACTCCCCCTCCTCCTCGGCCTCCTGGTCATGCTGGCGTGGGGGCGGCGGTGGCGAGCCCTGGGGAGCGCGGTGGCCGTGGCGGCCCTTCCGGTCCTGCTCTGGATACTCCGCGGCCGGGCGGCGGGAGAGGGGGCCTACCAGGACGAGTTCTGGCTCGCGAACCCCTACGACCCCGGGTTGGGAACCATCGGGGTCGCGGGGCTCGCGGGACGTGCGTGGACCAACCTCGAATTCTACGTGACAAGCGTGCTCGGCGGGGAGTGGTGGGGGAGCTCTCTCCCTCCCGGGCCGGTGGCCTTCCTCGGGGTGGTCATCCTGACCCTCGGCCTGGTGGGGTGGGGGCGTCGCGTCGTCCGGGGCCAGGGCGGGCTCGCCGAACTCTTCCTCCCCCTCTACGGAGGCCTCGTGCTGGTCTGGCCCGAAGTCTGGTCCGGCGACCGGTTCGTGCTTCCCCTCTATCCGCTCCTGCTCTTCTGGGGAGCGGAGGCGGTGTGCGCCGGTCTCGACGGTCTCCGCGCGAGGACGACCGGGCGCCTCCTGCCCCCCTGGGCCGCGTGGGCGCTGGGCGTTCCGGCGCTGCTCCTCCTGCTCCTTCCCGCGGCTCCCGGCCTCCTGGGGCGGGCCGAGCAGGCGGCGGCCTGCAGGGAGTGGGGGCTGGCGGACCCGTTCGCGTGCCACGGGCCCCCCTTCCAGCGGTTCCGGGATGCGGCGGCATGGGCCGGCGCCAATCTTCCCGGCGACGCCGTGGTCATCAACCGGAAGCCCCGCATCTTCCACGCGCTGGGCGGCACTCCCGGACGGGTCTTTCCCTTCTTCGACGACCCTGATCGCCTCCTGGACCAGGCCGGGGAACTCGGGGCCCGCTACCTCCTCGTCGACCGCGTCGACGGGATCTCCCCACGCTATCTTCCGGGGATCCTCCGGTCCAGGCCCGAGGCCTTCTGCTGGATCCGGAACTGGGGAGAGGACGCCATCCTCCTGGGGATCGTGGGGCCCGACGCGCCGGCCTCGTCACCCCGGGGGATCGACGAGACCGGGGCCTTCGTGGACTGCGGCGAGGCCTGGACGCTGCCCGGCGACGAACGGCCCGCGAGGCGCTGGGGTCACCGCATCCCCGTCGTGGTCAGCCCTCCCCCTCCTCGTCGTCTCCGCTGAGCAGGCCCAGCGCCAGTCCGAACACGAGATACGCCAGGAACGGGTCGTCCTCGGCTTCCCCGGCGTCCATGAGGGCGCCGACGATGGGGATCCGTTCCACGGGGGAGAGGTGGGACATCTTCCGGAGCAGCCCTCCCCACGGTGCCGCGAGGTACTCCACCGAGCCCAGCGTGGCCCCCCGGAGCAGGGGCGGACCGGGAAGAAGCGGATCCAGGATGGCGGTGTAGATTACACCCTTGCCGGCGCCGGCGAGGATTTCGTCCACGAGCTCCCCGGATGCAGGCTGGTGCTGGCGAGTGAGGGCCCGGTACGCCGCAAGGACTCCGGCAGCCCCGGCGCCTGCCGCGGCTCCGCGGAGGAGGCGGCCCATTCGGGGTCGGCGGTTGCCCACCCATCGCTTGAGGGCGGTGGAGCCGGCGGCGGTGAGGGCCATGATGGCGGCTCGCTGAAGGTCGTTCTGGCGCATGGAAACGTCCTGTAGAGGGAGGGTCGGCACGGATGCGGAAGCTGGAATGCGGTACTGGAACGAAGCCGGAGAATCACCCGGTCGCCGGCCACGGCCGCTTCCCCGGACCTGCACGGGCCGTGCCACGGCGCCGGGCCGTGGACCTGGCGCTGGCCTCGGTCCTGGTCTCGGTCCTGGCCCTGGTCGTGGCACTCCCACTCGCCCTTCCGGAGGGTGCAGCAGGCCAGGCGCCTCCGCCCGATGCCCGGTGGCTGACCTTTCAAACCCCGAACTTCCAGGTGGTGTTTCACGAGGGGGTGGAAGAGGTGGCCTTCCGGGCCGCGGAACGAGGGGAGCGGGCCATGGCGCGACTGGAGGGGTTCGGCGCCCGCCCGGGGGAGCGGATCCAGCTGGTCGTGACGGACCACGTGGACCTCTCGAACGGGTTTGCGCGGGCTTCGCCCTATCCCCGGATCATCATCTGGGCCCGCCCGCCGGTGGAGGGTCCCGGGGCCATCCCGTTCGACGACTGGCTCGAACTCGTGGTCACCCATGAGGTTGTCCACATCCTGCACCTGGAGCTCACGGGGCCCCTCGGACGCGCGGGCCGCCTGCTCCTCGGCAGGGCCCCCCTCGCGTGGCCCAACTTTCCCGCGTTCGCACTCCCCACGTGGGCGGTGGAGGGCGTGGCGGTCCATTCGGAATCGGCAGGAACCGACGGGGGCCGGATGCACGGGGCGCGCTTCGATGCGATCCTCAGGGCCAGGGTACTGGCCGGCGAGGGAGAACGCATCGATCAGGTGATGGGAAGCTCCCCGGTCTTTCCCGGGGGCGAGCGACCCTACGCATGGGGTGGACCCTTCTTCCATCACCTTGCCGAGACGGAGGGCGAGGACGCCGTCGGGGACTTCTTCCGGCGCCAGGCCCGGCGCATCAACCCGCTCCGGCTGAACGCGACCGCCCGGGAGGCCTTCGGTCGGCCCCTGGACGCGCTCCACGCCACCTGGATCGCCGAACTCGAGAGAGACGCGAGGGAGCTGGAGGAGGTCGTGCGCAGTCGTGCCCTGGCTCCGGCCCCCGAACTGCTGACGGCAGGTGCGCGTGTCGGCCTCTACCCGGTCTTCCGCCCCGGCGACGGCGCCATGGCCTGGGTGCGGTCCGACGGACGCACGGAAGCTTCCGTCGTACTGCGTGGGGCCGGGGGTGAGGGTGACAGGGCGGAGGACCGCGTCCTGGGCCCCCTCCACATGGCGTCACCCCTCTCGTGGGGGGCTGACGGGAGCCTCTGGACCGCGCAGCCGGAGTACGTGGACCGGTACCGGATCCGTTCGGACCTCTGGCGCTTCGCCCCCGACGGTGGTCGGCACCAGGTCACCCGTGGTCTCCGGGTGGCGATGGCCGACGCCCACCCGGAGGGAGGCCTCCTGGCGGCGGTCCTCGAGGAGGCGGGATCTCACCGGCTGGTGCTGATCTCGGAGGAGGGCGACCTCGTCCGTACCCTCGCGGAGGCCGACCCCGGCGTCCACTGGGCCCACCCGCGCTGGTCTCCCGACGGCACGAGGCTCGCGCTCACCCGTTGGACCGCCGGGGGGAACTGGGCCGTGGCCATCGTGGAGGTGACCCCGCAGGAAGGTGCCGCGGGCGCCGGGCGCACGCCTGCCGAACCGGTGATCCGCATCGTGTCGGAGGGCCGGGCGCCCGTGCACGGCACCGCATGGATGCCCGACGGAATGCACGTGGTCTGGAGTTCGGAGCGAAGCGGCGTCGCGAACCTCTACGTCGGCACCGCCGGCGCCGACGGTTTCCCGGCATCCGGGATTCGCCAGCTTTCCGACCTGGTGACGGCAGGGGTGTTCCCCACGGTCGCTCCCGACGGACGTCACGTGCTCTTCTCCCTTCTCACCGCCGACGGGTGGGAGCTGGCCCGCCTCCCGCTCGGCGAGGCGGAGACGCGGGCGGTGGCCGGGCCCGGGGGGTTCACGCCCCTCCCCCTGGCCCCCCGGCACCACGCCCATGGCGGGGAGGGGGATCCCGCGGCGGGGGCCATGGCCGACGGGCACCTGGGGCGGCTCGAGGGGGAGGTCCGCCCCTGGTCTCCGATCTCGACGCTCCGTCCCCGCCACTGGCTTCCTGCGGCGCAGGCTGCCGGGACGCTGGGCGGGGCCAGGGTTCTCGCGCCCACCCTCGGCTTCGAGAGCTGGGCTGCCGACGCCGTGGACCGGAACCGGTGGGACCTCCGGGTCGATTTCCCGCTCGGGGGCCCGGGGCGCCGGTGGGAGGGCGCGGCGTCGTGGGCGTGGGCGGGGCTCGGGAACCCCGTGCTGGGTGCCTCGGTGGGGCAGCGGTGGGACGCCCTTTCCCGGGTGCAGGCCCCCGGCAGCCCGGCCGCCGCGGACGGGGCGTCGCCTTTCCTGTACCTCGCGAGCCGGGAGCGAAGCGCCGGGGTGTCGGCGTCGCTCCTTCGCCCTCGATTCCGGTCCTCGCACCGGGCGCTTCTCGACCTTTCGGGAATCCGTCAGGAGATCCAGGTGCTGGAGGAAGGCGGGAGCCTCTCGAACCGGGCGGCCCTGGCGCGTCCGGTACGGGAGTTCGTTCAGCTGGGGGCGACCCTCGCCCGGACGACGGCGCGGAGCCATGCCTTCCACCCGAGCCCCCAGCAGGGGAGCCAGGTGACCCTTCGCCTCCGGGCTCGGCAGGAAACCGGGCTTCCGGATTCCCTGAGGGGCGTGGCCGGGAGGGATGCGTCCCTGGCCGACGCCGTCCTGTCGCTCCGAAGCTTCCATTCCCTCGGTGACCGGGGAATCGCCGCCTCCGGCGGGGCTCCGCCCGTGCTGGCGCTGCGGGGCGCGGCTGGAGCGGCGGAAGGCCCGGGGGCGGGGGCAGCGACGCTGCGCGTCGGCGGGGGCGGGGGCGGGGGGGGAGGCCCCCTGGGTGCGACATGGGACCGGATCCCCGGCGTCTTCCAGGTCCGGGGCTACGAGGCGGGCACCCGCGGGGGAGATCGGGCCTGGGGCGCCGGCGCCGAACTTCGGGTACCCCTGGCCATCGTGCACCGTGGGGCAGGGGTTCTTCCCGTCCACGCCGACCGCATCGCGGGCTCGCTATGGGGGGATGCGGCCGGGGTGGCGGGGACGGTGGGAGGGGCCTCGGCCCTCGGGGAAGGGGAGAGCGCCGGTCGCACGCTGGCCTCGATGGGGGCGGAGATCGCGGTGGTTCACTCGCTTCTCTTCCAGTCGCAGGCGCTCCTGCGCGTGGGCGTTGCGGTGCCGCTGCAGGGCATGCACCTCTCGGGGGTGGCAGGCGGCGGGGCGGGAGAGACCTCCTGGAAACGACCGGGCGCCTCCGTCTATGCGGCCATGGGGTGGTCGTTCTGAGGTCGCGGGGACGCTCGTCCGCGAGGAGCCAGGGGCCCGCCGCCGGACGACCGGCGACGGTCGGCCGCAGGATGTGACGGCGATGCTGACATGGCGTGACATGACCCTTGACCCCCTACATATGGTGCCGTAGTATGAGGGTCGCTACTGGATTCAGTGGTATGCGCCCGGATCCTCCCCCGGAGATTTCCACGGCATACCCGCGGTCCCGAGTGGAACTTGCAGCGCTTTCCACATCCCGGGACGCCCAGTCCACATCATTTCCACCCCCTTTTCCACATCCCGTACCAGGAGCCAGCCCATGCCGGCCAGGAAGGATCCCTCCTCCGCCGCCCTCGCCTCTTCGCATCACGAAGGGGAGCCTCGCATCTTCGACGACCGCAT
>REBP01000007.1 GCA_007692665.1 Gemmatimonadales bacterium | reverse complement strand
GAACTCGCCCGCATCCGCGCGGAGTTCCCCATCCTCCACACCCACACGTACCTGAACTCCTGCTCGCTGGGGGCGCTCTCGCATCGCGCCGAGGCGCGACTGGGGGAGTTCACCGAACTGTGGCACACCATGGGCGCATCGGCCTGGTACGAGCACTGGATGGGACGCCTGGACGGCCTCCGGGGGCAGGTCGCCACCTTCCTCGGCGCCGCGCATCACGAGATCGCGCTGTCCCCCTCCACCTCGGTGGCGCTGTCATCGGTGGCCGAGAGCGTGGACTGGCGGGCCCGGCCCCGGGTCGTCATGACCGAACTGGACTTCCCGACGCTGGGCTACCAGTTCGCCGCCAAGCCCGACGTGGAACTCGTGGTGCTCCGGAGCGAGGACGGCGTGGGCATCCGCCCCGAGCAGTTCGCCGAAGCCGTCGACGAGCGCACGGCCTTTCTCGCCACCTCCCACGTCTTCTTCACCACCGGCTTCCGGCAGGACCTGGAGGCGCTCGGACAGATTGCCCGGGACGCCGGCGCCATCTCCCTCATCGACGGCTACCAGGGCGCCGGCCAGGTGGCGCTGAACGTTCGCACCGCCGGCATCGACGTCTACACGACCGGCCCCCTCAAGTGGCTCCTGGGCGGCCCCGGCCTCGCCTACCTGTACGTGCGCGAGGGGCTCATTCCCTCGCTTCGCCCCCGCATCACGTCGTGGTTCGCCGCCGAGAACATGTTCGACTTCGACCTGGAGGCCTTCGACTTCCGCGCCGACGCCCGCCGCTTCGAGATGGGAACCCCGGCGCTGGCCACCGTGCACATGGCGCAGGGGGGGCAGGAGATCGTGGACGAGGTGGGGATGGCCCGAATCGAGGCGACGAACCGGGCGCTGACGGACCGGCTGGTTTCGGGGCTCTCCGCCGCCGGCTTCGGCATGACCATGTCGGCCGATCCCGCGGCGCGCACGGCCCTGGTCATGGTGCAGCACCCTCGCCCCGCCGCCATGGTGGCCGAACTGGCGGCCGAGGGGATCATCGTGGACCACCGCCCCGGGCACGTCCGGGTCTCTCCGCACTTCTACAACACCCCCGACGAGGTGGACCGGTTCGCCGAAGCGCTGGTTCGGCTTCCGCGCTGAGTCCTATTGTCCTATAACGGGTCAGTAGGGCCGCTCAGGGGGACCCTCGTCGGCCTGACCTGCGCCCTTTCCATGGCTGACCTGTACGCGCAAGTCCATGCATGGCATGGTTTTGTGAGCCCACCTGCGTACACGGACCGGGGTGGCACCGGGTTTGCTCCTTTGTGCGGACCACTCGGGGGGGATCGGCCCCATCTTGAAGGACCGCCGACCCTTCAGCACTGCCCTTACAATGATGAGGATACGAGCATGTCGCATTCTTCGCGGCTTCTTACCGTGGCTGCCCTCGCGGCCCTGGTCGTCCCGTTCACCGTACCGGCCTCGCTCGACGCGCAGCAGCCCGACTACAATCGCCGGGGGATCCAGGTTGGACAGCATGAGAACCTGACGCTTTCCCTTGGCCTTCACTCCGTCGGCCGTGTCCAGATCATCAGCCAGGAGGACGTCTTCGTCTGGAACGGCTCGGCCTTCGTGGAGCCGCCCAAGCTCGGGCCCGGAATGCAGACCTCGTTTGCCAACCTCGAGTTCCAGATGACTATCGGAGAGGACATCGACGTCTTCTTTGACGGCCTTCTGGCGACCCAGCGTCACCCGACCCTGTGGTGGGGGCACCAGGGCTACATGTACATCCGTCAGATGCCGGACGGATCCCCCCTGGACTTCCTCAACCCGGTCTTCGAGCACGTGGACGTGAAGGCCGGAAACTTCTATGCCAACTTCGGGGAGCACCAGTTCACCCGCACCCTGAATGCCGACACCCACCGGAACCCGCTGGTGGGGAACCCCGTGGCCTCGCCGGTCGGTGTGGAGCCGGGCATGGAGATCTACCTGAACCGTGAAGGCATGGGCCTCATGGTGGGAGGTGGGATCGGAGCGCCGGAGCAGGACTTCCGGGATGCCCGAGGCTACTCCTATCGCGCCAAGGTGTGGCTGGACGCCATCGAGGGAATCTATCTCTCCGGCTCCTACTACAATGTCTCCCACGATGTGGGGATCGCCCGGGGTACGAACATGTTCCGACGCGAGCGCCTGGGCTCTTCCTACGGAGCCGTCTGGAACCTGCACAACGACGGCTCGGGCGACGGCGAAGGCCCCGGCCAGGCGCGCCCCGGCGACGGACGTGAGCTTGCCGCCTGGGAGCTGAATGCCATCGCAACGCTCTTTCCGGGCAACCGCCTGGCTGCCTTCTTCGGCGGAGCGGAAGGGAGCGGAGCCAACCCGGCCCTCCCGGGCGTGAGCAAGGGAGACGAGGAGTGGACGTACTACGCCGTGGAGGCCACCCAGTACCTGGCAGACGCCCCTGTCTACCTCTCCGGCCGCTACAGCGCCATCGACTACAGCAAGTTCCTCGCTGACAACAACGACGGCAAAGTGAGCCGAATCCAGATCGGAGGTGGGCTCTGGATCACGGACAACATCCTCATGAAGGCGGAGTACGTCTACCAGTCCGCCTCCGGGTTCCAGCCCGAGACCATCGGGGTTGTCAACGCCGTGGACGTAGGCCGCGATCCGGTCTTCAAGGGCCTGATCCTCGAGGTCGGCGTGAGCTTCTGAGCTCGCGACCCTGACCTGGCCTGAGGGCGGGCGGCGGATCCACCGGGTCCGTCGCCCGCTTTCGTTTTGTTCGTCGAAGGGCGCAGCGGGGACGGAGACCCGACCAGCTCCGGGTCGATCCCGACCGGCCAGGAGCGGGCCTCGCCCAGCCCCATCGGACACAGTGTCCCAGTCTGGGACAGCAGCGACGGGACGGCGACCACGCTGTTGGGGGGATCCGCTCGGGTCCCACGCTCCCGACTCCCGCCCCCCCCTCGTGCAACACCATGTTTTTAT
>REBP01000116.1 GCA_007692665.1 Gemmatimonadales bacterium | reverse complement strand
ATGAGGGTCTTGTACTGCTCCCTCGCCTCGTCGGCCATGGCCTCCGGCTCCAGGGAGCAGAGCGTCACGAACCCGCCCTTGGAACCGGCCGGCACGATGACCGCGTTCTTGACCATCTGGGTCTTCACGAGTCCGAGGACCTCGGTCCGGA
The DNA here is from genome assembly GCA_007692665.1 of Gemmatimonadales bacterium. Taxonomy (GTDB): domain Bacteria; phylum Gemmatimonadota; class Gemmatimonadetes; order Longimicrobiales; family Gaopeijiaceae; genus SKNW01. Next base: position 42,757 of record REBP01000116.1, on the reverse strand, counting down.
AGTCGTCGGGCCGATCCGACCAGCGGATCCCCCCCCTTGCCACCTTGGCACCCCTCAGGTGAATCCCTTCCATCCGGGAGGAGCGAACCCAGACCTCGTAGCGGAGGCGGCTCTTCTCCCCCCCCTCGATCCGGGTCGCGTCGAACTTGAGCGAGACGTAGGGCACCCCGCCAGAGCGGATGGCCGGAACGGCTCCACCGGTCCGGAAGTAGTTCGTGCGGAGCGTCGCCTGGATCAGGCTCTGCAGCTGGCGAAGGGCCCGATCCTCCGAGAGCACGGAGACCTCCGAGAGCGCCCCCTGGAAGCGACTGACCACGTGGGCCTCGGCGGCCTGGCGGTCCAGCATCTCGCGGGGGCCGTCAGGATCGAAGCGCGCGCGGAAGAGGTCCATCAGGAGCGTGGCGATCTCCGGGTGCTTGAGGAGGGCCACGGGCAGGGAGAGCCGACTCGGCACCGCGCCGGCCTGGAAGGCGTAGCTCGCATAGGTGCGCAGCAGGTCGACCTCGCGCCAGTTCAGGTCGGCGGTGATCACGAGCGCGTTCAGCGAACTGTTCGTGGCGTCCCCTCCGCGAACCGCCAGAATCGTGTCGGCGAGCCGCTTGCCTGCGTCCTCGATGGGGACGGGGGTCCGGTTGGGACGCTGGACGATGAAGGAATAGAGAAACGACTCGACCTCCTCCTCCCCCCAGATCTCGTAGGGGGTCACGGAGATGACCCGAAGCCCGCAGTTTTCGAGGATCGGCATGAATTCCGAGAGCACGAGCCTGGCGTCCCGCAGATGCAGCTTCAGCTCGGTCACCGCCTCGCCCTCGGCGACGCCCGGCGCCGCTTCCGGGTTGCGGAAGGTGATGGCGACATCGCGGTTCAGCGCCACCATGGCCTCGGTCTCGAGGATGTCGCGGACGGCGTCACCCGGCTCGGTGGCCGCCTGGTATTCGCCGGGGAAGGCCTCGCCGTAGCGATCGGCCAGCCGACGGGCCTCCTCGGGAGGCCGAACCCGCTCGAGTCCCTCCCGCACCCGGTCGGTCCAGCTCCGGGTCAGGCGTCGAATGACGGCTTCGAGGTCGGAGGCCCGCACGGCGTGGAGACGTTCCGCGGGGGCCGCCATGTAGAAGTGGAGACGCGCCTGGTCGCCTTCGCCCAGCGCGAGGTGGTAGTTCAGGACCTCTCCGTCGAGGGCCTCCACGAAGGCTTCCTCGATCCGCTTCCGGACCTGTCCCGAGAACCGCTCCTTGGGAAGGATCACCATGGCCGACACGCCCCGCTGGAGGGGGTCGGGGCGCAGGCTGACACGGACCTCGTCCGAATCGAAGGTGGTGAGCACCGTCCGCACGTCTTCGCCGATCTCCTCCGCAGAGGTCAGGAACAGCTCCTCCTTTGGAAGGGTGTTGAAGATCGTGTGGATCTCCTTGTAGTCGTGGGATCCCTTGACCACCCCGGATTCCTTCAGGATGCTTGCCAGCTTCTGGCGCAGGATGGGAATCCGGTCCGCCTTCTCCGAGTAGGCAACCGATGTGAAGAGCCCGATGAACCGGCGCTCGCCCACCACCTTTCCCCTGGCGTCCAGCCGCTTGATCCCGATGTAGTCCATGCGGGCACGACGGTGCACGGTGGACATGGCGTTGGTCTTGGAGATGATGAGGAGAGGTCCGCTCTCCAGCGCCTGCCGCTGCTTCTCGGGCAGATGCGAAGTGGGGACCGGAGACGAGTACGTCGAACCCTCCTCGTCACGCAGGAGCCCCAGACCCGAGCCCTGCTCCACGACGACCGACGGGACGCCGTCCACCTCCCCGATTTCGTAGCCCCGGTATCCGAGGAAGACAAAGCCGTCCTCCACGAGCCACTCGAGGAATGCCTGGATTTCGGCCACCTCGTCGCTTCGATGCGGAAGGTTCTCCGCGGCCTCGTCCAGTGCGGCGATGGTGGCGCCCAGCGCCTCCCGCATGGCGCCGAAGTCGTCGGTGACCCGCATCACGTCCTCGAGGCGCCGGGAAAGCTCCGCCTGGAGGTAGGCGATGCGCGCCGGGTCGGCCACCCTGGTGATCTCGCAGTAGACCAGGGACTCCCGCGTGCCTCCCTCCCGGGAGGGCCCGATGGAGGTGACGTTCCCTTCCGCATCCCGCTCGACCCGCAGCACCGGGTAGATATTGACCCCGATGGACAGGCCTTCGGCGTGGAGGAACTCCCGGACCGAGTCCACGATGAAGGACCGCTCGGAGAGGCTCGTGCGGACCACCGTGACGGGCGAGAACCATCCCTCGGTGTCCACGTCGGGGTTCAGGACCTCCACGTCCGCCCGTCCCGGCCGGGCCCGCTGCAGGAACCGGAAGTTCCCGAGCACCATGTGCGCGAGGGGTGCGGCGCTCCTCTCGCCGAGAAAGCCCGGAGGCGCCTTCGAGAGGAAGAGTTCGGCGAACCGTCGTGCCAGGGGGGCTTCCTCCGCGCCCACAAGACGCTCGATCTCGCTGCAGACCGATTCGAGCTCGAGGGTTTCCTGGCGAAGTCTTTCCACCGCGGTTTCCGTGGTGTCACTCATGGGATCGGTGCCGGGGGAGGCGAGGAGGTTCTGAAGCCGGAAAACCCTCGGCCCGTCGGGCGCGAGACGCCTGGGCGGCACGGGCGGGGAGGATTCCTGCGGGATTCGGGACTGGATGCAATCGTACCATCCCCCCGGTACGGAGTAAAGGCCGGCACGCCCTTGCGAACGGACGCCCCCTCCTCCCATTTGCGGGTCCGGTCCGATCCCCTACGTTCCTCGTCTGCGGTCCGGCGCCCCCTGCGGCGCCTCCGTCCCCGTGCTCTTCCTCGCGCACGCACACGCGTCCGCAGCCAGTCCCCTCAATGCCCGTGGCCCATGCGGTTCCTCCATCTCGCCGATGTGCACCTGGACACCCTCTTCGCCGGCCGGAGCACGGAAATCCGGCGGCGTCTTCGCGAGGCATCGCGAGAGGCCCTCCGGAGGGGTCTGGAGCTGGCCCGCACGGAGAGGGTGGATGCGGTGCTCGTGGCCGGCGATCTCTTCGACGGTGCACGGCTCTCGCTGGCGACGGAGCGCTTCCTCGCCCGCGAACTCACCGGTCTCGCGGAAGCCGGGATCCCGTTTCTTCATGTCACGGGAAACCACGATCCGGCCTCCGATTTCGCCAGGGACCCGGCATCGGGCCCCACCGTGGGGGGCCGCACGGACTGGCCCGGGGAGATCCACCGGTTCGAGGGTCCCGAGCCGCGCACCGTCCAGGTGATGCGGGACGGTCGGGTCGTGGGGACGGTGACGGGCGCAGGTCACGAGACCGATCGTGAGGACCGGGACCTTTCCCGGGGCTTCCGCCCCCCTTCCGGGAAGGGCGTCCCGTCCGTGGCTCTCCTCCACACCCAGGTGGGGGGCGCCCGAGGCGACGACGACCATGACCGCTATGCGCCCTCCGAACTTCCCCGCCTCAGGGAAGCCGGTTTCGACTACTGGGCGCTCGGGCACATCCACCTCCGTCAGGTCCTGAGCACGCTTCCGGGGATCCACTACCCGGGGAACACGCAGGGTCGCTCCCCCCGGGAGACCGGGGCGAAGGGCGGCCTTCTCGTGGAGCTCACGGCGCCGGGCGCCGCGCCGGACGTGACGTTCGTCGACCTGGCGCCGGTCCGATGGGAGACCCTGGTCATCCGTGGGCTCTCCGAGGCCGGCACGCTGGCCGCGCTCCTCCGCCACCTCGAGACCGCGTGGGCGGCAGCCCGGCGCGGCGATCCCGGCCTTCCGGGCACGGAATGGATGGTCCGGCTGGAACTCTCCGGGCCCTGCCCCCTTCACCGCATGCTCCAGGACGCCGCCGAGCACGCCACCCTTGCCGAGGAGGCGGGACGCCTGTTCGGGGCACTCGAGGTGGAGATCCGGACCGCCGGGCTGCGGCCGGCGCTGGATCCGGGCCCCGCACTGGAACGCCAGGATGCGGCAGGCGAGACCCTGCGCCTCCTGCAGAGCCTGGTCCGCCCGGGCGGACCGTCGCCCTCGGAGGCGCTGGGGCTCGGCGTCGACGATCTCGCGGGTCACCCCGGCCTCGGACCGGGAAACCGCCCCGCCCTCGACGCCTACCTCCGGGAGCTCCTGGAGGGCGGTGACCTCGAACTCCTGGAGCGTTTCCTCCAGGGCGGGGAGGCCCCGTGAGGATCGAACGCCTTCGCATCCCCGCCTTCGGCCCCCTCCGCGACATCGATACCGGCCCCGACCCCCTTCCGGGCTTCGTCGTGGTGACCGGCCCCAACGAGGCGGGCAAGACCACGCTGCTCGAGGCGATCCGCACCCTGCTGCACGGCATCTATCCCGCCCGCCGGGACGCCCATCCGCTGGCCCCATGGGACGGTACCGAGGGGGAGATCCTGGGCGACTTCCGGACTCGGGACGGCAGCCGCTTCCACGCGCACCGCCGGATACTGGCCGCGCCCTGGGGCCGACTGTACCGGAACGATGTCGAGGAGGATCTCCGAAATGCCCACCTCCCGCCGGCCGACCATGTGCCCCGGGAGATCTACCGGCAGGTCCACGCCATCGACCTCCCCGAGCTCACGCGGCTTCAGCAGGGCAACGCCTGGAATGCGATCCGGGACCGGATCCTTGCCGGGATGGGAACCCGGGACATGGCCCCGCCCCGTACCGTTGCCGACGCCCTCGAAGGCGGGGCGAACGCGCTCTGGCGGCCGGATCGCAGGTCGAGAACCCGGGACATGGCCCTGGGGACCGAGATCGAGGAACGCACGGCCGACCTGCGGGAGGCCCGGAGCAAGGACCAGGAGCTGAGGGAGGCCCGGGACGCCGTGGACTGGGGAGATGCGAGGCTGGCCGCCCTGCGGCGGGAGCGGGCCGAGCTCGCGGAGCGAGTGCGTCGGGCCGCGGAACTGCTTCCGCTGGGCGCGCGCATCCGGCATCTGGACACGCTCCGGCGCGAGGCGGGTGACCCGTCCGAGCTCGCGACGCTGCCGGCGTCACCCCGGGAGCGCCGCCGGGAGCTTCTCGAGATCGAGGAGGGGCTCGAGGCGGAGGTTCGTCGGTTCGAGGCGGCGGTCTCGGAGGCAGGGAGCCGGGTGCCCCCCCCATCGGCCTCGGAGGACCGGATCCTGGAGCTCAGGGGAGAGCTGGAGGCGCTCCGGGTCGAAGCCACCGGCGCCGAAGACGCAAGGCAGCGCGCCAGGGAGCTGGCCGGCGAGGCCGTGCGGGTGCAGGCGGAGGTCGAGGACCTGGCCACCCCCCTGCTGGACGACGCCGGCCGGTGGCTGGCGCCGCCCCGTCGGAGCGAGCTCCTCGCAGCGCTTCGGGCGGTGGCCCTGGACGAGCTCCGGACGCGGCTGGTGGAGCGGAGTGCCGCGGAGGCGAGGCGGGCGGAGGCCGAGGAACGGCTCTCCCTCCACCGCGCTCGCCCCGAGGTGGCGCCGCCTCCGCTGCGCCCGGCCTCCACGGTGCGCCTTCTGCTGGGGATGTCCGCGCTCGTCTTCCTCGCGGCAATTGCCGTCCTTCTCCGGGGGACGGCCGACAGCTGGATCGTTCTGGGCGCGCTCGTCGGAGCGGTTGCCCTGGGGGCCGCCGCGATTCGGATCCGCGCCGGCAACCGGGAGGCGGCGGCAGGGCATGAGCGGGCGCTGGCGGAGCGCCGCGCGGAGGCCCAGGCCCTCGAGGACCGGCTCCGGTCCCATGACCGGGCGGTGAGCGAGGCCTCTGCCGGGGTGGGGCGGTGCGTGGCCGAGCTCCCGCTCCACCCGGAACGGGTGACGGAGGGCCGGGAGGGGCTCGCCACGTCCCTGGAGCGGCTGCGGGAGCGGCTGCGGGAACTGGAGCGACTGCATTCCGCCGTCGGGGCGGAGGAAGAGCGCGTCGTGGGGATCAACCGGTCGATCCTGGCCCTCGTCGACCGACTGCAGCGCGCCGAGGATTTCCGGGATCCCGACCAGGATTCCGACGTGGATCCCGACGTGGGTCCCGACGTGGATCCCGACCCGGATCCCGAGCGGGATCCGGCCCCGGCGACGGCATCCCCGACCCCCGCCCCTGCACCCGCCGTGGCGCTCGCCCCCCTGCTGACCCGCCTGGAGGAGGCGGGACGCGCTGCGGAGACCCGCCGGCAGGCCATCCGCGAGGTGGAGGACGCGAGGCGCCGGCTCGAAGAGGCAGGCACCCGACTCGCCGAGGCCAGGGGCCGGCGGGAGACCCTTGACGACGCACTTCGCCGCATTACCCGGGAGGCGGCGGGGAGCGGAACCCCGGAGGCGGGACCGGGGGTGGAACTCACGGCGCATCCGACACCGGCGCATCCGACACCGGGTCCGGGGTCCGGCGCGGACGGGCGCACGGAGCCCTCCTCGGCCGTGGAAGTCGCTGAACGCCGGCTCGAGGCCCTGCGCCAGGCAAGGCATCTCGAGCGGGAACTCCAGGCCGCCCACGGCTCCCTCCCCGAACTGCGGATCCGGGTCCGGGAGGCGGAGAGCGAGTGGCACGCCGACGGCACGGCGGCCTCGACGGCCGACCTCGCCCGTGCCCACGCCCGCATCGAGGCGCTGGCGGAAGAAATCGAAGCTGCCGCCACCGAACTCCAGCGCAACCGATCCCTGCTCGAGCAGGTGGACCAGGTGCTCACCGCCGACCTGCTGGAGAGCGAGCTGGCTCGACTCCGCGAGGAGCGCACCATCGTGCGCCGTGAACGCGACCGCCTCTGGGTCCTCGCCCGGGTCACCCGGGTCGCGGAGCAGAGGTTCCGGGAGGCGCACCAGCCGAGGCTTGTCCGGCGCGCCGAGGAGGTCCTTTCCGTACTGACCAGGGGTCGGTACGACAGCCTCCTCCTTGGCGACGAGCGCGACCCCGGGGCACTCCAGGTCCGCGGAAGCCACCTTCCCGGCGCCCTCCCGGTGGAGTCCCCGCTCTCCGCAGGCACCCGGGAACAGATCTGGTTCGCCCTTCGCATGGCGGTCGTCGACCTGGTCGAAGGGGGGGGGGAGCCCCTCCCGCTGGTTCTTGACGAGGTCTTCGTGAACTGGGATCCGGACCGCCGGGGGGCAGCCCTCGATGCCCTGGCCGACCTCGCAGAACGTCGGCAGATCTTCCTCGTGACCTGTCACCCGCACTTTGCCCGGGAGGCCGCCTCCCGGGGCGCCGGGGTCGTGGAACTCGCCCCCCTCGGACGCGGCATCCTGGTCCCGGACCCTTCGGAAACCCCGGGGCGCGACCCGGAGTCCCGTTCGCGTATCCACCCGGGCACCCGCCCCGACCTCCAGGAGCCCCCGGCATGACCCCCTCGCCCCTGCACGTCGAAACGCTGGGCGATTCCGGCAATCCCCCCATCGTCCTGGTCCACGGTTTCGGGGCATCGAGCCATTCCTGGAGGAAGTGGGCCCCGGACCTCGCCCGGGATCACCAGGTCGTCCTGGTGGACCTCATGGGGTTCGGACGGGCGGCCACACCCGCGGAAGGAGACTACTCGCCCCTGGCCCAGGCCGGGCACCTCGTGGACGTGCTCCGCAGACTTCCAGGGGCGGCGGCCCCGGTTCTCGCAGGCCACTCCCTCGGTGGGGCCGTCATCCTCCTCGCGGCCCTCCAGCTCCAGGACGAGGGAGACGGCGACGCCGTGCGAGGGCTCGTGGTGGTGAGCGGGGCCGTCTTCCCCCAGCCCTTTCCTCCCTACCTGTCGCTGGCCCGACGGTCGGGGCTGGGCGAAATCCTTCTCATGGCGCAGCCCCCGGCATGGGCGCTTCGCGCCGGGCTTCGGGGCATCGTCCACGACCCCGAGACGGTGGATGACGAACAGGTGGAAGGGTACCGGGCGCCCCTCGCGTCGGCGGAGCGACGGCGAGCCATTCTCCAGGCGGCCCGGCAGATCCTCCCGGCCTCGGGCGAGGATCTCTCCGACCGGTACCGCGAGGTCCGGGCGCCCCTTCTGGCACTCTGGGGTGCCGAGGACGGCGTCGTGTCCCCCGCCTGCGCCCGGAGGCTGGCCGAGACGGTGGAGCGTGGGCGGTGGGTCGTTCTCCCCGAAGTCGGCCACCTGCCTCCCGAGGAGGCGCCGGAGGTGAGCCTCGCGGAGCTACGGCGATTTCTCTCGGAACTCGACCGCACCTCCCCTGCGCCGGGGTAGCCGGGGGCGCCGGAACCACTCCCGTCCCAGCGTCCAGAGCATGCGCATCCCGACGCGAAGCGACACGAGGAACGACCCGGAGATCTTGGACTCCCCCCCGGAGCGCGGACGCCTGGCCACCTCCACCTCGCGGACCCGGAACCCCATGTGATGGGCGCGAAGCTGCATCTGGAGGGTCCATCCCCAGGTCCGGTCGTCCATGTCGAGGGCCTGGAGCGTGTCCCACCGGACGGCGCGAAACGGACCCAGGTCGCTCGGATTCACGCCGTGAAGGATCCGCGCGAGTGCAATGACCAGCCCCGTCCCCCCCCGCTGCACCATGCCCGCGTCCCCTCGTCCCCGCCGGGACCCGATCACGAGGTCGGCGCTCCCCTCCAGGATCGGGCGGAGGATGCGGGAGATGGCTGCCGGGTCGTCGCTCTGGTCCCCGTCCAGGAAGAGGACCGCCTCGGGGGGCGTGGGCGCGAGCGCGCGGATTCCCGCGAGGCAGGCCATGCCGTACCCGCGGCGTGCCTCATGGACCACGGTTGCTCCGGCCCGGCGCGCGACGGCTTCGGTGGCGTCGGTGGAGCCGTTGTCCACGACCAGGATCCGGTGGACCCCCTGCGCGATCAGGCCCGCCAGCACGCCGGGGAGACTTGCCTCCTCGTTCAGCGCGGGAACGAGGGCCACGATGGAGGGATACGGGGGATTCCCGGGTCCGGCGGCTTCCGGTGAACCCCCGGGATCAGCAAGCGTCGCGGCCACATCCGGCCCCGGGACTCGGGCTCCGTCAGGCACCTGCGACCTCTCCACCGGGGAGCCCGCCCCGCATTCCCAGCCGCATCCCCTGCGGGGAAGGGGAGGACGAGCCGACGTCACCGCGCTCGGGTCCCCCGCCTTCCTCCACGAACTGGCTCACCGCCAGCCACCCCCATCCTGCCCCGAAGAGCACGAGAAACGGGAGCGTCGGGTAGAGTCCCAGCTGCACCGCGACCAGGATCGACAGACCCATCCACCCGGCCAGAACGGACTTGGCGAGCAGGCTCCCGCGGGCCCGGGGCGACCGGTAGCGCCGGAGCCCCGCCGCCCCTCCCTTCGGGGTCCGGTGGAAGGTGTCCCGTCTGCGCCCCCGGCCCGAGAGGCCCCGCAGGACCGCGCCGGTGACGGGAGCGGTGAGACCCACCCCCAGGACCAGCGCCAGGGCGGCCTGCGGCAGGGCCCTTGGCCAGGGGCGCCGGCGCATTCGTGCCGCGGCCACGTAGAAGAGAAGGAAGGACCCGGTGGCCGCCGCGAAGACCAGGAGATCCACGAGGATCCACGCCTCGAGCCCCAGGGCCTGGCGGGCAAGGGCCGAGGGGAGGAGGAGCACGCCGAGGACCACGGTGAGGGGGTGGGCAAGGTGACCGAGAAGGTGAAAGGTGGCCTCGGACTTGACCCCGGGACTCCACGGGCCCCGCCAGAGGGCGGGAAGAAGCTTCCGCCCGGTCTCGATGCCGCCCTGCGCCCAGCGTCGCTGCTGAACCTCGAGCGCCCGGGCGCCCTCGGGGAGTTCGGCAGGCACGCCCACATCGCCCCGGTAGACGAAGCGCCATCCTGCCATCTGGGCGCGGTAGCTCACGTCGAGGTCCTCGGTCAGCGTGTCGGCGGACCAGCCTCCCGCATCCTCCAGCGCGCTTCGGCGCCACATCCCGGCGGTGCCGTTGAAGTTCAGGAAGCGTCCCGCCGCGTGACGTCCGGCCTGCTCGAAGTAGAAGTGGCCATCGAGGAGCAGGGCCTGGGCCCGGGTGAGGAGACGGGCCCCCTCGTTCAGGTGGTCCCAGCGGGCCTGGACCATGCCGACCCCGGGGTCCTCGAAGGAGGGGAGGAGCGCGCGGAGAAGATCCGGCCGGGGGACGAAGTCGGCATCGAGGATCAGGAGGAACTCCCCCCGGGCCACCCGAAGCCCCTCGGCGAGCGCCCCGGCCTTGAAGCCCTCGCGGTTCTCCCTGCAGAGGTGGGAGACCTGGATCCCGCGGCGGGCGAGGCCGGGGAGAAGGGCCTGGATCCTCCGGGTGGTCTCGTCCGTGGAGTCGTCGAGGATCTGGATTTCCAGTTGTTCTCGCGGGTACTCCAGGGCGGCGACGGCGGCCACGAGGCGCTCGACGACCTCGGCTTCGTTGAAGACAGGGAGCTGGACCGTGATGCAGGGCATCCCGGTCGGGAGACCGGTGGCATGCACGCCGTCCGGGGCCGCCCCGGTCCCCCCGGGCCGGGGCGGCCCCCCGCGCCTCGTGGCGTGGCGGAGGAGGACCAGGCGGTGCACCGCCAGCGGAATCAGGAGCGCGAGCAGGCCGGCCGTGACCCCGAGGATCGTCCAGGCAATCCAGGGAGCGGCACTCATGAGTCGGAAAGATCGTCCGGTTCACCGGTCTCTGCCGGAACGCCTTTCTCGAAGCCCGGGCAGCTCAGGACCGGGAGGGGCGGGTAGCGGCGGAAACGGGGATCCGTGAGGGAGCGGCGGCAGAGGAGGAAGGACGATCCCCGTCGGCTCCGGATCTCTCGCCGGTACCTGCATGCCCCGCAAAGCCCTGCGTTCGTCATGGTCCCGCTTCCCGGATCACTGCGAAGGCCACCTGGCGCATGGAATCACCGCCCCGGTGGGAATGGAGAAGCGGGTCGGTGCGGGTGCAGCGCGCCGAGACTCCGATTCTCGAGGGGAGAACCCCGGCCCGGACCGCCCGTTCCGACAGGACCCGGCGGAGGTCCAGGGGGGAGGGTTCGCCGGGATCCGGCTCCCCGAGGGCCCGGTGCACCTCGGGGCTCACCTCGTACTCCGGCTCCGAGATCGCCGGTCCCAGGTGAAGATGAAGCTCCGAAGGCTCCACCCCCAGGCGGTCCCGAAAGGCCGCGAATCCCGCGTCCAGGATCCCGGCGGCCACCCCGCGCCACCCGGCGTGGAGGACGGACACCGCACGGGGCGCCTCCGAGACGAGGAAGACGGGAACGCAGTCCGCCACCGACACGGCGAGGAGGACGCCGGGGACGCGGGTCAGGTGCCCGTCCACCGGCGAAACCAGGTGCAGGCCCGGGGTCCCGCCGTCGTGCACGCGGACGCCGGATCCGTGGATCTGCCGGGCGTGAACCACCGTCCTCACGCCGGGGAGTGCCTGCAGCTGGTCCCAGCGGGCCATGACGTCGCCCACGGGGGCCCCGCTCCGGAGCGCCATGTCGAAGCCCCGGGTGGTCACGCCGTGGAGGAGCCAGGGGAACCGGTCATTCCAGTCCGCCCTCTGGAGCACGCGGATCCCCTGCAGCTCGGCAGTCACCTCGTGCTCGGGGGTCGGGCGGGTGGAGGCGGGCGCGTGCATTCGGGGGATCCATGGGCGTGGGGGCGGGTCGAGGTGCGGGGGCGGGCGAGACCCCGCCGTACCCCGGTGAAGGTCGGGCCGGGGGGGCCCGCGGGAAAGACCCCACGGGACGTGCACCCCGGCCGAAAGGCGGTGCGACGGGTCGCATCCAGAAGAAAATGCCTTAGCTTATGGGGACTCCGGGGCGGACATCCGCCGCCGGCACGACGCGGCTGCACCCCAGGCACTGCCCAATGGCCAATTCCGAGCTGTTCGACGGCTTCAACGCCGGCTACGTCCAGGATCTCTTCGAGGAATTCTCCCGGAACCCGCAGGCCGTTCCGGAAGCCTGGCGAGAGATCTTCTCCAATCGCGTGAACGACCTCCTGGCGGAGGGGATCCTGCTCCCCGACGGTATCGCGGCCAACGGCCGTCCTGCCTTGGGGACGCACGGGGGGCCGGCTGCAGCCCCGCAGGCTCCGGGTTCGACCGAAGCCGCGCCGGCCTCGGCGCCGGGCCGCGATGCCGAACCGCCCCATGCAGGAGGGTCCAGGGCCAGCTACGTGGGGACGGGGGATTCGGGGCTCGAGGATCGGCGGCTCCGGCTCCTCCCTCTCATCGCGCGGGCTGCGGCACTCATCCAGGCGTTCCGCGACCACGGACACCAGCTGGCCACCGTGGACCCGCTGGGGGGCGATCCTCCGGGGCATCCGCAGCTCGATCCCTCCTTCTTCGGGACCTCGCTGGAGGAGCTCTCCGAGATCCCCACGTCGCTGGTGCTGGACGAGGGCGGCGACGAACCGCTGACCGAAACCCTCACCCGGCTTCGCGAGATCTACTGCGGGCCCATCGGCTACCAGTTCGAGCATCTCGAGGACTCGGAGCGGGTGCGCTGGCTCTGGAACGAGGTGGAGTCGGGCAACCACACGCGCCCCCTCGAGGCCGAGGTCCGCGTTCGCCTGCTCAGGCGGCTCACGCAGGTGGAGGGAATGGAGACGTTCCTGCACCGGGCGTACCTGGGGCAGAAGCGCTTCTCCATCGAGGGCACGGACATGATGGTGCCGATGCTCGACCGGGCGCTCGAGGAGACGGCGGTCCGGGGCGGGCACCTGGGCGTGCTCGGCATGGCGCACCGGGGGCGGCTCAACGTGCTCTGCCACATCGTGGGCCTTCCCTATGCCGCGCTCCTGAGGGAGTTCGAGGGTGCACCGCAGACCGACGGCGCCCTGGCCATGGCGGGTACCGGCGACGTGAAGTACCACCACGGGGCCCGGGGAACCCTACGCTTCGAGGGAGACCGGGCCATCGACGTGCAGCTGGCCCCCAACCCGTCGCACCTGGAGTTCGTGAACCCGGTGGTCCAGGGCATGACCCGCGCCTTCCAGTTCGACGGCCCCGGGCCGGGGGCGAATCGGGACCCGGCGAGCGTTGTCCCCCTTCTCATCCACGGGGATGCGGCCTTTGCCGCCGAGGGCGTCGTGGCGGAGTCGCTGAACCTGGCACGGCTCCGGGGCTACACGGTGGGCGGCGTGATCCACATCATCGCGAACAACCAGGTGGGCTTCACCACCGACCCCCACGACGGCCGCTCCACCCGTTACTCCTCGGACGTGGCGAAGGGGTACGACATCCCCATCGTGCACGTGAACGCAGACGATCCGGAGGCCTGCCTGGCCGCCGTTCGGCTCGCCATGGCGTACCGGGCCACCTACCAGGACGATTTCGTCATCGACCTGGTCGGCTACCGCAGGCATGGGCACAACGAGGGGGATGAGCCCTCCTACACGCAGCCCTCGCTCTACGAGAGGATCTCGAACCACCCCACCGTGCGGACGCTCTTCGCGAAGCGCCTCGTGTCCGAGGGCGTGCTGAGCCAGGAAGAGGCCGACGCCATGGAGGCGGAGGTGCTCGCCACCCTCCGCTCCGCCCAGGAAACGGTGCAGGCGGAGAAGGAATCCGTCGAGCATGATCCCTTCCCGCCCCCGCCCCCCGAGCTGGAGCCGGTGGAGGCTCACACCCCGGTGGACCTGGACGTGCTGGTGGAGGTGAACGAAAAGTCGCTGGAGGTGCCCGAGGGCTTCTCGATCCACCCCAAGCTCAAGCGCCAGCTCATGCGCAGGATCGACGACTTCGGCGCCGGGACACGGCTGGACTGGGCCCACGCGGAAAGCCTCGCCTTCGGGACGCTCCTCGTGGACGGAATCCCGGTGCGCATGTCGGGGCAGGATGTGGAACGCGGGACCTTCTCGCAGCGACACCTGGTGCTCCATGACCACGAGACCGGGAAGCGGGTGCTCCCGCTGTCGGAGATGGGCGAGGCCCGCTTCGAGATCTACAATTCCCCGCTTTCGGAGTCGGGGGTCATGGGGTTCGAGTACGGCTACTCCGTTGCGGCCGAGCGGGATTACGTGCTGTGGGAGGCCCAGTTCGGTGACTTCGTGAACGTGGCGCAGCCCATCATCGACCAGTTCATCGCGTCGGGGCGCACCAAGTGGGGGCAGCTGGCGAACCTCACCCTCCTCCTCCCCCATGGATACGAGGGCCAGGGACCGGAGCATTCGTCGGCGCGCCTCGAGCGCTTCCTGCAGCTCTGCGCGGAGGACAACATCCGGGTCGCCTACCCGACGACTCCGGCGCAGTATTTCCATCTCCTTCGGCGCCAGGCCCTCGGGTCGCCCAAGCGCCCCCTGGTGGTCATGACGCCGAAGAGCCTGCTCCGGCACCCCCGGGCGAGTTCCACGGTGGAGGAACTCACGACGGGCGGGTTCCACCCCGTGCTGCCGGACCCGGTCACCGAGGGCCGGGAAGACGAGGTCACCCGCCTCCTCCTCTGTTCCGGCAAGGTGTACTACGATCTGCTCACCGCCGAGGGACGGGAGGAACTGACGACGGTTTCGGTGGCGCGGGTGGAAGAACTCTACCCCTTCCCGGCCCGAGCCCTGGAGCAGCTCATTGCGCGCTATCCGTCGCTTTCGGAGGTGATCTGGGTCCAGGAGGAGCCGCGGAACATGGGTGCGGTAACCTACATCGGGCCGAGGCTTCGGGCCGTGGTCCCCCGTGACATCCCCATTCGCCCGGTATCCCGCCCGGACCGGGCCTCCACGGCGGAGGGCCGTGCCAAGGCCCACGAAGCCAAGCAGGCGAGCATCGTGAGGGAGGCGCTCGGCATTACCGGCTGAGCGCCGGATTCAGCGGCAGGGACGATCAGCTCCAGGCCAGGAGGATCTTTCCGAAGTTCCGGTTGGATTCCATGTACCGATGCGCCTCCACCGTCTCCTCGGAGGGGAAAACCCGGTCGATGACAGGCCGGAGGGCTCCCTCCTCGAAGCCGTTCAGGACCGTGTCCTCGAAGCTGCGGGCCAGTTCCGCCTTCTCCTCGGACGGCCGGGAGCGGAGCATGGTGCCCCGGATGGATGCGCGACGCATCATCAGGCCCCTGAGGTCCAGGCGGGCCTCCCGGCCGGAGGGAATGCCGACGACGATCCAGCGGGCACCCTGCGCCAGCGTCTCGAGGGTTCGGGAAGCGTAGCCGCCCCCCACGAGATCCAGGACCACGTCGACGCCGCGCCCATCCGGGCTCCCCGCGCGGACCTCTGCCGCCCAGTCGGTGGACTCGTCGCCGGTGAGCACGGCGCACCCGAGTCCGAGTTCCCGGGCCTCCTCCAGCTTGTCGGCGGTCCGGGAGGTGCCGATGACCCGGGCACCCGCCCACCGCGCGAGCTGGAGCGCGGCAGTTCCCACCCCGCTCCCCACGGCGTGGATCAGCAGCGTCTCGCCCGGGGCGAGGCCGGCCTGCCGGAATGTGGCATCCCACGCGGTCAGGAACGCTTCCGGGATGGCGGCAGCCTCCACGAGATCCATGCCCTCGGGCACCCGGATCGTCTCGCGTTCCGACACATGGAGGGCCTCGGCATAGCCTCCCCCACCCACGATCCCCATGACCGGGTCGCCCACGTCGCGGAGGGTGCAGGCCGCACCCACCGCGTCCACGACACCCGCGTACTCGAGCCCCGGAATCCCGGGCGGGGTGCCCGGCTGCGGCACGTGCCCTCCGCGACGCTCCAGCAGGTCGGCCCGGTTCAGCCCGGAGGCGCGAACACGGACGCGAACTTCGTGGGGGAGGAGGGGGGGCAGTTCGATCCGGGCGGGCTCGAGAACCTCGGGCTCTCCGGGTTCCCGGATGCGGATGGCGCGGATGGAAGCGGGATCAAGGGATGGGGTCATGGGGGGCACAGGGGGCACAGGGGGCACAGGGGCAACGGGTGGCGGCCGCGGGCGGGCGGCAGGTGGCGAACCGGCGGGGAATTCAGCCCGGGCGGCGCATTCGACCATGGCGGTGCCCGGGCAGTGGCACCACCTTGTGAACCGACGTGTCACGCCGAGAGGTTACCCTTGAACGTGCGGTCGTTCCCCTTCTTTCTGCGTGGGACGGCAGCCGCCACTCGGTAGCCGCCACTCCGCCGCCGCCCCCCCGCAGCCGCCCTTGCCCACCAACCCCAGACCCCTCCATGGCCGATCCTGTCCCGTTCCCGGTTCCCCTCGACCGACCCCTCGCCTTCTTCGACCTCGAGACCACCGGGCTCAAGGTCGGAACGGACCGCATCGTGGAGATGGCCCTGATCCGGCTGTCGCCGGGAGGCGACGTCATGGAACGGGTTCGCCGCTTCAATCCCGGGATCCCCATCGCTCCCGAGGCCACCGCCGTGCACGGCATCTCCGACGCCGACGTCGCGGACGAGCCGTCCTTCGCATCCGTCGCCCGGAGCCTCGCCGACCTCCTCGAGCCCTGCGACCTGGCGGGCTTCAACGTGCGGAGGTTCGATCTCCCCATGCTGCTGGCGGAGTTTCGGCGAGCCGGCGTCCCGTTCCGTGCGCGGGACCGGCACGTCGTCGACGTCCAGATGATCTTTCACCGGGAGGAGCCCCGGGACCTGTCGGCGGCGGCCCGGTTCTACCTGGGTCGCGAACTCGAGGACGCGCATTCGGCACTGGCGGACATCCGGGCCACCGCCGCCGTCCTCGGCGCCCAGCTCCAGCGCTATGAGCATATCCCGCGCGACCTCGAGGGGCTGGCCGGATACTGTGACGAGATCAGGCCCTTCGAGACCGAGGTGGATCGCTGGTTTCAGGCCGGCGAGGACGGGGCCCTCCGGATGCGCCGGGGCAAGCATGCGGGGCGCCCGCTGGCCGACGTGGCGGTCTCGAGTCCGGACTACCTTCAGTGGATGATGGGGCTGGAGGACCTGGACGAGGAGGTAAGGGAGGTCGTGCACCGCGCGCTGGGGGGCGACTGAGGCAGGGTCGCGGTCGCGGCCACCGACACCCGGCTTCCATGGCCGGGTTCCGGGGCCGGTTCCCCGGGTGGGGTGGGGTGCCTATCATTGTTGGCGTCACGCACGTCACCCCGGTTTCACCGACCCCACTCCGCCCAGGCTCACCTCATGCTTACCGGACTCCTCCACGCCCACTCCGGCCTCCGCTACCTCGTCCTGGTGGCGGGGGTGGTCGCCCTCGTCTGGGCCGTGGTCGGTGTGGTCACGAAGCGACCCTACGCCCGCGGCATGCGCATCGCCGCCATGTCCTTTGCCGGGCTCCTGCACCTGCAGGTGCTGCTGGGCTTCGCGATCCTCGTGTCGGGCCGGTTCTACCCGGCGCTGATCGGGCACATCTTCCTCATGATCATGGCTGCCGTGGTGGCCCAGATCCCGGTGTCGGTGCTCCGCCGCCGCCCTCCGGAACAGCGGACGTACGCCCCCCACGCCATCGGGATCGCGGTGGCGCTGTTTCTGATCTGGGCCGGGGTGGCCGCCATCGGGCGCGGACTCCTGGGGTCCTCGATGATGTGATGATGTGATGGGGCGAGGGCGAGGCGGGGGGCCAGCCGCGACCCGCGCCCGCCCTACCGGCGCTGGCGGAACCTCTCGTAGGTCCGGTCGTGCTCGTTGTCCCGCGGATCCACCTGGATCCCCCCGATGAACATCGTCTCGATGGTGGTCAGGGCCTGGAGGGGGTTGCCGTCGGTGACCAGGATGTCGGCCCGCTTGCCGGGCTCCAGGCTCCCCATCCGGTCGGCCAGGCCCAGCATCTCCGCTGCCCGGATCGTCACGCCCTCGAGCCCGACGTGGGCCGGGAGCCCGTGGGAGACCGCCACCGCCACGTGTTCGGGGAGGTTCCGGACGTCGGCGGATTCGTCGGTGGCGAAGGAGATCGCCACGCCGGCCTCGTGGAGGATGGTCGCGTTCCGGAAGGAGGCGGCGTAGGAATCGTCGCGGTCCGGCGTGGGGGAGCGCGTCCGGGTCAGGATCACCGGCACCTGCCGCGAGGCCAGTTCCTCGGCCACCCGGAAGGCATGGACGCCGCCCACGATGACGGGGCGGATGTCGGGGAACTCGTCGGCGATGAGGAAGACGTGGCGGATCTGCCAGTCCGAATCGGCCCGGAAGAAGATGGGAATCTCGCCCCGCATGACCGGCGCCATGGCCTCGAGGGCCACCCGGTCCCCGCCCCAGACGTTGGCCTCGAAGGGCTGGTCGGGGCGCTGGGCCACGGTCTGCGGTCCCCGGGTGTACTGGTCGGCGCGCTTCATGTAGTCGACGAGCTCCCGGAGCTGGCCGTTGTCGAGGCTGGGCGTGGGGCTCCCGGAGGCCTGGGCGGCCCCGCCGCGGCCCCGGAACTGCTGCGCCGTCAGGTCCGCGAAGGAGGTGCCACGGGCGCCGCCGGCCATGTGCGAGGCGTTTCCGTCGTAGAGGTCCCAGCTCTCCTCGCCCCCGGCGTGGGTATGGATCCCGCCGCCGAAGAAGACCTCCCCGGCCCAGACGATGTCCCGGCCGTGGCCGTGGTTGTCGGTGAAGACGTCCCAGGTGGAGGAGCGTCCGGGGGGGTTCGTGGGAAGGGGAAGGTTCACCATGAGGGCCCCTTCGCCCCGGATCTCGGCCCGCTCGAAGGTGTCGCCCTCGAGGTTCACCACCGAGCCCATCCCCTCGATGACCCCGCCCGACTGGGCCGTGAGGACCGCCGTGATGCCGCGGGCCCGTGCCACGAAGGGCGCCCGCCCGTGGGGCTGATACGCTCCGAGGGCCCGCACGTGGGGGTTGAACCGACCCGTTTCCGACCGGTCGGTGGCCTGGGGAATCGACCCGATCTCGAAGATGCCCAGGTACGTCACGGGGTCGATCATCCCCGGGTAGAGATGCCGCCCGGTCAGGTCGACCTGCCGGACACCGGCAGGGATCGTCACCGAGCCCCGGGGTCCCATGGCCTGGATGTGACCGCCTTCGAGGAGCATGACGCCGTCCTCGATGGGGGCGCCCGTGACGGGGTGGATCGTGCCGCCGACCAGCGCCACCGGCTCGGCCCGGGTGTTCACCGGGGCAGCCCCCTCGGGGGTGCTGCCGGACTCGTCGGAACGCCCGCCGTTGCCCGCTCCGGCGGCGCCCGACGGGGCGCCCGCGGGGCGGTCGCCCGCACCCGCCACGTAGCGGGTCGAGGCCTGCGACGGGAGGGCGTGGAACACTTCTCCCCTCGTTCCGGCCTCATCCTCCGAATCGAAGTAGAGCACACCCTCGATGAAGGTCTTCTCGACGCGGGAGAAGGAGTCGAACGGGTCACCGGTGAGGAGAACCACGTCACCGTGCTTCCCCACCTCGAGCGAGCCCACCATGGCGTCGATGCCCAGCATGATGGCCGGGTTCAGCGTCAGCATGCGGAGGGCCTCTTCCCGCGATGCGCCCCCGTACTGCACGGGCTTCGCGATCTCCCAGTTCATGTAGGTCTGGAGCCAGGAGATGTCGGAGTTGATGGCGGTGAGCACGCCCTTTTCGGCCATGAGGGAGGCGTTGTGCGGAATGGCGTCGTAGGCCTCGAGCTTGTACTGCCACCAGTCGGAGAAGGTGGAGGCGGCGGCGCCGTGGGCCACCAGCTCCTCCGCCACCCGGTACCCCTCGAGAATGTGGGTGAAGGCGTCGATGGTGAAGCCGAACCGCTCCGCCACCCGCATCAGCATGAGGATCTCGTCGTTCGTGTAGGAGTGGGCGTGGATCAGGATCCGGTCCTCCATGATGTCCACCAGGGCCTGGAGGCGGAGGTCCCGGCGGGGCGGGCCCCGGAAGGCCGACGGGTTCGCCTCGTAGTCGCGCCACACCTGGCGGTAGGCCTCGGCGGCCGTGAAGGCCTGCACGTAGAGCGCCTCCACGCCCTGCCGCGACGCGGGGAAGCGGCGGACCTGCTGGGCCTGGCCGAAGCCGCCCCCGCCGCCCTGGCTCGCCTTTCGCGTCACGTTCTCGCCCAGCGCGAACTTCACGGCCCGGGGGGCGCCGGGGACGAGCATCTGGGTGGCCTCGTCCATGCCCCAGCGCATCTTGATGACGGCGCTCTGCCCCCCGATGGGGTTCGAGGAACCGTGCATGAGGCGGGCGGTGGTGATCCCGCCGGAGAGGGCACGGAAGATCCCGTAGTCCCGGTGGTTGAGCGCGTCCAGCACGGTGACCTCGGGGACGATGGGCGCCGAACCCTCGTTGGTCCCGATCATGGCGGTGTGGGAATGTTCGTCCACGATCCCCGGGATGGCGGTACGCCCCACCCCGTTCACGACCCGGACGCCGGCGGGGGCCTCCAGGTCGGGGCCCAGGGCACGGATGATCCCGCCCTGGATCAGGATCGAGGTGTTCTCGAGGACCTGCCCGTCGGCGGTGTAGACCCGGTCGATCCCCTGGATGAAGACGTCGCCGCGCGGATAGGTGATGGCATCGGCGGGCGACTGCAGTCGGAGCTGGGCCGATGCGTCGGCGGCGCCGGCAGCCAGGATCGCTCCGGCGAAGGCGAGGGTGGCGGCGGCACGGGCGGAGGCGCGCCCCGGGATGCGAAGGCGGCCGGTCATCGGAGTGCTCCTCCCGGCGTGCGCCGGAACTCGAAGGTGAAGGGGAACGAGGTGTCGCCGAACTGCAGGGTGCCGGTGCCGGTCATGCGACCGCCGTCCAGGGTGCCTTCGAGGCTGGCCAGGGCGCCCTGGGCCTGGGGGATGCGGAGCCCGAAGCGGATCCGGTTCCCGTCGAGGGTCACGTCGGAGAGGTCGGCATCGGGTCCGGCGTCGGAGCGCGCAAACCCCCGAAGGCCGGTGGCCGACTCCTCGAAGTGCAGGGCGAGGGGCCAGCTCTGCGGACCCCCGGCGATGCTCCCGGTCCAGATGCCGGCGATGGCGCCCGGTTCGGCAGCGGCGGGGTCCCCCTCCGCGTCGGGGTCCCGCTCCGGTCGGGCCGCGGCAGGGTCACGTCCCTTCTCGGCGTGCCCGTTCACGAAGGTCCAGGCGATCCCCGCCTCCTCGTGAAAGAGGGGCCGATCGGTGACGATGAAGGTCGCCGCCATTCCCTCGCCGAGCCTCACCGCGGATTCGGCCCCGACCATGCCGGCAGGGGTCGCGGTAAGTGCCTGCAGCGCCACGGACGCCTCGAGCCCGAACTCGATGGACCGCCGTGCCCCCTTGAGGAGGTCGACCCCGGCCTCGCCCCCCGAGGTGAGGGCGAAGGGCACCCCCGCCCGGGCCAGTTCGCCCGCCGTCCGGTAGATCGGTTCCAGCCGCGCCCGCTCCCGGTGGGCCGCAGGAGAGAGGCCGTTCGCCCCCGGCAGGGTGTCGGCGCCGGGCACCCACTGCTGGGGGTCGGGAAGATCGGCGCTCAGGAGCACCGCCACGCCCCGCCGCGCCAGCTCCCCTGCGACCTCGCCGGCTTCGCTCCCGCCCACGATGACGGGACGGAACCCCAGCTCGTCGGAGAGCCGAAGAACCCTTCGGATGTCCTCGGCCCCACTGGCCTGGAAGTACACGGGGATCTCCCCCGCCGCCGCCCGGAGCACCCACTCGTAGTCGGCGTCCCGGGTCCCCATGGACATGCCCCGGGGGTCCCGGGCAAAGGCATCCCGGTGGGCACGATAGTGCTCCGCGTCCATGAAGCTCTGCCGGAGGAAGGCATGCTGGGCCATGAGCGTCCCCGGGTAGGCGCCCTGCGCGCCCTGCCAGGCCGCCGCCAGTCCCAGCGAGGGCCGCACCACCAGGTCGCCGGAGGTCCGTGCATCCACCCGGTGCAGGATCAGGGAAGGCTGGCCGGGAAGGACCCCCCGCCCGGGAAAGACCACCGAGGCCACCACGCCCCGACGCCGCTCCGCACCCAGCGATGCGCCGGCCGCGGTGATGAAGCCCGCCGCCTCCCGGTGAGGCGTGAAGAACTGCACGGCGCGGGTGGGATTCCAGGACTGAACCCCGTCGCGGCTGGGCGTGGGCAGCTCCACCGACACCCCCCCGTGCGCATCCACGAAACCCGGATACACGTGGAGCGTCCCCTCGGCCCAGCTCACCTCCCGGGCATCGGCAGGGACCGGCGCCCCTGCGCGCAGGACCTCGATGACTCCCCCGCGCACCACCAGCGTCATCCCCTCCTCGGACCGGCCGTCGGCGTGGTTCACCGTGACGTTCTCCATCGCCCAGGCTGCGGGCGGTGGGGCGGACTCGTACTGCCCCGCCAGGGGCGCCGCCACGAGGAGGAGCGCGGTGCCGGAGAGAAGGGTCGCCGCGAGGGCGATCCCCGGGCTCGTCCGGGACGCGGGCCAACGCGCGGGGAGGAGCGCGGAGAGGAGCGCGGAAAGGTGCGCGGATCCTGTCATCGGGTATACCATCCATCAGGCTGCAGGGGGGGCGGGAAACCGGCGTGAGGGTACGTCCACCCGGAACCCCCGGCAAGGCCCCGGCGAGTTGCCGGCCCGTATCCGGCACACCCCTGACCCGCGAAACCGAGCCCCCGATGCCCCCGATGCCCCCCATCACCTCCCCCAGCGGAAAACGCCCCGGCGAACTGGCCCTCGTCATGGGGGGCGGGGGCGCCCGTGCCGCCTACCAGGTGGGGATGCTGCGGGCCCTCGCCCGGCGCGTCCCCGACCTCGAGATCCCCATCATCACGGGCGTCTCGGCCGGTGCCATCAACGCCGTTCACCTGGCGGCCCACCCCGGCACCTTCGCCGAGGCCGTCCACGACCTTTCGGGGCTCTGGGAAAAGCTGCGCATCGAGGACGTCTTCCGCGTGGACTCCCCGTCGCTGACCCGGAACCTCATGCACTGGGGGCTCCAGCTCCTCTCCGGGGGGCTGATCCGGGGGGCCGGCGAGATGCGGAGCCTCGTGGACACGGCGCCCCTGGCCCGGTTTCTGTCCGGCGCCCTGGGAACCGGCGGGCGAAACGACGTTCCCATCGAGGGGATCCGGGCCAACCTGGCGTCGGGGCGCCTCCGGGCGCTCGCCCTCAGCACCTCGTCGTACACCACCGGACGCTCCGTCACCTGGGTGGAGGGACGCCCGGGGCTCGAGCCGTGGGAGCGCCCCATGCGCAGGGCCCGCCTCCAGCGCATCACGGTGGACCATGTCATGGCCTCGGCCGCCCTTCCCCTCCTCTTCCCCGCCATCCGCATCGGCGACGAGTGGTACGGCGACGGCGGCATCCGGCTCTCCGCGCCCCTCTCGCCGGCGCTCCACCTGGGGGCCGACCGCATCCTCGCCATCTCCACCCGGTTCGATCGCAGCGAGGCCGAGGAGGCAAGCCCGCAGGTCCTCGGATACCCGCCCCCGGCGCAGGTCGCCGGTCAGCTCATGAACGCGATCTTCCTGGACCTCCTGGACCAGGACAGCTGGCGCGTGGAGCAGACCAACAAGCTCCTCCGCGGACTCCCGCCCGAGGACCGCGGCGACCTCCGGGTCGTGGACATCGTGACCCTCCGCCCCACGGCGGACCTGGGCAAGCTCGCCGCCGACTTCGAGCTGGACCTCCCCCGGTTCTTCCGGTTCCTGCTCCGGGGGCTGGGCACGGACCGCACCCGGAGCCCCGACCTCCTCTCCTTCGTGCTCTTCGAGCCCGGCTACGTGTGCCGCCTCATGGATCTCGGGGAGCGGGATGCGGAGGCCCGGATGGGAGAGCTGGAGGACACCCTCCGCTCCGTCGGCGACCCGGAGCCCCCGGAGCGCTGAGTCTCACCCGGCTCCGGTGGCGGCGGCGATCTCCTCCGGGGAGCGTTCGGCCTCGAACTGCCTGCGGTACAGCCTGGCGTAGAGCTCGCTGCTGACCAGGAGTTCGGCATGCGTCCCGGTGCCCGCGATCCGTCCGCGGTCCAGCACCAGGATCCGGTCGGCCCGCACGATGGTCGACAGGCGGTGCGCGATGACCAGCGTCGTGCGCCCCTGCATCAGGCGGTCCAGGGCGTCCTGCACGAGGCGCTCCGATTCGGCGTCGAGGGCGCTCGAGGCTTCGTCCAGGATCAGCACGGCCGGCGACTTGAGCAGGACACGGGCAATGGCGATGCGCTGCCGCTGGCCCGCCGACAGCGTGACGCCCCGCTCGCCGACCCGCTCGCCGTATCCGCGGGGAAACGACATGATGAAGTCGTGGGCGCGCGCCTCCCGGGCGGCTTCCTCGATCTCGGCGTCGGTGGCATCGGTCCTCCCGTAGCGGAGGTTCTCCCGAACCGTCCCCTCGAAGAGCATGGGTTCCTGCGGGACGAGCCCCACCGTGCCCCGGAGGTCGTTCAGCGCCATGCGGCGCACGTCCACGCCGTCCACCAGGACCCTCCCCTCGTCGACGTCGTGGAACCGCGACAGGAGCGAAGCCAGCGTGCTCTTTCCGGCTCCGGAGGCGCCCACGAGGGCCACCGTGTCACCGGGCTCGAGCACCAGGTCGATCCCCTCGAGCACGAAGGGGAGATCCGGGGCGTACCGGAATCGGACATCCTCGTAGCGGACCTCGCCCCGGGTCGGCCGCGGGAGGGGCTCCGGATTCTCCGGGTCCTCGAGTTCCAGGTCCTCCTCCAGGAGGTCGAAGATCCTGCGGGCGGCACCCGAAGCCTCCTGCAGGTTCCCCCAGAAACCGGCCAGCGAGGTCACGGCGCCGGCAATGAGGATCCAGTAGACCAGGAAGGCCACCAGCGTGCCCGGGGTGAGCGCGCCCTCCAGCACGAGCCGCCCCCCTTCCCACACCACGAGGACCACGGCCCCGAAGGCCGTGAAACTCACCACGCCGGTGAGGATCGCCCGGGCGACGGCGCGCCGGAGCCCCCCGTCGCGGGTGGCCTCGACCTCGGCCACGAAGCGCTCCGTTTCCCACGCCTCCCGCGTGAAGCTCTGCACCGTCGTGATCTGGGTGAAGACCTGCTCGGCACGCGCCACGGCATCGGCCAGGCGGTCCTGGATCGTGCTGGAAAGCCGGCGGACCCGGCGCCCGAGGAGCCACCCGGCCAGCACGGTGGGCGGGATCGCCACGAAGGTGATGAGGGTCAGGCGGGGGTGGGTGATCGTGATGAGCACCAGCGCGCCCACCAGGAAGAGCCCCTGCCGCGCCAGCTCGGGCACGCCGAACCTCAGGATCCCCTGGATGAGGCCGGCATCGGAGGCGAGGCGCGACGCCAGGTCGCCGACCCGGCTCCGGGCGAAGTACCCCGGCGGCTGGCGGACGAGGTGGCGGAACAGGTCCTCCCGGAGCCGCGCCACGACCCGTTCCGACACCGAGGCCGTCAGGTAGCTCTGCCCGAAGTTCACCACCGCCTGCAGGACAAAGAGCCCCAGGAGGAAGAGGGCCACCCGGTTCAGCAGCGCACGGTCCCCCGCCAGGAAGGCCGCGTCCAGGATCTCGCGGATCACCAGCGGGAAGGCGAGCCCGATGGCGGTCCCGAAGAGGATCAGGCTCCCGGCGGCGAGAAGCGGTCCGCGGTGGGGCGCGAGACGGGGCCAGAGACGGATCAGGAAGCGGTACGGCCGGCGGTCGCGGCTTTCGGAGGATTCGGGGGATGCGGTGGATTCGGACATGACGCAAGGGTTCGGGGATGGTGGACCGGGACAACATAGGGCCCGAGGGGTGACCTGCCCACGGGGGGTGCGCTCCCCCCGGGTGGAGGTCGAGCCGTGCGGTCCCTGCTCTGGGCCCGGGAGGGGGATGCATTAGCTTTGGCGGATGCGTTCCGAAAAGCCCGACCGCCGTGTCACCGTCGCCTACCTCCAGGTGCTGCTCGCCGGTACCCTGTGGGGGACGTCAGGTCCCTTCAGCGTCGCCCTCTACCGGGTCGGAATCCCGCCTACCTCGGTGGCCATGATCCGGCCGGCGGCCGGTCTTCTCTTTCTTTTCGCATTCCTGGCGTTCCGGGGTCGGGGCGCCTTTCGACTGGGGACCCGCGACGCCCTGGTCCTCGTCGGGCTCGGCGGGATCGTGGTCGGGCTGTTCCAGCTCGCCTACCAGTTCTCCACCGAGTCGGTGGGGGTGCCTGCCACCGTGGCGCTCCTCTACCTGGCGCCGGCCTGGGTCGTGGGAATGTCGGCCATCTTCCTCGGCGAGCGCATCACGGCGGTCCGCGGAGGACTCGCGCTCCTCTCCATCGGCGGCGTCTGGCTCACCGTCTTCGGCGCCCAGGGCGTGGACGTGGACCTCACCCTCCGCGGGATTCTCTGGGGGTGCGTGACCGGGGTCTCGTATGGTACCTATACCCTCTTCGGAAAGATCACGGGGCGCACCCGGGGTGCGCTCGTCCCCCTCTTCTGGAGCACGGTCGGCGGCACCATGGCCGTGGCGGCTTTCGTGGTCGTGGGGGGAGACCCCCTCGTGCTCCCGTCCGACGCCCCCACCTGGGGCCTCGCCCTCCTCTTCGGGCTCCTGACGATGGCGGCGGCGCCCCTCCTCCTGTTCAGTGCCCTGCGGACCCTCGAAGCCGGGAGGGCCTCCATCGGGACCACCATCGAGCCCCTCGTGGCGGCGGTGCTCGCCATGCTGCTGCTGGAGCAGACCCTCGCGCCCGTGGGCTGGCTGGGCCTCGCCGTCCTCATGGTCGGGGTGGCGGGTGCCTACGCGGCGGGCCCCTCGTCGGGCCGCGGGAAATCGAGGACCACCTCTCCGCCGCCGTCGGGCTGATTGCGGAGGGAGATCCTTCCCTTCATCTCCAGCACCCTGGCGCGCGCCTGCGGAAGGCCGAGCCCCACGCCCCGGGGATCCGTGCTCCAGAACGGTTCGAAAGCCCGCTCGAGCGCCTCGTCGCTGAACCCGGGTCCCTCGTCGACGATCCG
Organism: Gemmatimonadales bacterium; assembly: GCA_007692665.1. GTDB lineage: Bacteria > Gemmatimonadota > Gemmatimonadetes > Longimicrobiales > Gaopeijiaceae > SKNW01. Next base: position 16,273 of record REBP01000116.1, on the reverse strand, counting down.
GATCCGGAATCCCCCCGCCGAGCCATCTTCGAGGAAGACGTCGATGGGACGTCCGCCGGAATACTGACCCGCATTCGCAAGAATCATGAACACGGCGTCCTTGAGCCTTTCCGGACGGAGCTGGACATGGATCGCGTCTGCCGGGGGGTGCACCCGGACGGGAACACGGGTTTCGATGGTGTACTGGCGTACGGCCTCCTGGACCACGGGCGCAGGATTGACGACATCGAGGGACTCTTCCGGTGGGGGCTCCGCGTAGAACACCAGGTCCTCGAGGGCGTCCAGCGCCTGCTCCAGGAGGTCGCCCCCCCCACCCGGCGAGGACGCGACATGGGTGCGCAGCTCCTCGAGTTCCGGGATCACCGCGCGGCGAAGGTACCCGAGCGTCCCGTGGAGCGCGTCGGTCCCGGAACGCAGGGCGGCACCGGCCGACGGCCCCCCCCGGGCCCCATCCCCTGCCGAGTCGACCCGTGCCGGCTCCTGGCGGGTGATGCCGTCCTCCCCCCGGGGCGCGCCGACGGACCCCCGTTCGGCAGAGGGCTTTCGCATCAGAAGCACCCCAACCACCACCGCCAGCACACCGGCCAGCACCCATCCCAGCCACATCATCCCATCCATCCCCTCCATGCAGCGCCTCCCGCTCAGGGCAAACCACCATCTCGGCGCCGAATGTGGGGTGGGGAGAGGCTCTCCGCAATCGAGGCGAGGGGCGGCATCTCCGACATCCGGTCGGGATCGCCTCCTCCGGCGGTTTGCCACGGCGAGCGTCCGGCGGTATCGTCTCCGCTTCCCTTCGCGGACACTTTGCTCGATTCCCTCGCCCTCCACGACCAGGGCCCGGCAGGGCCCGTTCCCATGTCCGAACTCGACCGACTCTCCCACCTCCTCGCCGACAGCACGGACCGCAACAACCCGGACGCCGCCGACCTCAGGGCGCTGCTGGCGACCCTCCGGCGAATTGCCGTGGTCGGGATCTCCCGGGATCCGCTCAAGGCCGCCCGGCGCGTTCCGTCCTACCTGACGGCCAAGGGGGTCGACATCATCCCGGTGAACCCGAACGCCACCTGGCTCCTCGGGAAGCCGGCACTGCGCCACCTGGGGGAATTCGAGGGGCCCGTCGACCTGGTGCTCGTCTTCAGGCCATCGGCCGAGGCCGGAGCCTTCGTGGCGGATGCGGCCGCGCGTCCCGAGGCCCCGGCCATCTGGCTGCAGGAGGGGATTCGTGCGGACCGGCAAGCGGAGGAGGCCCGGGCCGCAGGCCGCCGGGTTGTCCAGGATCTCTGTCTGTTCAAGGCGCATCGGACCCTGGACGAAAACATGCCCTCCCGTGGGCCGTTCGCGCTCTCCCCCGGGGCAGGACGCCCCGCCGCGCCGGAACCCGATCCGGATCGGCGAGCCCCCGTCTGAGGGCCCGGCTCGACGGAAGCGGGGAGACCGCCCGTCAGAGCTCCCCGGCCACGAGTTCGGCGTTCCCCTTGGCCTTCACCTTCCGCCACGCCTTCGCGATCCGGCCCTCCTCGTCGATGAGGAAGGTGCTCCGCTCGATCCCCCAGTACTTGCGGCCGTACATCGACTTCTCGGTCCAGACCCCGTAGGCCTCCGCAACCTGGTGGTCCTCGTCGGCCAGCAGCGGGAAATTCAGATCGTGTTTTGCCCTGAACTTTCCATGCGACGTCACGGAATCCGGCGAGACGCCCAGGACCGTGGCTCCGGACTCGGAGATGCGGGGGAGGGTGTCGCGGAATTCGCACGCCTGCGCGGTGCACCCCGAGGTGTCATCCTTTGGGTAGAAATAGAGGATGACCCGGGATCCCCGGAGCTCCGAAAGGGTGACCGGTGGACCCTCGTCGGAGGAAAGCGTGAAATCAGGGGCGAGATCGCCTTCCTGGACCATGTGGACGACTCCTGCGCTGGAGATGGGAGGGGACCCGCGGGGTGAAACCCGCGAGCACTGCGTGCACGGCGCGTGCCGAGGACGGCGACGGGCATCGTCGGCGGCTCGGCGACGACGCCCGTCGTCATCGAGGGGCCCCGTTACCCGCCAGAGAGGCGCGCGTTTCGACTGCGAAGGAAGAGGTCGGTTCGGCGCCTGGAGGCCGGCACCCTTCAGGCGGACAGCGCCTCGCCGTCATCGGACGGCAGGGGATCGGGGGATTCGACCTGACCCCCGACTTCGGGCTCCGACTCCGCTGCCGCCGCCTGCACCAGCTCGGGACGCTGCTCCTCGATTTCCCACGCGCACGCGGGGTCGCCCTTCCCCGAACAGCCGACCTGCCGGACCCGGAGGGGGATCCGCGTCGAGGCGCCGACCACGCCCTCGACGATGCCCGTGACCATCACGCATGCGGATCCGGAAGGATCGGCCGAGTGGAGGAGGTCCGATCCGGCGACAATCCGGGGCTCTCCGCGGGGAAGGCGGACCACGCCGCGGCCGAACAGACTCCGCAGGAGCTTTCCAGCCCGACGACGGGAGCTTCCGAGGGCGAGGCGTCGGGGAAGCACGCGCCGCCAGCCCGGGCGGATGTCGGACCCGAGGGCGCGCCCGACTTCGCGGAAGACCCGCGCGGCGTCCGGGCGACGGGCGACGAGTCGGATGAGGTCCACGACCTCGGCCTCGGGGACCCGCCGGTTGTGCCTGACCTCTTCCCGGTACCGCCGGACCTGCGAGTGGATCACGTGGGAGAGACCGAGGCGACGCGGCAGCGTGATGGATAGATTCTCGTCCACCAGGACCTCCTCGGGCAGGTCTTCCCGCTGGAGGGTCTCCAGGAGAGCGAGCGCCACCCGAGCATCGATCCGGCTGCGTGAAGCGCGGGACCCGGAGGAAGCCGATGAGGAGGAGGAATTCTTCACGGGGAGCCGGAACGGGAGGATTCGTACAGGGAATCCCAATCTCGGCCTTCCGGGCCATGGTGGCAACTTTGCTGCTGCCCTCCGCCGGACTCCCGCGATTCCCGGGGTCGCGCCGGCATCGCCCCGGAGTCGCGCCGGCATGGCCCTGGAGTCGCGCCGGCATCGCCCCGGAGTCGCGCGGTCGAGGAGCCAGGAGGCCGGAATCGCAGGCCCGTACAAGGTTTGTGCACATTTGTAGAGGCTTTGTACTACTTGTGTGCATGTCCTCTTGAAGTCTGAAAGGAATTCCTGTACATTGGTTCTGTCGGCCTCAACGTGCTTCCGAGCGGGGCCGGCGTTCTGGACAAGGAGACGAGTCAGGGATCCGCAGTCGGACGAAGCACCCGCGGGTCCCTATTTTGTCCCCACGCTCCGCCTTCGGATCACCTCAGGAACCAGGGAAGGAACGGGACATGGCAACAGCAACCTTGAAGTCTTCGGTGCCTGCGATGCGACTGCGCACGCCGGCCGGTCGTCCGGCCCTCGCCGCCTTGAGCGACGAGGACCTCGTGACTGCTCACCTGGATGGACGCCCCGGGGCGTTCCAGGAGCTTTTCCATCGTTATCGGGACCGCCTCGTGCACTTCATCACCCGGAAGACCGGGGACGGGGACCGCGCGCAGGACCTGGTGCAGGAGGCCTTCATCCGGGTTACTCGGCACCTGCATCGTTTCGACACGACGAAGAAGTTTTCCACGTGGGTCTATACCATCGCCAGCAACCTCTCTAAGAACGAGCTCCGGAATCGGTCCCGGAGCCCGCTCGTGCTCTTTCAGAAACTCACCTCCAACTGGGACGATGATCACCGTCCGCTCCAGTTCGAGGACATCACCATGCGCCCCGACGATCTCTATCGGAAGCGCCACCTTCGCCAGCTGGTGGAGGAAACGGTGGCGGAGCTTCCGGAGCATCACCAGCTTGTCTTCCGGCTTCGCGAGCTCGAAGGAAAGAGCTACGAGGAGATCGCCGAAATCACCGGCGTGAACCTCGGCACGGTGAAGAGCCGTCTGCACCGGGCAAGGAACTCCTTCGCAGCCCGGATCGAGACCTTCCTGAACTGAAGGCAGGGGCGGACGCCACGGCCCTCGGGTCCGTGATGCGCGCCCGGCACGTGGATGGTACATTCGAGGCGGCGTGGTCCTCCGGCAGGTTCGGGGATCTCGCCGCCTCGGTCGTTCCAGGCCGGGGTGCGCCCCCCGCCGATCCCCCAACCGCGTCGATGCGATGTTCGATTCCCTTCGCCAGGCCTTCAGAGAAGCGGTAGACAACTTCCGAACCGAGCTGAACCGGGATGCGGTTCCCGAGGCGGCCGATCGTCTCATCCGCGCCATGGAACAGGAAATGGTGGATGCGCGCGTGATCCTGGACCGCCTGGGAGACCAGATCGAGGAAACCCGGAGGGAGGCCGCCGCCGAAGACGAACAGCTCCGCGCCTGTCTGCGTCGAGAGGAGATGGCGCGGAAGATCGGCGACGCCGAGACCGAGAAGGTTGCCCGGGAATACGCCGCCCGACACCTCCAGCGGAAGGACCTGCTCGAGGAGAAGCTGAAGGTCCTCGAGCGCGAGTCGGCAGATCGGCGGGCCGAGATGGACGACATGGCCACCCACATGAAGAACGCCAGGGCGCGGCGGGAGGCCCTGCTGGCGTCGTCGAGCCGATCGGGTGCAAGGGACCGGCTGCAGGAGGCGGACGACCTCTTCGCCGACCTGGACCGCATGGCGGAGCGACTCGGAGACCTGGATGCCCAGGCCGCCGCCGCCGAGGCCATGAACGAGCCCGATCCCCCTCCCTCCGGCCCCCCGCCCATGGACGTGGAGGAGCGGCTTCGGGTGCTCAAGGAGCACATGCGTTCCCGGGGCGGCTCGGACTGACGGAACCCCACCCTCGGCCCGGGGTGGGTTCGGGGTGGCCGAAGTGTCTCCCGGAGCATAGATTTCCCCGGCCTTCGTACCAACTTGCGCGTTCAGGAGCAGGACCTTCCCATGGAAAACTGGATCGGCATCGGAATCTGGATCGTCATCGGCGCGCTCGTCGGGCTCTCCATGAAGATCTTCGTCAAGCGGCCCGGCGAAACCCCGGGTCATGCGGTCATCCTCGCCCTCTTCGGCGCCTTCGGTGCCGTGATCGGCGGGATGCTGGGCGTGGGGCTCTTCCACTTCTACAACCCGGTGGCGCTCAGCCTCGGCGGCTTCGGAGGCGCCATCTTCCTCAGCGCCCTGATGAGCTGGGTGTACCGCTGGGGCATCCACCGCCTGGCATGAGCACCCCTCGGGCGCGGACCTCGACCCCCGCAACGTCCCCCGGCTCGCCCCGCCGCGACCACGACCCTCTTCCCTCCCGATGAAGGACGTGCGGGAGGAACTGGGGCGGTCCCTGGACCGTTTCCGCTCGGAGCTCTTCGAGTTCCTGCGGATCCCGTCGGTGAGCGCCCGCTCCGAGCACGACGCCGATACCCGACGTGCCGGCAGCTGGGTGGTGGAGCGTCTCCGGTCCGCCGGGCTCGACGCCGAACTCCTCGAGACCGGGGGCCACCCGGTGGCGCTGGGCGAATGGCGCGGTGCAGGCCCCGACGCGCCGACGCTCCTGGTCTACGGACACTACGACGTCCAGCCCGCGGAGCCCCTCGAGCTCTGGACCTCCCCGCCCTTCGAGCCGGTGGTCCGCGACGGCCGCATCTATGCGCGGGGCGCCGCCGACGACAAGGGCCAGCTCTTCCTCCACCTGGCGGCGCTCGAGATCCTCCTCGCGACCCGCGGCTCCCTCCCGGTGAACGTGGTGGTGCTGGCCGAGGGCGAGGAGGAGGTGGGGTCACCCAGCCTGCTTCCCTTCGTGGAACGCTGGAAGGAACGGCTGGGCGCCGACGCCGTGGTCATCTCGGACTCGGCCATGTTTGCCGAGGGTCTCCCCTCCCTCCTCTTCTCCCTGCGCGGACTGGCGTATGCCGAGATCCGCGTGCAGGGTGCCCGGAGCGATCTCCACTCCGGCGCGTACGGGGGCGCCGTCCCCAACCCGGCCATGACGCTGGCCCGGATTCTCGCCACCCTCCACGACGAGAGCGGTCGCATCACCCTCCCGGGGTTCTACGACGACGTGGTGGAATGGGACGAGGAGACGCGGGCGGGCGTCGCAGTCCTCCCCTTCGACGACGAGGATTTCCGCGCCGGCACCGGCGCGCCGGCGCTGTCGGGCGAGTCGGGCTTCGGCACGCTGGAGCGGCTCTGGATGCGCCCGACCTGCGAGGTGAACGGGCTCCTCTCGGGATACACCGGCGAGGGCGCCAAGACCGTGCTCCCCGCCCGGGCCATGGCGAAGGTGAGCTTCCGGCTGGTCCCCGACCAGGACCCGGCGCGGGTCATCGATCAGCTCCGGATGCACGTGGCGCGGGTGGCTCCGGGTGACGTGATCGTCGAGGTCGTCGAACTCCATGGCGGTCGCCCCTGGCGGGCCCGCCCCGAGGGGGTGTTCTTCGAGGCGGCTCGGGATGCCCTGGAAGAGGCGTTCGGCGTTGCCCCGGTGCTCACCGGCGAGGGCGGCTCGATTCCCATCGTCACCGAGTTCGAGCGGATTCTCGGGGCGAAGGCGATCCTGCTGGGCTTCGCACTTCCCGGCGCCAACATGCACGCCCCCGACGAGTGGTTCCCCGACGCCCACCTGGAAAAGGGGATCGAGACGCTCCTCGCCTTCTACTCGCGGCTGGACCGGCCGGACAGGGTGGTGCGGCCCGCCTGAGGCGCGTTCGGCACCGGATCCGGACCCCGACCGGCATCCACCATGTGGGCGGCGCGAAGCAGGACCCGGGCCTTGTTCAGCGTCTCGTCGTACTCCCGCTCGGGGACCGAGTCCGCCACGATGCCGGCGCCGGCCTGGACCCATGCCTTCCCCTCGTGCACGAGAACCGTGCGGATGGCGATGGCCGTGTCCATGGTCTGCCCCCCGTATCCCAGGTATCCGACGGCCCCGGCGTAGGGCCCCCGGCTCACCGGCTCGAGTTCGTCGATGATCTCCATGGCCCGGATCTTCGGGGCCCCCGACACCGTTCCGGCGGGGAAGGAGGCACGGAGCACGTCCATGGCCGAGAGACCTTCACGGAGCTCCCCCTCCACCTGGGACACCAGGTGCATGACGTGGGAGTACCGCTCGACGACCATGAGGTCGGGCACCGTGATGCTTCCGAAGCGGGCGACCCGGCCCACGTCGTTTCGGCCCAGGTCCACCAGCATCCTGTGCTCGGCCAGCTCCTTCTCGTCGGCCCTGAGCTCGGCTTCGAACTCCCGGTCCTCCTCGGGGGTGGCCCCCCTGGGGCGCGTTCCCGCGATGGGACGCACGGTGACGCGGTCGTTCTCCACCCGGACCAGGACCTCGGGCGAGGAGCCCACCAGCGTGACCCCGTCCATCTCGAGGAAGTACAGGTACGGTGACGGGTTCAGGGTACGGAGCGCCCGGTACAGATCGAAGGCCGGGGCCTCGAGGGGGAGGCCCAGGCGCTGGCTCAGCACGACCTGGAAGGCGTCGCCGGCCTCGATGTACTGTCGAACCCTGTCCACCGCCACCTCGAAGTCCTCGCGCGAGACCGTGCTCTCGAAGGGTGGGTCCGTGCGGGGCTCGGCACCCAGTCGGAGCGGGGCGGGCGGGGACGCCCGGTGGAGGCGCTCGACCGTGCGGCGAATGGCCTCCCGGGCCGACTCGTAGCGCCGCCGAAGCTCCGCTTCCGGGAGGTCCGGCTCCACCTCCACCGCCTGGATGGGGATGGCCCGTCCCCGGAGGTTGTCGATGGCGAGCACCCCGCGGGTGAAGACCACGAGGGCGTCGGGGAGGTCCAGGTCCCGGCGGGCGGGCTCGGGAAGCCTTTCGACGAGGCGCACCACGTCGTAGCCGAAGTACCCCACCGCACCGCCCCAGAACCGGGGCAGTCCGGGCACCAGCGCAGGTTCGCGCTCCGCCAGGCGGTGGGCGAGGTCCCCGAGCGGATCGTCGGTGTCCACGGGCTCCCAGCGCCCGCCGGAGGCATCACCCTCACCCTCGCCCTCACCCTCGCCCTCGCCGGGAGTCCACCAGGAGACCTGGCCCTGGTGCAGGCGCCAGGCGGCTGCGGGCTCGGAGCCGAGAAAGGACCAGCGGGCCCAGGTTTCGCCCCCGACCACCGACTCCAGCAGGAACCCGAAAGGCGGTCTGGCGAGCTTGTGGTAGGCGGTGACCGCCGTGTCGAGGTCGAAGAGCACCTCGCCCCGCACGGGTACGATTCGAGCCGTGCGTGCCAGGGTCCGGAATTCCTCGAAGGAGGGGGTAAGTTCCATGGCAGGGGGCAGGGAGTGCGGGGGGGCGGGATGCGCGACGGAAGGAGGCGGGAATGTCCCGTTCCGCCTCGTGAAAGTCAACGGAGCGGGGGCTTCCCGGGCCGGGTCAGCTGCCCTCGAGCCGGACCCGGGCCCGCCCCGAGGGAGCCACCCGCAGGCGGAGTCGATCCTCCTCGTCGCGGGTCACCTCCAGCGTTCCCCGGAGCCTGTGGGAGAGGGTCTCGGTGGTGGCCGGCGGAACCACGGCGATCCACGCCGTCCGCGGGGAGGCAGAGGAGGAGGCGGAAGGGGCGGCGGAGGGGGTGAACGCAGCGGGCAGGGCGGCAGCGGCATCGAGGAGTCTCGAAAGCTCGCCGGTCTCCACGCCCGAGCGCCCGCCCACGAGGAGGTGCACCCGTGTCCCGGAGGTCACTCCCACCCCTGCGGCGGCGGCCTCCAGGACCAGGGCCACGAGGGCCTCCTCGCCGTGGGCCGGCTGGCGTGCGTGGCCGCCGGACTCCACGACATCCAGGGCTCCGTCCCCGGCGGGCCGCAGTCCCTCCAGGCGGCCTTCGGTGGCGCGCTGGAGGAGGAAGCCGGCTCGGCGGAGAACCGGGCGGCCTGCGTCGGAAAGGGGGATGGGACTGCGCCCGGTTGCACGGGGAGAGGCCATGCGCCCCGGCGGCGGCACCGGCGCCGGGTCCAGGGCGGACTGGAGGAGAAGCGCACGGCGCTCCAGGGCCAGGAGTTCGGGAGGCTTGTCCTCCAGCTGGGCGCGACGGCGCTTCCACCAGGTCCCGTCCTGCAGCACGTCCTCCCACTCCTCCTCGAGGAGAGACAGGAGGGCGGGATGGGCCTCGGCCAGGGGGCGCCGACAGGTGGGGCAGCGCGCCTCGTCCCCCTCCTCCCGGAGGATCCGGATGCGCTCCCGCAGTTCGCGAGCCCGCTCCCGGTAGGCGACGAGGCGGGAGTCGGCTTCCTGGCGCTCCCGGACCCATTCCAGCGCCCGGGCCTCCGCGTCGCCGGCCGCCTCGATCCAGTCCGCCCGTGCCTGGCTGGCGGTCGCGGCGGGCGAGGGGGGCACCCGCGCCCCGGCTCCGGGCGCGTCCGGCGCGTCCGGGGCGTCCGGGGCGTCCCTGTCGTCCCGGGCGTGCGGGGCATGCGGAGCCCCGGACGGTGCCCTCGCGCCGGTTCCCGGGCCCTCCAGATGGAATGCCAGGCGCGCACCCTCCTCCGGGGGCGTATCGGGGGTCTCGCGCCAGCCCTGCTGAAGGGCGAAGGCGACGATCTCGAGGTCGCCCGGGGAGGTGGCCGTCACCGCCCACAGCCCCGGGAGCAGCGAGACCCGACCCGTCCGGCCTGCCCCGATGCGCCAGCCCAGCACTGCGGGGCCTGCCTCTTCTCCGGCATCGGCCCGGTCGGTGGAGCGGGGCTCCCGGCGGGACCTCTCGGACGACTCGCCCGGCGCCTCCACACTCACCTCCATGTGGGCGACCTTGCGCCGGACCCCCGCCAGCAGACCCGGGGAAACGCCCTCCGATGGGGCCAGGAGGTCACCCTGGACCCGAACCCGGAGAAGCTTTCCGTCCACCCCCCCCGGGAACCCCTCGAGAAGGTCGCGAAGGCGCCGGGTGCCGGCCTCGGGGTCGTCGGGGTCGGCGCGGATCGGGGCAAGGTCCACCACCGGCCGGGTCGGCAGCGGGTGAAACTCCACCGTTCCCCTTTCCAGGTCGGCCAGCAGAAAACCCTTTTCCGTCGCCGCCTCCCGCCAGGGATCGTGCCCCACCCGCTCCAGCGACCCGGCACTGTGCACCTTCCCGCCCCAGTGCCTGACCTGGTGGGACCCGCCCAGGGCCACGTAGTCCCAGCCGGACGCGTCGAGAAGCAGTGCCGGGGTGGGGGGAGGAGCTCCCTCGAATTCGGCGGCGGGCCCGGTGGGATGACCCCGGAGGAGGAGGAGGTTCCAGCGGGCCCCGGGGTCCGGACGCAGTTCGGGGAAGGGTGGCCGGACCACGGAGCGGTGGGGGACCAGCAGGACGTGGGCGTCGAGGCGCGCCAGGTGCACGGCCCGCGGGGCGCCCGACGCGGCCTCGACCCCGGGAACGGCGTCGAGAACCGCCACGGGACCGGGATCCCCCGGGGCCGCAGGCGTCTCGCTTTCCCCGGCAATGGCGAGGATCTGGACGTCGGGGAGGAGTTCCTGGAACCTCCGGATCCCCCGGGTCAGGGCGAGGAAGGCGGTGGAGGGCGGGTCGGCGCGGTGAAAGAGATCACCGGAGAGGAGAACGACGTCCGGCGCGAGGCGGGCCACCTCCTGGATCGCCTGGTGGAAGGCCGCCGACAGGTCCCGTTCCCGGAGATTCCCTCCCCGCTCCAGGCGGGGAAAGGCCCGATGCCCGAGGTGGAGGTCGGAGAGGTGGGCAACCCGCACGGCTCAGTCGCCGTCCGGAAGCACGAGGAGGAGGCGCCCCATCGTGTCGGGCCACACCCGACCGGCCTCCGAGGCAAAGACCAGGAGGCCCTCCCTTCCCGCCGCGCCTCCGGCACCGACCCCGCCCTCGACGGGCGAAGGCCCGACGTAGGCCCCCGCCGAGCCGAAGAAGCGCGCACCGGCACGGAGGGGTGCAAGCAGCCCCCGCTTTCCAGTACCGCCATGGTCAGTGGGCGCCTCGGTCGCGCCCGTCAGGATCAGCGTCCCCCCGGGGCGAAGGAGCCCGCGCAGGCGCGACCATGGCTGATCGCCCAGCCCTTCCAGCTCCGTCGCATCCACGAGCACCCAGTCCGCGGCCTCCAGGGCCGCCTCGGCCGATGCCGCGGGTCCTCCCAGGAGGTACGCCGCCGCCGCACCCTCGAGGATCCTCACGTCCTCCGAATGCCGCGACGTGCCTGGCAGCCCTGCGAGAAGTGCCCGGACCCCCTCGGGCATGGGGTGGACGAGCGTCACGGCCGCCCCCGCGGGGACCCCCCGGGTCGCCGCCGGCATGACCCGCCATCCGAGGGCCAGCACCCGCTCCGGCGCCGGGAGCGAAGGGAGCAGGTCGTCTTCCAGCCCCACGTCCACCGGGTGCAGGGGGCCGCCGTCCCCCCTTCGGACCAGGCGCACGGACGGGCGGTCCTCCACGGTCAGGACGTCCAGGGGTGGCCGGACCCTTCGGGAGCGCCGCACGACAAGCCCCGCTTCCCCGGTCTCGACGGTTTCCTCCCGGACCAGCTCGTCCAGGAGCCAGCCGTGGGCCAGGGCCCCGCCCGAGACCGCCACGACGCAGAGAAGGAGCACCGCCGTGGGCGAGAGGGTCGGGAAGAACAGATGGCCCAGCACGAGGAGTCCCACTGCGCCCCCGACGAGCGCCGGCGGACCCGGCGCCCGCGTCCCCGAGGCCGGGGTCCCGAGTTGGGAGAGAAGGCGCCCCCCGAGGTAGAGCGGAAGCGCGACGAGCAGCGCCAGTCCAAGCCCCTGGGTAAGGGGGCGTGCCCCGAAGCCGCGAAAGAGCTGCCACCCCCCGGAGAAGACGGCGGCGGCGGTGAAGGCGAGAAGCAGGAGAAGCCACGCACGGCGGGCCTCCTCCACCGATCCGCTCGCGCCGGAAGCCAGGCCGAGGGCGAGAGATACCATGGCGGTGGCCAGGATCACGGAGAGGGCCGGGAGGAGTCCGGGTCCCCCGTACAGGAGCAGACCCGCCCCGACCTGGGTCCCGATGGCGAGGGCAACCCCCGCAAGGAAGGCCGGGGCCGACCCCCGGTGGAAGGGCCGAAGGGTCACGGACTCAGGGTTCCGTAGCGTCCACGGAAGTAGACCAGGGGATCCCCGTCCTCGCGGAAACCTCCGGCTTCCACCCGACCGAAGATCACCGTGTGATCCCCGGCTTCGACGGTCTTCCAGAGCGAGCAGTCGAGCCAGGCGAGGGCCGACGCCAGGATGGGGGAGCCCGTGACCGCCTCCCGCAGCGCGAGCCCCTCGAACCGGAGGTCCGGAACCGCGGCGGCAAACCGCCTGGAAAGCGCCTCGTCGTCGCGCGCCAGGAGGGAGAGTGAAAACGCCCCGGATTCGAGGAGCGCCGCCCGGGAAGTCGCCTGGTGATCCACGCAGAAGAGGACCAGGGGGGGATCCAGCGAGACGGAGGCCAGCGAGTTGCAGGTGAGGCCCACGAAGGAACCGTCGGGGAGACGGGTCGCCGCCACCGCCACCCCCGTTGCGAAATGCCCCATCGTCTGCCGAAACCGGGTTTCCTCGATCATCCACACCCCCCGCCGAACTGCCGCTGCGCCGGCACCCGGAACGGGCCACGCGCGCTTTGCATTCGTCCCGGGGGCGCGGTAGCTTCGAAGGGTCTCCCTTCCGCCGCTCCCCCACAGGCCACTCCGGCCCCCACCTCCCTCCCTTCCGGCCCAGGCCTCAGAATCCGCATGCGTCCCAAGGAAGCCCTCCTTCCTGCATTGTGCGTGATCTTAACCGCCCTCACCGGGTGCGACAACGTCCAGTGGGGCGGGGTCGAGTTCGCCCTGGAGGCGCCCGAGCCGCCTCCTTCGGCGCTCCTCCAGACGGAGGCCGAGGTCGACACCGAGTCCGGGCCCGCCCCGCTCGTTCCCGTCATCACCGGGCCGCTCCTCTACCTGGTGGAGCGGCCCGGCTCCGGGAACGAGGCCACGATCCTCCCGCTGGCGGAGATCACGGCCGAGGGGTTCCTCCCCCTCCCGAGCCCCGACGAGACACCCGACATGGTCGCCCGGTTCCCCCTGGGGCGCTGGGATGCGGGAGCCGAACTCCTTCTCCTGGACCGGGGAAGACGCGCCGGCACCCTCGTGACGGATGGAACCGCCTCCCTCGACGAGGAGACCTGCCAGCCGCGGCCGCTGGGTCATGGCAGGGTCGAGCTCCGGCCCGAGGCGCAGAATGCCAGGCGTTTCCTGGCCGTGCGGAAGGCGGACCTCGGGCGAGCGGGCCTGCGGGACGTGCCCTCGGGGGACCCGCGGGACTGGCCCGCCTATCCTTCCCAGGCCGAGTTGCGGGCCGAAGCGCTGACGGCGGGTCGGTTCACGATCCAGCGCGCCGGGGTCCCCTGGCCCCCCTCCATCCCCGACATCCTCGTGGACCAGCGCGGCGTGAGCCTTCCCGGAGGGGGCACCGGTCTCGCTGCCACCTTCGTCTTCGGGGGCGACCTGGCCCTCGGGCGCGTTCCGGCGTCGGGGTACGGGCTCTTCGTGCTGGCGCGACCCTCCGAGGCAGGTGCCTGGACCCCGATCTGGATCTGGCACCAGATGGTGCGCGACGGGAAGGCCTTTCCCCGGGTCCTGGCCGAGGGAGGGCTCCACCCGGAGAGGGGCCCCGAACTCCTCCTCGAGGTCTTCGGGGAGGATCGCCGCTGGCTCGCCCTTCTCGGCGAGGATTCCGAGGGGTGGAGCCTCCGCTTCCAGGACCCCTGCGGCGATCCTCCTGCCCGGGGAGCCGCCCGCCCCTGGTCCTGATGCAGCCCCTCTTCCTGCCTTCCACCCGGCGGGCATTCGGCCTGGCGCTGCTCCTGGCCGCGGTTCACCTCGGAGGATGCGGACCGGACAGTGACGCGCCCCGCACCGACCCGGGCGAGGCGGTCACGCCGTCGGCGGCGTCGACGCCGGACGACGCCGGGGAGGCCGGCACACCCGACGGGTGGACTCCCCGGACCGTCACGGATCACGCGGGCAGGTCATGGACGCTCCAGCACCCGCCCCGGCGCATCCTCTCGCTCGTCCCCTCCGCCACCCTTCTCCTCCTCGAGCTGGGGGAGGAGGGCCGCCTCGTGGGGCGCACCGACTACGACACCGACCCGCGCCTCACCTCGCTCCCCTCGGTGGGTGGCGGGCTGGGCCCGTCTCTCGAGGTCATGCTGTCGCTCCGACCCGACCTGGTCCTCCGCTTCGGGGGGCCCACGGACCCGGAGACGCCGCGCCGCCTCGACCAGGCAGGCATTCCCCACCTGGCACTGCGCCCGGATCACCTGGACGACGTCTACCGCATCACGACGCTTCTGGGCGAGGTGACGGGGCAGGAGGAGGCGGCGCAGGGTCTCGTGGCACGGCTGAGGGGCGAGCTGGCCGCGGTGGCCCGGGCCGTGGACGGCGCGGATCGCCCGAGGGTCGGCATCCTCCTGGGAGGGGATCCGCCCTGGGTCGCCGGGAGCGAGACCTTCATTCACGATGTGGTCACGCTGGCCGGAGGTGACAACGTCTTCGCCGACGACGGCCCCCTCTACGCGCCGATCTCGGTGGAGGAGGTACTCCACCGCCGCCCCGACGTGCTCCTGATGACGGAGGGCGCCCGGGTCCCGGAAGCGCTGCGGAGGATCCCCGTGCTGCGCGCCCCATCGACGCTCCAGAGTCCGGGGCCGGAGCTGGGCGCCGCCGCGTGGGCCGTGGCCCGCCTCCTCCACCCGGACCGCGTTCCGTGACCCTCCGGCCCGGCCTCGTCGCGGTGCTCCTGGTCCTGGCCGCGGCTGCCGCGATGTGGGCAGGCACGCGTTTCGGGCCGGTTCCCTTCACCGGGGCCCAGTTCCGCGAGATCCTGCTGGGCGGCGGGGATCCCCTGGACCGCTATTTCGTTCTCGAGCTGCGACTTCCCCGGGTCGTTCTCGGTCTCCTGGTGGGGGCGGGTCTCGCCCTGGCCGGTGCGGTCTTCCAGGCGCTTCTCCGGAACCCCCTGGCCGAGCCCTACATCCTCGGGATCTCGGGCGGTGCCGCGGCAGGGGCGGTCATCGTCCTCGCGCTGGGGCTGGCCGGGGCCGCCTCCTGGTACCTCCCCGGAGCGGCCTTCGCCGGGGCCCTGGTGGCCATCACGCTGGTATTCGGGGTGGCGGCCTCGGCGGACCGGCGGCTCGACGTCCGGGTGCTTCTGCTGTCGGGCGTCGTGGTGGGCGCCTTCTTCGCGGCGGTCATCGCCCTGGTGCTTGCACTCTCCGACGCACCCACGGTGCGGAGTGCCGTGATGTGGATGATGGGGAGTCTCTCCGGTGCAAGCTGGCGCACCGTGGGGATCGTGGCCGCCTACACGCTGCCGGCGGGCGTCTTCCTGCTGGCCCTGGCGCGCCCCCTCAACCTCATGTCCATCGGCGAGGAGACCGCAAGCTACCTGGGCACGGATGTCGAGGGCACGAAGCGGATCGCCTACGGCGTCGCGTCCTTCATCGCCGCCGCCGGGGTCGCCTTCGTCGGCGTCATCGGGTTCGTCGGACTCATCATCCCCCACGCCGTGCGCCTCCTCGTCGGACCGGATCACCGGGTGCTCCTTCCCCTGTCGGCCCTGGCCGGGGGAGTGTTCCTGGTGCTGGCCGACCTGGGCGCCCGCACCGCCTTCGCCCCCACCGAGATCCCCATCGGCGTGATCACGGCCTTCGTCGGGGTGCCCTTCTTCCTGCTCCTCCTCCGCCGGAGCCTCCGGGCATGAGAATCGAGGGGGACGCACTCACGGTACGGTATCCGGGGGCCGCCGAGCCGTCGCTCGAGGCGGTGAGCCTCCGCGTGGAGCCGGGCACGCTCTACGCGGTGCTCGGGCCCAACGGCTCCGGAAAATCCACGCTGATGCGGGCGCTCCTCGGCACGGTCCCCCTCCGGTCCGGAGCCGTGCGCCTGGGCGACAGGCCCCTCGGGGCGTGGCCTCGTCGTGAACTGGCCCGGTCCGTGGGCGCGGTGACCCAGCACGAACCCACCGCCTTCCCGATCCGGGTCCGGGAACTCGTGGCCATGGGGCGCTACCCCCACCTGGGTCCCCTCCGTCCCGAGACGCCCCGGGACCGCGACATCATCCGGGAGGCCCTGGTCCAGTGCGATGTGGAGCGCATGGCCGAGCGCGACGTGAGCACCCTGTCGGGGGGCGAGCACCAGCGGGTGCGGATCGCCCGGGCCCTGGCCCAGGAGCCCACGGCCCTCGTCCTGGACGAGCCCACGGCGAGCCTCGACATCCGCCACGAGATGGAGATTCTCAAGCTCCTCCGACGTTCGGCGGACCGGGGGATGACGGTGCTCCTCATCACCCATCACCTGGACCTGGCCGCGCGCTTCGCCGACAGGATCCTGGTGCTCGGGTGCGGGCGGGTCGCCGCCGAGGGAACCCCCACCGAGGTCTTCCGGGAGGAGATCC
>REBP01000040.1 GCA_007692665.1 Gemmatimonadales bacterium | reverse complement strand
GGTGGCGGTGGCGGCATCCGATGCCTTTCGGAGGGAACGGAGCTGCTCCTTCCGTTCCAGCAGCCCGGAGACGCCGGTGGGGTTGCCGAGGCGAACCACGCCCCGGGCGTCCACCACGACGCCGCTGCGGCTGACGCGGGCGCCGGGACCCACGGGGAGGTCCCCCTCCGAGCTGTCGCCATCCGGTTCCGCCAGCTCCACCCCAGCGAGAAGTGCACGTACCCAGGGGGCGCCCTTCCCCCGGGGCTCCACGCTGGCGAGGAGCGAGCCTGCGGGAGCGAACGAGGGCGTTCCCGATTCCGAGGGGAGGGCATCGAGGGGGAGGAGTACGAGCCCGCCGCCCTTCTTCCAGTTGGACGAGAACCAGCGGCTCGCGCCCCGGGCGGCATCCTGGTCCTCGACCACGACAGCCCGGGCCAGCGTCCCCAGGTAGCGCTCCACGGCCTCGGCCAGCTCCACCGGGGCGGACATGGCGTCGAGCAGGATTCCGTGCACACCGGGGATCCCGGCCTCGAGGAGGCGCCGGACCACGGGGTCCATGCCTTCCCGGTCCTTCTCCATGCGCTCCAGGGCGGAGCGTCGCCCGGCCAGGGAAGCGCTCTCCTCCTGAGCGGCAGTCTCGGCCTTCCGTGCTTCGTCCACGGCGGCCCGGAGTACCTCGAGCCCTGCGCGACCTGCCTCGACGGCGTTGCGGGCCGCTTCCTCGGAGGCGGCCAGCGAGGCCAGGCGATCGGTGAAGAGGTCTCCCTGGCTGTCCATTTCGGCGAGTTCGGACCGGGCGAGCTGTCCCTCCTCCTCGAGGAGCCGAAGCCGCGTGGCCATTTCCTCCTGGCGGGCCTCCGCCCCCTCTGCGTCGCCGCCGAGCTGGGCCTGGCGCCGGGCGATCTCGCGTTCCCGCGATTCGACCCGCTCCAGCTCCCCCCGGCTCTCTGCGAGGCGTCCCTTCACCCGGGCGCTGATCTCCCGGGCGTTCCCCAGGGCCAGCGCGACGGTGCCCAGCTGTTCCTCCACGCCGGCCTCCTTCCCGTCGAGCCCGTCCCGCTCGGTGTTCGCCTCGTCTCGCCTGCGGATGGCCTCCTCGCGTTCCCCGTGAATGCGGCCGAGGCGCTGCTCGGCGTTTCCACCGCGCTCCGCGGCCACGGCCAGCTCCCGCTCCCAGCGCACGAGCTCGGTCCGAAGCGCATCCCGTGCGGCGGCGGCTTCGCTCCGGCTCCGTTCCAGCCGGACGCGGTCGATGCGGAGGGTTTCCAGGCGGGCCTCGGCGGCCTGGAGCCCGGAGGACCGCGTGGTCTCGAGGGTCGTGTCCTCCGAGAGTGCCGCGGAGATCTCGGCCCGGCGGACCTCGAAGGCCCCGAGCTGGCGGCGGGCCAGGGACAGTTCGGTGTCGAGACGGCGCTTCCGGAGCTCACCCCAGCGCTCCGCCTTCCCCTTCTGCCGGGAAAGGGACCGCACCTTGCTCTCCACCTCGGAAAGGAGGTCCTCCAGCCGCTGAAGGTCCACCTCGGCTCGCTCCAGCCGGCGACCCGCCGACTTCCGCCGGTCCTTGTACTTGCCGATCCCTGCCGCCTCCTCGAAGAGACTCCGGCGCTCGTCGGCCCGATCGGAGAGAATCGTGTCGATCATCCGGCTCTCGATGATCGAGTAGGCGTTCGACCCGATCCCCGTGTCGCGGTAGAGTTCCTGGATGTCCTTCAGGCGGCAGGGGGAGCGGTTCAGCATGTACTCGCTCCCGCCGTCGCGGTACACGGTCCGGGCGATCTCGACCTCGCCGTAGGGCACGGGCAGCGCCCCGTCCTCGTTGGAGAGCTCGAGGGCCACGGAACCCCGGTTGACGGGACGACGGTTCACCGTGCCCTGGAAGATGGCCTCCTCCATGCGGGCGCCCCGGATCGCGGAGGCACGCTGCTCGCCGAGCACCCACCGGATGGCATCGGAAATGTTCGACTTTCCGCACCCGTTCGGTCCCACCACGGCCGTCAGGCCATCGTGGAAGACCACCTCGGTACGGTCTGCGAACGACTTGAAGCCGTGAAGCCGCAGTGCTCGCAGCTTCATCCGTGGAAGGCAGCCTGCCCCGGAAGGTCCACCCCGGGGATCTCGATCCAGCCGAACCAGACCGCCGCGGCGAGAAGGACCAGGACCAGGATCACCGTAACGAGCAGCCAGGGGAACGGACGTCGGGAGATGGGCCGGGCACCCTCGCTCGGCGCCGGGGCGTTCTGCGGCCCGGGCGCGCCGGCGGCGGGGAGCGCTCCGCCCTGCTGCTCCGGCTTGATCGCGAGCGTGCCCTGGTCGGGGCGGGTCATCCCGGACACGTCGGACAGGGGTGGGGCGCTGGCGGCGGTGGTTTCGTCGACGTCCTCCCGAGGCGTCGCCGCGTGGGCGGGAGTGCTCGACGCCGGGTGGATGAGCGGATGCGCACCGGGACCCTCGACAAGCTCGTTCCCGATCCGGAAGACCCGGTCGGCCCTGGCGACCAGGGGGACCACGCCCTCCCTGTCGGCGGGCAGGAGGAGCAGGACCACCAGGTTCCGGCTCCGCAGGGTACGAAGGAAGTTCCCCCACGCGTCATGGGCCCATGCCTCGGCCGCGTCAGGAACGACGGTACCGGCCGGTACAAGGGAGAAACTCTCACCCGGGAGGTCCAGGAGGACCCGGTCCACCGATGCCCCGAAGAAGAGGACGTCGGAAAGCCCCTCACGGGCGGTGGGGGCGCCCTCCAGCGGCAGGGAGGGATTGGCGAAATCCGCATCCACGATCAGGGGAATGCGTCCCCGCTCCTGCCATCCCCGCGCCAGGGCCCGAAGCGCGGAGGGGGCCCAGTTCCGCAGTGCAGGCTCCACGAGAAAGGCCAGCACTTCGCCGCCGTGCTCCGGAGGAAGCAGCAGCCCCTCGGGAAGTGTTCCGGCGTCGGGATCGAGTTTGATGGTGCGACGCGAAGCCTCGGGCATCAGGGAGCGTCCGGTGGAAA
>REBP01000075.1 GCA_007692665.1 Gemmatimonadales bacterium | reverse complement strand
CCGGGTGGCGCACGCCCTGCCGGCGGTCGCACGGCTTCCGGGGATGCGGGGAGGTCCGGCCCGGGCGGACGGAGCAGCGCGCCCGCCCCCGAGGCGGAGGAAGCACCGGCCGGCGTCGGCCGACTGGGGGCGGCCCCGGGGTAGCGGGGCGCAGGGGGGGCGGCTGGCCGCGGGGGGCGCGAGTGGCGAGCACCGGTTGCCGGGGGCGGAGGCAAGATCCCCACGCAGCCGATTCTCCCTGCCTGCCCGGGGAGTTGCCTGCCCCCCGCCCCCTCCCCCGCTCCCGCACCCGCCGCCATCTGCCGCATCCGCATCCGCATCTCCATCCGCATCCCCACCCGTCGCCGCATCCCTCGCTCAGTTCCCCCCGTTCTGCACCACTTCGTCCGCCAGCCGCCGGAAGGCCCCCTCGATCCCCGCCGGGTTCCGGGGGACCTGCTGGGTGAGCAGCATGCGAACCGTCCCGCTCGCCGGGTCGACCTCGAAGCTGGTCCCGTAGATGCCGTCCCACCCGAAGGCGCCGCCCGCCTCGACCCGGAATCCCAGGCCGAAGCCCCGACCGGGGCCCAGGGGTGGCGGCGCGAGGTCGTCGGTTTCGGAGGTCGTCATGGCGGCCACCGTCTCGGGGCGGAGAATGCGTACCCCCTCGAGTTCACCCCCGCCCAGGAGCATGCGGGCGAACCGCGCGTAGTCGAGGGCCGTCGAAGCGAGACCTGCGCCCCCCGAGTAGAAGACCGCCGACCCGCGAGCGTCGGAGCCCGGGACCATGACGAGGTCGCCCCCGGGAGTGCGGGTGTACGTGGCGGCGATCTCGCCTGCGTGCTCCTGCTGAACGAGGAACCCGGTGGCATCCATCCCCAGGGGTCCGAAGATCCGGGTGCGGAAGAAGCTCTCGAGGTCCTGCCCGGATGCGACCTCCACCAGGTGGCCCAGCACGTCCGTCGAGAGGCCGTACTGCCAGCGCGCACCCGGATCGAAGCTCAGCGGTGCCTCCGCCAGGCGCGCGACGTTGTCGGCCATGGTGAACTCCCCGGGACCGGCCGCATCACGGACTCCGAGGCGGCGGTACGCATCGCCCACCGGCCCACGATCGATGAACCCGTACGCAAAGCCCGCCCGGTGCGTCAGGAGATGGCGCACCGTGACCGGCCCGGAGGCGGACCGCGTGGCGGGCCCGGCTTCGTCGCCGGTCGGGTTCGGCTCCACGACCTCGAGTCCTTCGAGGGCAGGGATCCAGCGGGCTGCCGGCGCATCCAGCTCGAGCACCCCCTCCTCCACGAGGATCATGGCCGCCACGCTCGTGACCGGCTTGGTCATGGAGGCGATGCGGACGCGGGTGCGGAGGCCCATGGGGAGGCCCCGGTCCCGGTGGGCCCATCCGGCGGAGTCGGCGCTCAGGACTTCGCCGTCCCGCAGAATGAGGGAGACCACGCCCATCACCTCACCGCGATCGACCCTGGCCTGCCACTCCTCGGTGATGCGCGAGGGCGCCGCTGCGGCGGAGACCGCCGAGACCGGTGCGGAGGCGTGGAAGGGTGCGGAGGCGGGCGGGGTGCCCTGCGCGTTGCTGCAACCCGGAGCCGCCAGGACCAGGAGGGCCGCACCGGCGAAGACCGGAATGCGGGACATCCGCCGGAAGGGCGCCGGGGTGTTCGGGGGCGGCCCGGGAGCCATGGCAGGGATCATGGAGACCGTGAAGATCATCGGGGCAGGCCGGAGGGTGTGAAGGGGGCGAAGCAGGGCACGATCGGCGGCCGTTGACCTCTCGCCGGCCGCGCATTAGCTTTCAATCTGGCAGAAAGTACGGATGGAACGAAGTTTCCACCACCAGCGACGGATAAGCGGACCTGGACTTGTTTGTCCAGGTCTTTTCTGTTTCTGGTAACAGTACCGGAAGGCCAGCGTCGATTGCGGGGGCGCGAAATCCCGCGTAACACGAGGTGATCAGGTGGTACGGAACGACCGGACCCCGATGCACCGAGAACGAATAGGGAGTACGGCATGCGTACCACCGGCACAGTGAAGTGGTTCAACGATTCCAAGGGCTTTGGCTTCATCACCCCCGAGGACGGTTCCAAGGACTGCTTCGTCCATCACAGCGCGATCCAGGGCAGCGGCTTCAAGACGCTCGCCGAGGGCGCCCGCGTCGAGTTCGACGTGGTGCAGGGCCAGAAGGGCCCGGCCGCCGAGAACGTGACGCAGCTCTGAGTTGAGCGCGTGACAGGTTGACTCCGGCCTGGCCGGAGTCGCCGACATGAAACCCCTCCCGGCCTCGTGCCGGGAGGGGTTTTGTGTACCCCCCTTCACGCACGGCGCCCCACCCCGGAACAAGACCGTTCGAGGTGGGGCGCAGTTCACCGGGATCATGCTGACCCCGGGTGGCGGGTGCGATCAGTCGCGGGTCACCTTGGCCCTCGCCGGAGGTCCACGTCGTAGGTGAGCAGATCGATTCGGTCGTTGTAGCTCCCACGCATATGGTCGGTTGCCAGCGCCACGCCCTGGTTGATGGCGAAGAATCGCTCACCTCCCTGGACGAGCCGGGACCAGTTCATGTTGAAACCGGGCGAGCTCCAGGTGCCCGAGAGGAAGCTCGTGGTCCCGTTCGAGTTGAATACCTGTCCGGTGAGCTGTCCCGCCGCCGTCTGTTCGGTGACCTCAAGGGAGTAGAGGAACGCTCCGGTGTTCCGACGGCACACGTACCAGGTCCCGAGAAGCGAGGTGGGCAGGTTCGGGTTCACCTGACCCACGACAACCGTGGCCTGACCCGAAACCCCGTCGGCAGTGGCGGTGATCGTGGCCGTGCCGGGCGAACGGCCCGTGACCGTACCTCCCGCGCTGACCGGGGCGATGCACTCGCTCGACGTGGCCCACGTGAACGTGACGCCGAGCATTTCGAGCCCGAACTGGTCGAGGGCGCGGGCCCGGAAACTGCCTCCTTCGCCAAGGGCCAGTGCGTCCGACACCGGGGAGAGTTCCACGGTCGTCACCACCGGGGGCGACGGCGGGGGTACGTCCTCGCTGCTGACCGACAGGAGGACCGATGCCGAGCCCTGGAGCATTGCCCCGTCGGGAGCGGTGGCATCCACCCGGACTTCCACCAGGTGCACCCCCGGGGTCAGGTCATTCCGCACGAGGGTTGCCCCGCTTCCCAGGTTGCCGCCGCGGGAGCTGAACCAGGTGAAGGTGGCGGGGACAGGCGCCCCCCCCAGCGTGACGCTGGATCGGAACGTGATCGCGTCGCCCTCTTCGTAGCTGGCCCCGGAACCAGGCTCCAGGATGGTGACCTCCAGGCGTGAGGGAGGCGTGAAGTCCTCGAGGGTGGGGAACTTGTAATCCCGGTTGGTGCCGAAGCGGGCGCATCCGAGTTCGCTGTTCCCTGGCTCCGTGGTGATCCGGTACCCCGGTTCGGTGAAGGCCCAGACGCAGTTGAAGGCCCGGTCGGTGGGCGAGGCGAAGTGGGTCCGGGAGGTAGCCCGGTAGACCGCGATTCCGACGCCCACGTGGGCGCTTCCGTCGTACTCCATCCGGGTGTTCCCCACCAGCTCCAGGATCCGCTGGTCGGCGTCGGGCCCGGAAAGCTGGAGGTTCGGCGTCCGGATCCGTACGCCGTCGCCGGTGTTGGCGAGAACCAGTTGTCCAAGGGCGAAGCCCCCGGCTCCGGTAATGTCCTGCGTCGTGGATCCGTGGAACACGGTACGGTGTCCGACTCCGAAGCCCACCATGGTCTCCCGCCCCACAAGGTCCCCCTGGATCCACAGGGTCCCGCCGGGGAACTCGGCCCTGGCGGTGCGAAGATCCACGTGCCAGGCCAGGACCCGGTCACCGGCCTCCATGCGCAGGACTCCTCCGGATGCGCTCGCGTCGGCCCGAATCCCTCCGTTCACCTCCAGCACGTTCCCCTGGATGCGGAGCCGGCCTGCGTTCAGCAGAAGCGAGCGCCGAACCCGAACCCATGGCTCGCCGATGCGCACGTCCGAACCCTCCACCACCACGTCCAGGAAGTCGAGGTTCGGAATGGTCTGGTAGGGAAGGCTCGTGTCCGAATGGGTGAAGACGGTGCGGTCCACCAGGTAGGGAACCCCTCCGGCGGAGGCCAGATCGCCGCCGACCCGGAGTTCGTCCGCCTGGAGAATGCCCCGGATGAACGCCGTCGTCACCTCGAGGCTCAGACCCGGCCGGACCAGGACCCGGCCCCCCACCCCTGCGTTCCCCCACGAAAGCGTGGAAAGGCGGGCGTTCGAGGCAAAGGTTACCTGGCCCGGGTTCAGCGTTTCGGCGTTGGCCAGGCGTGAACCGCCTTCGGCAAGGCTCACCACCTGCTCCGTTCCCTGGCCCGCGAAGAGGGTCAGGTGATTGCCCGTCGCCCGGAGGGAGCTGGGACTCCCGCCACCCACGAGGTTTCCGTGCAACTCCAGCACGCCGCGCTGGAGGGGTGCATCCCCCTCCCATCCTCCCATGAACCGGGCATCCCCCAGGACGGTCACCCGCCCTGCCAGGTTGTCCATCAGGAGGCGCGCGGTCTCTCCGATGGTGTCCAGATCGCCTTCCACGACCAGGGCGTGGCTTCCGATCTCCAGGGAGGCCCCGGGACCATTTACCAGCAGGTTACCGGTGACCCTGAGCGCCCCGGAAAGCCGGGTGGCCCCCCTGGCGATCCACAGGTTGCCCACGGTTCCACGGGCGACCTGTTCTCCCGCTCCCTCCATCAGGACAAACCCCCGGGTACCGGTCACGGGACCCTCCGCGAAGAGGGTTCCCCCCACGACGATTCCGGATCCGGCCAGTTCCAGGGAGTTGCCCTCGAAGATCCTGAGTGCCCGGACCTCGGCGGGGGTGGTGATCCGGGGGGCGTGCTGTGTCCCCGAGGGGATCAGGACGTCATAGGCGGCCGTGGGCACCACGGCGGGCCACCAGTTCGCCGGATCCTGCCAGCTCCGGGGATCCGGCGAAGCCCCTCCCACCCAGGTCAGATTCCCGGGCAGGGTGAACACCACCAGGTACTGGCTGAATCCGTCGAGGAAGGCGACGGCCGTTCCGGTGGACAGGTCCACGGTCGTGGGAAGGGCGGTGGTGGAGCCGTCCGCGTTCAGCCGGTGAATGGCCACGGCCTCCTGACCCAGCCCCGCGGGCACGAGGGCCGGATCAAAGGTCATGACCAGGCTCGCCGGCGTCGCGAAGGAGAGACCGGTGGGAGAGAAGCCCACATGGGTTCCCGGGGCGAAGGCGAGCTCCGGGGCCTCCGGATCGGGGAGGCGTGTCATGGTGATGACCACCGCCTCCCCCAGGGCTCCGGGGAGGATGGTCAGGGTGGTGCCGGGAATCCTCAGTGTGCCTCCGGCCTCACCCACCCGTGCGGAGTCGATGTCCGGATCGGAGGGAGGGGCGTCCCCTCCCTCTGCGATGGCAAACCGGATGGCGAAGGCCTGGGCCAGGATCACCCGGGTCACCCCCTCCGCACTCCGTCCGGCTCCCTGTCTTCCGGGAGCCGCCACCTCCACCTCCGCGCTTCCAAGGATCCGTTCCTCCAGGCGGACCCGGATGCGGTAGGACTCCCCCGCCCGGGCGCCCGATCTCGAGGGTGTCCAGTGCACCAGGAAGTGCTCGTTGTCCGAATCCACCCGGACGCGGCTGTTTCCGCTTCCCTTCCGGGTGAAGACGGCCAGGGGCTCCAGGCAGTCCTCGTCTGCGCAGACCTCGACCACCGGGTCCAGGTCGACGGCCAGGGGGCCGGCGTCCGAGGGAAGGCCCGATCCGAGGGGAAGCCCGAACGCAAAGGCGAGGGCGGGTCCTTCGCCGCTCAACGCTGCATCCCCCATCGAACCTGAAGGGGATGCATCGCTCAGGAGCTGCGCGACGGCCTCCCCGCCCGTGGCGGTGGGGGGGACGGCGTCACCGCACCCTGCGACGAGAACCGGGAGAACGGCGACCAGCGCCGACCAGAAAAGGCGGAACGGTCGGGGAGACACGAGACGAGCAGGCATGGTGCCCTCGGGAAGGGAGTCAACGAGCATGGGCGGCGGACGGGACCCGTAGCGGAGTCCACCCTGCGCACCCTGTCACTCCCCTTTACAGGAAACCCCGATGGATCGGCTCACGGGGGATCGTGCCACCGGCAGCTCGGGCATGACCCCGGGCACGCGGCTTGACGCCTGCGCGTCCCGGCCGGTATACCTGTGCGTGGGTGTCACGGACCCGCTGCCCCCATGCCAAAGGGATGGAGCCCGATGACGGACGACGACGCGCGCGAAGAGGATCCGGATCCGCTGACGAAGCAGGAACTCGCCGAGGAACGGACCGACTGGGCGTTGGAGCGGACGCTTCTCGCGAAGCAGCGCACGTTCGCTGCGTGGCTGCGCACGGGCCTCGCGTCCACTGCGGTGGGCTTCGGCGCGGCGCAGCTTCTCGGAGACCTCGAGCCGCAGTGGGTCGTCAAGAGCGCCTCCGCCCTGCTCGTGCTGGCAGGCGCGGCAATCTTCGTGCTGGGGTTCGTGGGCTACAGCGACACGTTCCGCAAGCTCCGGAAGGACGGCGTGAAGGGGTTTCACCCGTGGATCGTCGGGGCCGTGACTGCCGCGATGCTCCTCGGTGCCGGCCTGCTTCTGTTCGCGGTGCTCGGGGAATAGAAGCAGTCCCCAGGGGGCAGGAGCAGTCCCCGGGGGGAAGGAGCGGAGGCTCACGCGCGCCTGCCTCTGTCACGATTCCGGCCAGCCGAACGTTAAGGGGGTGGACAGCAACTCGAACCCGAGCGCCCTCCGATGACCCGCCTCCTCCTGCTCGTCCTCATCCCGTTCGGCGTCGCCGCCTGCGACGGCTTTCCCACCGGGACCAGCGACTCTCTCTCCGGCAGCTTCGAGCTCGCCGCGGTGGGTGGCGCCCCCCTCCCGGCCGTGATGTGGAGTGACGCCGCTGCCACCGGCGTGCTGCACGCCGACCGCCTCGACTTCCGCCCCGACGGCACCGTGACGCGTCACTACCGGTTCGTCATGACCCCCCACGGGTCGGAGGAGGTCGAGGTCTTCGCCCATGTGCTCGAACTGGAGTATCGGCGGCGGGGCCGCAGCATCGAAATCGGTCGACTCGAGCCCTGCCCGCCCAACGCCCTGTGCATCCCCAACGACATCGGCCGCATCCGCAGTGGAGGGCTGGAACTGGAGTCATCGCTCTGGGGAGCGGGCCGGAAGGGCCTCCTCTACCTGAGGCAGTAGCTGTCCGTCCGGTCCCTTCCGGAGCCCGCCTCGGGCAGGGCGCGCCCGGCCACGGGGACGTCTTTCAGGGAAGCTCGATCCAGGCCACCGAGGGGATGCCCAACTCGTCCATCACGATCCCCCACGCCCGATCCGACGTGATGCGGAAGGCCTGGAAACCTGCAGGCAGCCGGATGCTCTCGGCTCCCGAGTCCCCTTCCCCCACACGAAGCCGCTCCCAGCTCCATCCTGCGCCCGCGAAGCCCTCCTCCCAGTCGAAATGCTGAAGCCAGAGGGTGCCGTCGGGTGCACACAGCATCTGGAAATACTCCGGGAATACAGCGGCGAACTGGTCGATCATCTGGTCAACCTCGCCGGCGAGCTGCTCCCGGAGCACGTCGTCCGGCGGCCGCTCGCTCGTCGGGACCTGCGCCACGATGCTCGGCAGGAGGAGGTCGAGCAGCCGATCGAGAGAGAAGGTCACGTTTCGAGCCGGCGGAAGCGCGTGGTCGGTCCGCTCGGGCGCATGCAGCGAACGGACCCGGTGTCGAGCCGGGTCGTACATCCAGGCCTCGCCATCGGGGCATACGGCCCAGAGCGGGAACGGGAGGAACTCGGTGGCACCCGGGTAGTGAGCCTCGGGAGAGGGGAGCAGTTCCTCCATTCTCCATCGCTCGATGGGCTCCCCGCTCTCCAGGGGGATCTCCACCACTCTCGCCGTCCAGTACCCGGTTCCCCGAGAGGCCCCGCCTCCGGAATGGGCGGCGAAGGCAGAGTTCCCCGCAGCAGCCATCCAGGGGTACATTCCCGGAATTCCCCCGGTTCGGGCGAGGAGCGATCCCGGGCGAACCACCCCCTGAGGGAGAGGGACCGAGGTGCCTTCCACTTCGGAGGGGAAGAGCACGTCCGCCTCCCGAACGCGGACAAGGGAATGCCGCAGGCGATCGAAGGCCCAGATCCCGGACGTCCCCGGATCCCCCCCGCCTGCAGCCAACAGGCTCACGGGGTGTCCGAATTCCATCGGACCCTCTCCGCGGTGACCCAGTTCGGCAATGACTTCGCCGTCGGCCTGGAACCCGACGAAGAAGGGGGGATGTTCGTCCAGTACCCAGATCGTGCCATCAGAGGCCACTTCCAGGTCCCGAACCCACGTCAATGCATCACTGGTTCCCAGCAGCTGCACCGCATCCGAGGGGAGCACGTGGGCCTCCCCCGCGCCCGCCTCCGAGCCGGAAGGGTCGTTTCCCGAGCAGGCGGCCACCCCGAGAAGAAGAAGGGTGAGGGGGAAGCGCCCGTCAGGGCACGGGGCCAGCGGGCGTCGGCTGACGCATCGAGGACGGTTCGGCATTCGAGGAGGTCTCCCTTGGGGAGGGCGGGGTCCCCCCGCCCTACGCCCGGAGATTCCCGGGAGTTTCAGGGCGCGGAACGGCCGGGATTCCTCCCGATGGAGGGTGTTCCATGTTCATGTAGACACCGCCCCCTTCCGTTTATTGCAAAGTCGCGGCGGGGAGGCTGTCCACGGCAGGAGCCGCTGACTTCCCGTCCCGGCCGACCCCCCGCGTCAGCGCCCAGTCCAGGAGACGGCTGGGGATGCCGTGGCCGATGCTCGTGCCGGTGACGTCGTCGAGGTGGAAGGGCTCGTCTCCGAGGATCGAGCGGGCCGCCCGGCGCCCGCTCCGGATCGCGGGCCCGATTCCCTCCGCCATGTCGCGGGTCGCCAGCCCTGCGGCGTCGCCGACGAGGAAGGCCCGGTCCTCGTGGACACGGTCCACGGCGCCGCGGAGGTAGTAGCTGTGGCCCGACGGATCGAGTTCGACGCCGGGGGCGAGTTCGGCTTCGATGCGCTTCGCGAAGTCGGTCCAGTGGTCCCGGATGCTCCGGGCGTCGCCCTTCATGCGGTGGGCGACGCCCCCGATCCCCAGGTTCAGCCATCCGTCGGCCTTGGGGACATACCACGCGTAGCCCGGAAGCCCCCCCTCGAAGAACCAGAGGTGGCAGTCGGGGTCGGTCCAGTCGTAGGGGAGTTCGTGCTCCAGGGCGACCATCTGGAGTTCGCGGCGCCGGGGGTTCCCTTCGCGGAAGAGCGTTCGGTAGACGGGGCAGTTCGTCCCCCCTGCGCCCACCAGGTACCGGCAGCGGAAGGCGTCGTCCACGACGAAGTCGCCGTTGTCGCGCCGGATCTCGCGCACCATGTGCTGGGCCACCGGCGCCCCGGAGCGCTCCAGGAGCCAGGCATCGAACTCCCAGCGGCGGATCGAGTGCTGGACCGACCCGAACTTCACGGGCACCCCTTTCACCCGGACGCGGAGCTTTTCGAAGGTCAGGAACCGGTGCGGATAGCTGGCGGGGCTCATGTCCAGTTCGCGAACCACCTCCGGGGTGATCCACCCGGCACAGAGCTTGAGCCGGGGAAAGCTCTCGCGGTCCAGCACCAGCACGTCGGCGCCTCCCCGGACCAGGTCACCGGCGGCGGCGGCCCCGGCAGGACCGCCACCGACGACGACGACGTCATGCGTCCGCACCGGGACTCCCGTTCACCTCGAACCGGTAGAGGTCGGCCCTGGACGGCGGTACGCTCCGGCGACCTGCCACCGGACGAACGAAGAGGGTCTGGTTCAGGTTGATGGTCCCGCGGTCGAATTCCAGGGCCGCTGCCGTCATGTACACCCGCCAGACCCGGTAGACGGCCTCGCCGACCATGTCCACGGCCTCGTCGCGCCGGGCCTCCAGGCGGGAGACCCAGTCCCGGAGCGTCCGGGCGTAGTGTTCCCGCAGGTTTTCCACGTCGCGCACCTCGAATCCTGCCCGCTCCGCCGACAGGTTCGCCTCGCTCACCGGCAGGAGGACCCCGTCGGGAAACACGTAGCGCTCACGCACGAGGCCCGTACCCAGGATGCGCCGCCGGAGGAGGCGCTGCAGCGGGGGCTCCGCTCGCCAGGCATCGGCGTGGGGCGCCGCGCCGATGGCGTGGTTCAGGAAGAGCCCGCCCGGCGCGAGACGCTCGTGCACGTGCCGAAAGAAGTTGTCGCAGTCCGCCCCGATGTGTTCGAGGATCCCGATGGCCGCCACCTTGTCGAAGGTGCCCGTGACGTCGCGGTAGTCCTGGTGCCGGACCTCGACCCGCCCTTCCAGCCCGGCCTCCCGGATGCGCCGGGTGGCCAGCTCGTGCTGCCGGGCGCTGAGCGTCACGCCGAGGGCCTGCACGCCGTAGTTGCGCGCGGCATGCATCGCCAGGGCGCCCCATCCGCACCCGACGTCCAGGAGGGTTTCGCCCGGGGCAAGGCGAAGCTTCCGGCAGACGAGGTCGAGCTTCCTTTCCTGCGCCTCGTCCAGATCCTCCTCGCCCGTGGGGTAGTAGGCGCAGGTGTAGACCATCCGGGAGTCAAGCCAGAGGGCATAGAAGTCGTTCCCCACGTCGTAGTGGTAGCGGATCGCCTCCCGGTCCCGTTCCCGGCTTCGGCGCCGCCCCGAGAGGCGGGCGGGCCCGTGGGCGTCGGACTCCCGGGCATCGCGGGGAAGGGCCCGGCGAAGGCCCAGGAGCTTGAGCACCCCGGCCGGCGAGGACACGGCCACCCGGGCCCGGTCCTTGATCTCGAGGGCCGCCGCGAGATCGCCCTCGATGTCGAAGTCGCCGAAGAAGTAAGCCTCGCCGATGGCCAGTTCCACCGGCAGCTCGAACATCCGGCGTGCGGCGCCCGGGTGCTCGAGGACGAGGGTGTAGCGGGGGTCGCTCTCGCCGCCGAATACCGTTCCGTCCCAGAGGCGCACCGCGAAGTCCCGGGGCGCGGGGAAGAGGTGGTCGAAGAACGCGTGGGTGGCCGCCGCCTCGGGCGAGGGTGCGGCCGCTTCCTGCCTGGTGGAAAGGGGCATCATGGAGCTCCGGTTCGGACGTCAGTGCGCTCGACGGGACCGGACGGGGTCCGGTTTGCTCCCTTCCAAGGTAGGTTGGGATCCTTCACGGCATCAAGGGCTTCCGCGCCCTCCGGCTATCCCGTCTGCCCCGCCTGGCCCGCGCGGACCTGCGCCAGTTCCTCCTTCAGGAACCGGCCAGTGAGGGATTCCCCGCATGCTGCCACCGCCTCCGGGGGCCCGGCTACCACGAGCCTTCCCCCCCGCCCTCCCGCCTCGGGCCCCATGTCGAGGACCCAGTCCGCTGACTTGATCACATCCAGGTTATGCTCGATCACGAGCACCGTGTTGCCCGCCACCACGAGCCGGTCCAGCACGGCCAGGAGCTTCTTCACGTCGGCACCGGCCAGACCGGTGGTGGGCTCGTCCAGCAGGTAGAGCTTCCGCCCCTTCCTGCCGGAGGCCCCGGAGAGCTCGCGGGCGATCTTGAGGCGCTGCGCCTCGCCCCCGGAGAGGGTGGTCGCGGCCTGGCCCAGGCGGAGGTAGCCGAGCCCCACCTGCTGCAGGTGCCAGAGCGTCTGCCCCAGGCGGTCCTCCTTCACGAAGAAGCGGATCGCCTCGTCCACGGTGATCTCGAGGATGTCGGCGATGGAGCGGCCCTTGACCCGGACATCGAGGACCTCGGGCCTGAAGCGCCGCCCCCGGCAGACCTCGCACGGCACGTAGATGTCGGCCATGAAGACCATCTCGACCTCGACCTGCCCCGCGCCCTTGCAGGCTTCGCAGCGGCCGCCGGTGACGTTGAACGAGAAGTGGCGCGCCTCGTACCCGCGCTGCCGGGCCAGGGGCTGGGAGGCGAAGATCCGGCGTACCTCGTCCCAGGCCTTGATGTAGGTGACGGGGTTCGATCGCGGGGTTCGACCGATGGGGCTCTGGTCCACGAGGACCACGTTGTCCAGCTGGTGCGCCCCCTCCAGCGCCGACCACGCGCCGACTTCCTCGCCCAGGTGCTCCCGGGCCGAGGTCTCGCCGCTCCCGAAGGCCTTTTCCAGCGCCCGGTACAGGATGTCGTGGACCAGGGTGGACTTCCCCGAGCCGGACACGCCGGTAACGACGGTGAGGGTGCCCAGGGGGATCTCGATGTCCACGTCCACGACGTTGTGAAGCGTGGCGCCCCGGAGCACGAGGCGCGGGCCGGCAACCCCCCGCCGGCGGGCGGGAACGGCGATCCCCTCGGCCCCGGAGAGGAAGGTCCCGGTCACCGTGTCCGCCTCCAGCAGCCGGGCCGGCGGGCCCTCGAAGACCAGTTCGCCTCCCTTCTCGCCCGAGGCCGGCCCGAGCTCCACCACGTGGTCCGCCGCCAGGATCGCCGCCGGATCGTGCTCCACGACGATGACCGTGTTGCCGCCGTCACGCAGGCGGCGCAGGAGGTCAAGGAGCGCCCCGGTGTCGCGGGGGTGCAGGCCGATGGAGGGTTCGTCCAGCACGTAGATCGTGTCCACCAGCCGGGAACCCAGGGCGTTGGCCAGGGAGATGCGCTGCGCCTCGCCCCCCGAGAGCGTGCGGGTGGCGCGGTGGAGGTTCAGGTAGCCCAGCCCCACGTCCACGAGGAATCCCACCCGGGCCTTGAGCTCCCGGAGGATGGTGGCGGCGATCTCGGCCTCGGCCCCCTCGAGGGCGAGTTCGTCGAGCCAGGGGAGGAGTTCCTCGAGCGAAATCCAGCTCACGTCCGCCACGGAGCGCCCGGCGACCTTCACGTTCAGGGCCTCGGGGCGCACCCTCGCACCCCCACAGGTCCCGCAGGTCATGGGGCTCTGGTACTGGCGCAGGAAGACCCGGATGTACTGCTTGTACCGCTTCTTCTCCCTGGATCGGAGGAAGGGAAGCACCCCCTTGA
Organism: Gemmatimonadales bacterium; assembly: GCA_007692665.1. Taxonomy (GTDB): domain Bacteria; phylum Gemmatimonadota; class Gemmatimonadetes; order Longimicrobiales; family Gaopeijiaceae; genus SKNW01. The sequence goes on along the minus strand of REBP01000075.1, from coordinate 1,181 downwards.
ACTCCTTGTCGACCAGCCGACCCCTCCCCGAGCCGGCTCCCTCGATGACGGCGCGCCGGAAGTCCGCCGGGAGCTCGGACCACGGGACCTCCGGAGACACTCCCATGCGCACGGCATACTCGAGGAGTCGGGCCCGTTCCTTGTCGTAGCGGGGCTTGGTCCACGGATCCACGGCACCGTCGGCCAGCGTCCTCGAGACGTTGGGGACAATGAGGGATTCGTCGTACTCGAGGGTGGCGCCGAACCCGGTGCAGGTGGGGCACGACCCGTATGGCGAGTTGAACGAGAAGAACTGGGGCGACGGCTCCGGAAAGTCGATCTCCGGGTGGTCCGGGCAGCGGAAGCGCTCGGTGAAGGCGAGACGCGGCTCCGGGTCGGCCCCCGCATCGCCCCCGCCTCCCCCGGGCAGGAGCACCCTCGCCTCACCCTCCCCCTCGCGGAAGGCGGTGCCCACCGAGTCGGCGAGCCGGTCCCGGATGTCGGGGCCCGCCCTGAGCCGGTCCACGACGACAAGGAGCTCCACGGCATCCCCCAGGTCGGCCCCCGCCACCTCCGCATCCTCGGCACCGGGAGCCCCCAGGTCCACCTCGACCCCGTCGGCCCGGACCCGCACGAACCCCAGCGCCCTCAGGTTCTCCACCAGCGACCCGTGCGTCGCCGCCTCGCCCCTGGGAAGGGGGAAGGCGACCATGAAGCGGGTGCCGGCGGGCAGCTCCATGATCCGGTCCACGGCCCCGCTCACGGTGTCGGGGAGGACATGGCGTCCGCACACGGGACAGGTCGTGCGTCCCACCCTCGCAAAGAGGAGGCGCAGGTAGTCATGGACTTCGGTGGCGGTGCCCACCGTGGACCGGCTCGTCCGCGTGGGGTTCTTCTGCTCGATGGCCACGGCCGGCGCCATCCCCTCGATCCGGTCGACGTCGGGCTTCTCCATCCGCTCCAGAAACTGCTTCGCGTAGGTCGACAGCGACTCGACGTAGCGCCGCTGCCCCTCGGCGAAGATCGTGTCGAGGGCCAGCGAGGACTTGCCCGACCCCGACGGCCCGGTGATGACCGTGAGCGTGTCGCGGGGAAGATCCAGGTCCAGGTTCTTCAGGTTGTGCTGGCGAGCGCCGCGGATGCGGATGAAGGGTTCCATCGAGACAGGGTGGCCGGGGGCCGGGAGGAGCAGGCGCCCTCGA
>REBP01000099.1 GCA_007692665.1 Gemmatimonadales bacterium | reverse complement strand
AGAGGAAGCGGCGTTCGCCGCCCGGCACGGGGTCACGGTGGAGCGCCGCCCCCTGAACCTGGATCGGCTCTTCCCGGTCCTCACCGGGGGGAGGGGGAGCGAATGAGGGGGGCTCCCATGAGGGGGCTCCCCATGAGGGGGTCTCCCATGGCGCTCTTCCGGCTGCTGGGCGAAGGTACGCACCTCCTGTTCCTGGGCGTGTTCACGGTGGCGTTCGTTTTCCTGTCGTGGGAGTACGTTCCGCTCTGGGTCGCCGGGGAGAGCGAGGGAGCGGTCAGCCTGTGGGTCGCCGCCCTGGCGGCCTCCACCCTGATCGGTGTGATGGTCCACGGCGCCCGGTCCCAGGCGGAGGGGTCCCTGATGGGGTGGCATCTTCCCGGGTTCAGCGCGGGGCTCCGCCGGGGGACCCTGCTGATGGGAGGTGGGCTCGCACTGGCGTTCGGCCTCGTGGCGCTGCACCTCGGGCTCGGGGTGGAGGCGGGGGCCATGGCCGCGGCCGTCCTGCTCCTGTTTCTCCTGCCGGGAGGCCTCCGGGACCTGGTGGATGCGGACCGGCTTCACTTCCTGGTGGGGACGCTCCTTGGTGTCCTCCAGGTGTCCGTCGTGCTGCTCGTTCTGGTCTTCCATCCGGCGGCACCTTCCGAACTGGGCGGCAGGTACCCGGTCGCCGTGATCGTGGCCGGGCTCCTCGGCTCGATCGTGCTCCTTCGCGCCGGATTCTCGAGGGAGGTGAGCCGGCGTCGATGCGGGCGTGGGCGCCAGGGCGTGTGGAGCGGCGCGTTGGGGTCCATGAGGCTCGGGCGGCCCGGGTCGTCCGGGCGGCCCGGGTCGTACGCAGAAGCCGATGACCGAGGTGCGTCGCGCCCGCCGCGACCGCTCTCCCACGGAGGCCCCCGGGCCTGGATGGGGGCGGCGTTCCTGGAGGCGAGGGCGCGCTCCGCGGTCCCCTTTCTGGACCAGGCGCTCTTCTTCCTGGGTTTCTCGTTCGCCGCGGCCTGGCTGGGGCACACGATCCCGCTCGTCATTGTCTTTGCCACCCTCTACGCCTCGGGGGACCTGTTCCTAAGGGGAGGACTCTGGTATCCACTGTCCCGACGGGGATGGGCACGGGTGGTCCTGCCGGCGATGGTCCTGAAGGGGATGATCGGTGCCGCCTTCGCGGTGGGATTCCTCTACCTCGGGCTTCAGGTCGTCCCGGGTGCCCGGGGCGGGATTCCGGGTGCCGAGATCGCAACATTCATCGCCATCGTCCTGGCCTGGGGCCCCGTGGGTGCGTGGGGGGGATTCAGGGATCGACAGGCGCGGATCAGCACCACGTTCCTCCCCGGGCTGCTCTACATGCCCCTGGTCTGGGGGACCCAGGGTGCCCTGAACCGGTGGATCCACGAGGACCCCGTGGCGCTCGTGGGGAGCCTCGTACTTCTCGCCGCCGTCGTCCACGGGAGCGCGTGGGTGCTGCTGCACCGGCACTTCGCCCGGTGTCCGCTGGGTCCGGGGCGGGTCTGACGGGGGAGGCGCACGGGTGGTCGATTCGACGGGCCGTCCGGTGGCCCGTCCGGTGGGCCGTCCGGTGGCCCAGCGTGACAAACTCCGCAACCATGGGGTCTCCGGCGGACGATGGCACCGAAAAGCTTCCTATGGGAGACGGGAGCCGGAAGCGTCCTTCTCGAAACGCGATGCTTTGGGCTCCGAGCGTCTATAGGGAGACAACGAGTGCCAGCGTGGTCGAAGGAAGGGTCGATTGCGGAGAAACGCTCCCCGTTCAGCAGGATTCGGTGCGATGCGGATTCCCGGGAGCGGGCCCGAGGAGCCGGTCCATGTGCTCCCCCCCTCAGAACGGGAAGAGCACCGGCACCAGGAGCACGGTGATCACGAGGATGATGGCCTGGAGGGCCACGCCCACCTTGAAGAAATCGCCGAAGCGGTAGCCCCCCGGGCCCAGCACCAGCGTGTTCACCGGTGAGGCCACGGGGGTGGCGAAGGCGGTGGAGGCGGCCACGGCCAGGGTCATGAGGAAGGGCTCGGGCCGCGCCCCGATCCCCAGGGCCAGCGACGAGGCGATGGGGGCCAGCAGCACCGCCGTGGCCGTGTTCGAGATCACCTGGCTCAGCGCCGAGGTGAGAAGGAAGAGCGCCACCAGGAGGATGATGGGACCGGCGCCCTCCATGAGCCCCGACAGCGAGTCCACCAGCCACGCCATCCCCCCGGTGATCTCGAGGGCGGTGGCCATGGGGAGGATCCCGGCGATGAGAACCACGCTCTCCCAGTTCACGGCGCGGTAGGCGTCCTCCACGGTGACGCATCCGCTCAGCACCATGGCTACGGCAGCCAGGAGCACGGCGGTGACCGGGGGGACGAGGCCCAGGGTCAGGAGGGCCATCATGGCCACCATGATCCCCACCGCCACGGGCGCCCGTCCCAGCGGTGCCAGCGCGTCGGACATCTCCCGCGGGGCCATGGCCACGATGAAGTCCCGGGTCTCCCGCTGCAGGAGCCGGATCCGCTCCCAGTCGCCCTGCACGAGCAGGGTGTCGCCGAACCGGAGGGGGAGATCCGCGAGGGGACCCGGCACAAGTTCGCCCAGTCGCTTGACCCCCACCACGCCGAGCAGGTAGCGGTCCCGGAACCGGATGTCCTTCAGGGTCTTGCCGACGAGGCGGGAGCGGGGGGCGAGGAGCACCTCGGCCATGCCGGTCTCGGGACCGGTGGGGTCGCCCTCGAGCGCCTCGCCCACGAGGTGCACGCCCATGCGGGCGACGAGGCGGTGCACCCCGTCGGGGCTCCCCTGGAGGACGAGCTCGTCGCCGGCCCGGAGGATGGTGGAGGCCAGGGCCGGCCGGGACGCGCCTGCCGGGCCGGAGGCGACCGGGCCCGCGGCGTCCGGTGTCGCGGCAGCCGGACCCGCAGCGACCGGGCCGGAGGTGGCCGGCGTCGCGGGAGCCGGACCCGCAGCGTCCGGGCCCGCATCCGCCGGGGCGGCCTCCGTAGACACCGGGTCCGACATGCGACGGAACGCGCGCCGGGACGGGAGGGCGGGACGACCTCGCAGCTTCTTCCGGCGCTCGACGCCACCGCCCTCCCGGATCTCTGTCACCGTGACCCCGAATCGGGCCGGGAGCTCCGCATCCTCCAGCGCGGTTCCCGCCAGCGGAGATTCGGCCCCGAGGCGGACCCGGAAGAGGGAGGGCGCAAGCTCCCATTCCCCAGCCATCTCGGAGAGGGTGGGCGCGTCGGTGGAGGAGGCGGGGCGGGCGGGACTGGGGCGGTCCGGAAGAAGGCGGCGTCCCACCAGCGCCATGAAGGCCACGCCCGCCACCACCATGGCCAGCCCCACCGGGGTGAAGGCGAACATGCCGAAACCCTCGCGCCCCAGCGACTCCAGGTGCTGGCTCACCACGATGTTGGGGGCGGTGCCGATGAGGGTGAGCATGCCCCCCAGGAGCGAGGCCACCGAGAGGGGGATGAGGAGCTTGGAGGGGGAGATGTTGCGCGCCCAGGCGAGCCCCATCACCACCGGGAGCATGACGGCCACCGTGCCCGTGGAACTCATGATCCCGGAAAGGAGCGCCACCAGGAGCATGATGATGACGAGGAGCCGGACCTCGGAGTCGCCGGCAAGTTTCGCCGGAAGGCGTCCCATGGCCCGGGCCACCCCGGTCTGAAAGAGGCCGTCCCCCACCACGAAGAGGCCGGCGATCATGATGACGACGGGGTCCGAGAAGCCGGCCAGCGCCTCCCCGGGGGTGAGAATGCCGACGAGGGTGAGGGCCAGGAGTGCCATCAGGGCCACGACATCCAGGCGGAGGCGCTCGCTCACGAAGAGCACGACCGTGACGGCGAGAATGCCGAAGACGAGGAGGGCGGCAGAGGAAGGCATGGTGCTTCGAGTGTGGCGAGGGGCAGGCGGGGGTTCAAGGGGTGGGGCGAAGAGTCCCCGCGGGGCGCACGGAATCCTTGTGTCGGGGAAGTACGCGGTTTAGGTTGGCGATCCGGAGGCAGGCGCCGCGCGAAATCGCCCGGAAAGGGGTGGGGCGACCGCGTTCGGGGAATTGGCAGGGGGTCGTGTCATCGTCAGCACACCGGGAGCGAGCGAGGACGACGCCCTCCCCCACCTGGGAGAGCGCACCGTGGAGAAACAGAAAACGAAGGAACTGACGCTCGTGCGCGGGTGGATGGAGGCACGTGGCCGGGAGGGTCAGCTGTTGCCGATGCCGGAGGTCGTCCAGGACCGTGTCATTCTCCTCCTCGAGACGCTCCAGGGGTGGGTGAGTTCCGGCGAAAGGGAGGTGGGAGAGGACTTCCGCCTCGCGTGCCGGGACCTGGCGAGCTGTTTCAGAAGCCATGGCTTCGATGTCAGGGACACGCTGGACGAGCTGGGCCACGTGGAGGACCTGCTCCTTGGAGACGCACCGTATCCGAACGGCGAGCCGCCGGTGAGTCTTCGCCTGCGCCGGGCGATGCGTGTCCTCGTGGAGGAGACGGTTCGCCTGAACCACGTGCTGGATGCGCGCCGCAGTCGCGAGAACGCCGATGCCCTCGAAACCTTCGGGGAGATCCTCGCCCACGAACTGGGGAACCGGCTCGGCGCGGCCAGGACGGGCGTCGACCTGCTGCAGAATCCCCCGGACGGCCTTGGAAAGGAGCGCCACGTCGAGATCATCGCCCTGGTGGCGGCGGGGATCGACGCGGCACTGAACACGGTGGACGACGTGGCCGCCTTCATGGATGCGCAGCAGTGGAGCGAGGGAGACCCGGTGCCGCTCCCCCAGGTGGTCACCCGGGTGGTGCTGGGGATCCGCCCCGTGGCGCGGCGGAAGGGAGTTCAGCTGGAGATCCGGGAGCCCCTGCCTCCCGTGGAGGTGGAGGGCGGGCGGATGCGACTGGTCCTGTCCAATCTCCTCGTGAACGGCGTGCGCTATGCCGATGCATCCAAATCCGAGCGATGGGTGCGGCTGGGCGCCTCGTGCGCGGACGGGCAGCTTCGGATCGAGGTGCAGGACAACGGGATCGGGATCCATGAGGCGGACCACGACCGGGTTTTCCGGTACCACGAGCGGGGAGGAGATGGCCCCGAGCATCCGCGAGGGAGCGGGCTCGGGCTCACGATCGTGCGGGAGGCGGTGATCCAGCTGGGCGGAGAGACTCGACTCGTCAGCGAACCCGGGTCGGGGTCGACCTTCGAGATCAGGCTGCCGATGGCGGCCCCCGGTTCACCCCCGGTCAGTGACGCGTGAGCCACTCCCTGAGGGCACGCACCGAGACGGGTTTCCGGAGCACCTGATCGAAGAGATCCGTGTCCGCACCCTTGAGCGGGTGGCGGGTCACGGCCAGCAGGGGGAGGCGGGATTCCCTCTCGCGGAGGCGGGCCGCGAATTCGAGCCCGTTCATCCCGGGCATCTCGATGTCGGTGATGACGACATCGGGTCCGGAGCCGTTCCGACTCAGTTTCGCGAGTGCTTCCCGACCGTCTCCGGCCTCGAGGACTCGCCAGCCCTCAAGTTCCAGGATGAGGCGCAGCATGGTCCTGGTGCCGGAATCGTCGTCCACCACGAGAGCGGTGTGAGGTTCGGTCTCAGAGTCCATGTTTCTTCCGGCGACGCCAGAGCGTCGCGGTTGAGATTCCCAGGATCGATGCAGCTTCCTGTATGCTGTCGGTCGTACCCAGCACGCGTTCGATGTGCGACTTCTCGAGATCCTCGAGAGCAAGTAGCCTGCCATCGTCGCGAGCCGGGGCAGGCACCTCCCCTCCGGACACCATGCCCGGCAACAGTTCCGGGCCGATTTCGCGACCGGCGCAGAGTATCACGGCCCGCTCCACCGCGTTCCGGAGCTCTCGCACATTTCCCGGCCAGTCGTAGGATTCAAGAAGCCGCTCCGCGGCGGGCGTGAACCCCTCGAGCGGCCGATTGTTCTCGGCTGCGAACCTGTGGAGAAACCGGGAGGCCAGCGGGACGATGTCGGCGGGTCGCTCCCGGAGGGGCGGAATCCGGATCTCGATGACGCTCAGCCGATAGAAGAGGTCGTCGCGGAAGTCCCCGCTCTTGACGGCTTCCCGGATGTCGCGGTTCGTGGCCGTCATGATGCGCACGTCCGAACTGCGGGTCTCGGTGCTCCCCACCCGCTCGTAGTTGCGCTCCTCGATGAAACGGAGAAGCTGGGGCTGGATCGACGCCGGCATGTCTCCGATTTCGTCCAGGAACAGCGTCCCCCCACGCGTCGTCTCGATTCGGCCGCGGTGAGCCTTGACTGCCCCGGTGAAGGAACCCCGTTCGTGCCCGAAGAGTTCGCTGCGGAGAAGCTCCGGCGAGAGGGAGGGGCAGTTGATCACCGCGAAGGGGCCGGTGGGAGTATTCCCCCAGTGGTGCATGGCCCTTGCGAGGACGCCCTTTCCGGTGCCGCTCTCCCCCAGCAGCATGATGTTGGCCGCGCTGGGCGCGGTGCGCCGGGCGAGGTCGAAGACCTTCTGCATGGCAGGATCCCGGCTTTCCAGCAGGGAGGGCTGCTGGGCGCGTTCGGCGTCCTCCCGAACCGTGGCGACCCTGCGCTCACCGCGGCGGATGACCAGCAGCTTCTCCACCAGGATGCGGACCTCCGCGGGGCGGAACGGCTTCTGCAGGTAGTCGACGGCGCCGACACGGATGGCCTCCACGGCGGACTCGATGGAGCCGTGGGCGGTCATCAGGATGATCTTGAGCCATGGCACCCGCTTGATGGCCTCGGGGATCAGGTCCAGGCCCGAGGCACCCTCCAGGCGAAGATCGAAGAAGGCGACGTCGAAGCTGCCGGACTCCAGGGCCTCCATGGCCTCGTCTGCCGTTGCGAACGACTCGACCGTGTGGGGGGTGTCGACCAGGCACTGCTCCATGGCCATGCGGGTGACGGCTTCGTCATCCAGCACGAGGACGTGGAGCGACTCGAGATCGGCGGATGGAGTCATGGAGTCCGAAAGGGGGGAGACGTGGACGGGAATCCGGAAGATCCCATGGAACATGGTCCCCTCGGCGGCGCCGGGCAACTCGCGGGACCCTGCAGACCTTTCAAATCCCGAAACCCTGAAATTCTGATTCGGAAGGATGCGGCGCGCACGCTTTCACTGCCCGACTTCAGCCGGAGTTGCGCTGCACGGCCGTGATCGGGAACCGCCGCCTCCGGAAGGGGAACGCTTCCTGCATCGGAAAGACCGGGGTGCAGCGGCTGGGCTCGGGGCTCCAGCCCACTGCCTCGTCCCCCGCCCCGCTCTGACCAACGGAGCTTTCTCGATGGAGCCTGACCCGAAGCCTTCCGCCGCCGACTGCCCCGAGATTCCCCTCGCGCGTCGTCAGTTCCTGGCGATGCTCGTGCTGGGAATGGGCGGGCTGGCAGGGACCGCGCTGCTGGTTCCCTGGATGGGCCTCTTCCTCGCGCCGCACCACCGCTCCGACCTGGATGCCTGGCGGGACGTCGGCGAGCCCGACGACTTCCCCGTCGGAGAGACCCTCAAGGTCATCTTCCGGGACCCGGAGCCCCTTCCCTGGGCCGGGTACTCGGGGCGGAGCGCCGCATGGGTCCGGCGGGTCTCCGATAACGAGTTCGCAGCCTTCACGACGTACTGCACCCACGTGGGATGCGCGGTGCGGTGGGAGGAGGGCGCCCAGCTCTTCATGTGTCCGTGCCATGGAGGAGCGTTCCATGCCAACGGCATGGTGGCCGCGGGTCCGCCGCCTCGTCCGCTGGACCGGTTCCCGATCCGGGTGCACGACGGCCGGGTCGAGATCCAGGCGGTGGGGATGCCCCGGCCCGATGACGCGCCGGAGGCGGGTCGGACGCCGGGGCAGGATCGGGGGAAGGATCGGGAGCTCGGCTCTTGAAGGCCCGCCTGCGCCGGATCGGGAGCTGGATCGCCGACCGGGCGGGGCTCGAGCCCATCTTCCGTTTTCTGAAGGAATACAAGGTTCCCCCGGAGCTGGGGCGCACGAAGAAGGGGTGGTTCTGGGTTCTCGGGCAGGCACTGGTCTTCGTCTTCCTTGCCCAGGTGGTCACGGGGACGGGGCTCGCCATGAAGTACATTCCGTCGCCGGTGCACGCGTGGGACAGCCTCCAGTTCCTGAACAACGAGGTGATGTGGGGGGGCTTCGTCCGGGCCCTCCACTACTTCGGGGCGTCGGCCATGGTGGTCCTCGTCTTTGCGCACATGGCGCGCATCGTCATTACGGGTTCCTACAAGTTTCCCCGGGAGCTGAACTGGATCACCGGCGTGGTCCTCCTCTTCCTGGTCCTGGCCATGGCCTTCACCGGCCAGCTCCTCCGCTGGGACCACCACGGGGTGGCGACGGTGGACGTGGCCGCCTCGATCCTGGGGCGATTCCCCCTGGTGGGTCCATGGCTCATGGAGATCGTGCTGTCGGGGCAGACGGTCGGGGGGGCCACGCTGAGCCGGTTCTTCGCCCTCCACGTCATCGTCTTCCCCCTCCTCATCGTGGCCATGATCGGGGTGCACCTCTACCTGGCCCTCGCGAACGGCGTGTCGGAGCCGCCGAAGGCCGGGCGCCCGGTGGACCCCGCCACCTACCGGAGCTGGTACGAGCGGCACAAGGAGGAGGGGAACACCCGGTTCTTTCCGGACGTCGCCTGGCGCGAGGTCGCCTTCGCGCTCCTGGTGTACGCCGTCATCTTCGGCCTCGCCTTCTTCCTGGGGCCCAAGGGTCCGGGCGCGCCGCCGGACCCGACCTTCACGGAGCAGGTGCCCCGGCCGGACTGGTACTTCCTCTGGCTCTACACGCTGATCTGGTACAAGCCTGCGGCGCTGGATGCGGTGGTCCTGGTGTGGTTCCCGCTCCTGGTCTTTCCGGCGCTCATGCTGCTTCCTCTCCTCTTCGGAACGGGTGAACGAGCGCCGTCGCGGCGGCCCTGGGCGGTGGTGGCCGTGGGAGGCGCCTTCGTGATCTGGGCGACGCTCACGGCCTTCGGGCTGCGTCCGCACTGGATCCCGAACTTCGACACCGACCCGGTCCCCGCCGCCATGCTGGCCGGAGCCCCCCCGGAGGTCCACGCCGGGGCGGCGGTGTTTTACGAACGGGGGTGCCAGTACTGCCACGTGGCCTACGACCGGGGCGGCGACTACGGCCCCGACCTGAACCAGAGCGTCGCCCGCCTCTCGAGAGAGGAGATGACGGTCCGCATCATGATGGGCATCGGAAACATGCCCGCCTACGCGCATATCCTCAGCGCCTCCGAGGTGGACAACGTGCTGGCCTACATCTACTGGGCGGCCGAACGGCGGGCACGCCCCGCGGAGGAACGGGACGCCCCGGGAGCGTCGGACGCCGCCGAGCGGGAAGCGGCGGAGCCGGGGCGGGAGGGGCCGCCATGAAGGCCCCGGCGGGAAGCGTCCTGCGCCTGGCCCCGCGGCGCTTGGACCCGCGGCGCCTGGTCCCGCGGCGCCTGGTCCTGGCGCTTCTGCCACTGCTCGCGGTGGCTGTTGGCGGATGCGGGGGCCCGCAGTCCATTCTCGGCACCGACAACCCGGCCGGGGAGCGGATCGAGTCCCTCTGGTGGGTCTCGGTGCTCTCGACGGGGATCCTGGCGGCGGTGGTCATCGTGGTGCTCCTGGTCGCCGCGCGAAGGGCCCTGGTCGCGGGCCGCGGCGCATCGGCACGCGGCGCATCGGCACCCGGCGCATCGGCACGCGGCGGAGCCGGCGACGTCCCGGTCCCCGACGACGCGTGGGAGACGAAGTTTCTCCTGGTGGTGGGCGGCGCGCTGCCGGCTCTTTTCCTCGTGGGGTTCCTCGTGTTCTCTGTCCGCACGGGAACCGCGGTGACCGACGCGCCCGGCGAGCCCGGGCTCACGGTGGAGGTGGTGGGGCACAAGTTCTGGTGGGAGGTGCGGTACCCGGACCAGGGGATCGTCACCGCCAACGAGATCCGGATCCCCGCCGGGGTCTCGGTGGAGGTCCTCGTGTCGGCCGCCGACGTGATCCACAGCTTCTGGGTGCCGGCCCTCACGCCGGGGAAGATCGACATGGTCCCGGGGCGGACCAACGTGATCCGCATGTGGGCCGACAACCCGGGGGTCTACCGCGGCCAGTGCACCGAGTTCTGCGGGACCCAGCACGCGCTCATGTCCATGGAGGTGGTGGCCGTGCCCCCCGACGAGTTCGACGCGTGGGCCGAGTCCCGCCGCCTGCCCCCGCTGCTGCCGGACGACGACGAGGCCCGACGCGGGATCGGGGTCTTCATGGCCACGGGGTGCGCCGCCTGCCACGCCGTCGAGGGGCTGACCCACCCGGGGGCGGCGGGGTCCCCGGGGCCCGACCTCACCGACGTGGCCGGCCGCCGCAGCCTGGGGGCCCTCGCGCTGGAGAACAGCACGGCGAACCTGCTCGAGTGGATCCGGGACCCGCACCAGTTCAAGCCCGGCGTCCGCATGCCCCCCACCCCCCTGCCCGAAAGCGACCTCCGCGCGCTCGTGCGATTCCTGGAGGGGCTTGAATGGGAAGGGCTCGAACGCGAGGGGCTCGAATGATGAGCCCCGACGAAAGGCACGAGCGGCTCTCGCGGATCTGGGCCCCGCCCCCCGGCATCCTCGGCTTCTTCACGGCCGTGAACCACCGGGTCGTGGGGATGCGCTTCATGCTCACCGCCTTCGGGTTCTTCCTGGCGGCGGGCGTTATTGCGGTGCTCATGCGGCTCCAGGTGTCGCTCCCCTTCCTCGGGGTCCTCTCGCCGGAGGCGTACAACCAGGCGTTCACCATGCACGGGTCCACGATGATGTTCCTCTTCGTGATCCCGTTCCTGGAGGGGCTCGGCATCTACCTTGTGCCCCTCATGATCGGGGCGCGCGAGATGGCGTTCCCCCGCCTGAACGCCTTCGGGTACTGGGTCTTCCTCATTGCCGGGGTCGCGCTCTACGTGGCGTACCTGGCGGGGTACGGGCCCGACAGCGGGTGGTACAACTACCCGCCCCTCACCGGGCGGGGTTTTCGCCCCGGGGCGAACATCGACGTCTGGGTGACGCTCATCACCTTCCTCGAGGTGTCGGCGCTGGTGGCGGCGGTGGAGATCGTCGCGACGGTGTTCAAGCACCGGGCGCCGGGCATGACGCTGAACCGGATCCCGGTGTTCGTGTGGGCGATCCTGATCACCTCGCTCATGATCATCTTCGCCATGCCGGCGCTGATCCTGACGAGCCTGATGCTCGGGCTCGACCGCATCGTGGGGACCCACTTCTTCGACGTGGCGGCGGGGGGGGACCCGTTTCTCTGGCAGCACCTGTTCTGGTTCTTCGGGCACCCGGATGTCTACATCATGCTCCTCCCCGGGGTGGGGGCGGTGTCCATGATGATCCCGGCCTTCGTGCGGCGGCCGCTGGCCGGCTACCTGCTCTTCGTGGTGTCGATGCTGGTGGTGGGGGTGCTGAGCTTCGGGGTCTGGGTCCACCACATGTACACGGTGGGGCTCGCCATGGTGGGGCTGAACTTCTTCGCCGCGGCGAGCATGCTCATCACGATCCCCAGCGCGATCTGGATCTTCTCGTGGATCCTGACCACCTGGAAGGGGAGCATGCCGGCCCTCAACACCGCCATGCTCTTTGCCCTGGGTTTCGTGATCATGTTCATCCTGGGGGGCATAACCGGCATCATGATCTCTGCCGTGCCCTTCAACTGGCAGATTCACGACACCCAGTTCATCGTGGCCCACTTCCACTACACGATGGTGGGGGGCGTCGTGCTCCCGATCTTCGCATCCATCTACTACTGGTTCCCGAAGTTCACCGGGCGCATGCTGGACGAGCGGCTGGGGCGGTGGCACTTCTGGCTCTTCCTCATCGGGTTCAACGTCACCTTCCTCCTCATGCACCTGACGGGGATCGAGGGGATGCCGCGACGGGTCTACACGTACCTCCCCGGCCTCGGCTGGGAGTGGCTGAACGTGGTGTCGACGGTGGGCGCGTTCATCATGGGGATCGGGACGCTGGTCTTCGTGTGGAACGTCTTCAGGAGCTGGAGGGGCGGCCCCGTGGCCGGACCCGACCCCTGGGGCGGGCGGAGCCTCGAGTGGGCCACCGCATCCCCCCCCGAGAACTACAACTTCCTCGACATTCCGGTGGTGCGCGGGCTGGAGCCGGTCCGGGACGGCCGCATCGAGGGGGACGAGTCCGGGGCCCCGCGCCCGGTGTGGCTGGACCGGCTGGGCGAGGCGCCCGAGGGGTGGCGGGATGCCATCGTCACGGGGGCGGTGACGGCAGAGCCCCAGGGGCGGGCGGTGTTCCCCACCCCGTCGCCCTGGCCGTTCTGGAGTGCCATGGCGCTGTCGGTGGCGTTCATCGGGGCAATGTGGACGCCCTGGCTCGTTCCGGTGGGGCTCGCCCTCACCTTCGCCTGCCTGGTGGGGTGGCACATGCAGGAGCTTCCGGCGGGCGAAGGCGCCCGGAAGGTCGGCACGTCACCCCGGGACGGCACGTCACCCCGGGACGGCGCCTCACCCCGGGACGGCCGCACCGACGGCATTTCCGACAGCCCCCCCGGCAGCCCTCCCGACACCCTCCCCTGGCGGCTCACCGGGTTCCGCTCGCCCATCACCTGGGGCGTGCTGCTGCTGGTGGCCATCGAGACGACGCTGCTCCTCCTCTTCGTCGTGAGCTACTTCTACCTCCGGCTCGGGCACGAGACGTGGCCCCCGGCGGGGACGCCGGTCCCGTCGCTCCTGATGCCCACGGTGGGGCAGCTCCTTCTCATGGCGAGCCTGGTTCCGGCGTGGCTGGGGTTCAGGGGGCTCCGGAACGGCCGGGTGCGTCACTTCCTGGTCGGGGTCGCGACGGGCCTTGGCCTGGCGGCCGGGTACCTGGTCCTCAAGGCACTGGAGTTCGCCGGAAAGGACTACCGCTGGGACACCCACGCCTATGGCTCCCTGGACTGGACCATGGGGGGCTACGCCGCGCTTCACGTGGTGATCCTCGTTCTGGCGGCATCCACCTTCTGGGTGCGGGCGCTTCGGGGGCGGGTCCACCGGGAGCGGCGGACGGGGGCCGGGGCCCTCCTCATCTACTGGGCCTTCGTCGTTGCGGGGTCGCTCCTGTTCTGGGCGACCCAGTACCTGGGGGCCCGGTGGTAGGGGGGCGCAGGTTTCGGCTGGCCTTCGGGCTGCTCGGCGGGATCGTCGCCTGGATCCTGCACCTGGGGGGAAGCTACGCCCTCGTCGAACTCGTCTGCCCCTCCGGAAACATGACCCTGCTCCATCTCCTGACCGTGGGCATGGCAGTGGTGGCGACCGCCGCCGTGGCCTCGGCCTGGTCGTGCCTGCGCTGGAGGGGAGGCGGTGGCGCGGGAGCCGGCGCGGGAGGTGGGGATGGTGGCGGCGGCGGCGGCGGCCGGAGTGATGGGAGCCATCCGCACACGTCGTCGGAACTCACCCGCTTCCTCGCCATGGGGGGCGTGTTCACCAGCGGGTTCTTCCTCTTCCTCATCGTGGCGGAGGGGCTCCCCGCGCTCCTGGGCGGAGACCCGTGCGCGCACGTTCCCACGCTCGACCGGCCCATCATCTTCCGCGGGCCCGGGGCACCGGGATCCGCCGCGATGCCGGGCCTCCTCATGGCGGGATGGGGAGGCGCCGGGGCGCCCTTCCTCGCGGGGCTGGCCCATGCCCGCGGTCTCGTTCCGCCGGGCGAGGCGTGGTTCACCTGGAACCCGGACCCGTGGATCCTCCTCGGCCTGGCCGCCATGGCCGGCACCTATCTGCTCGGCGTTCGTCGCCTCTGGGCCAGGGCCGGGAAGGGCCGGGGGCTTCCGCCCTGGCGGGTGGGGGCGTACCTCGCCGGGATCTGGATCCTGGTCCTCGCCCTCGTGTCTCCCATCGATCCGCTGGGCGAGACCCTCTTCTCGGTGCACATGGTTCAGCACATGCTTCTCATGGTGGTGGCGGCGCCGCTGCTCGTGCTCGGCCGGCCCCACATCGGCTGGCTGTGGGCGCTTCCCCGGCGGCACCTCCGGACGCTGGCGACACACTGGAACGGGGCAGGTGCGGGCAAGGCCCCGGAGAGTGCCGCAGAGGGGGCCGCACGGGGTGCCGTCGGGGGCGTCCGGTCCGCGTGGAGGGGACTCACCCACCCGGTCACGGTGCTCGTCCTGCACGTGGGGGCGCTCTGGATCTGGCACATCCCCGCCTTCTACGAAGCGGCGTTGACGAACACGTTCCTGCACTCGCTCGAGCACGCGAGCTTCCTCGGCACGGCCGTGCTCTTCTGGTGGGCGCTGGACCGGTCGGGGAGGGGCGGGCGCTGGCCGGGCTACGGCGCCGCGGTACTGTACGTCTTCGCGACGGCGCTCCAGGCCGGGGCACTGGGGGCCCTCCTCCTCTTCGCGCCCTCGCCCTGGTACCCGGCGCACGCCGAGGGGGCGGCGCTCTGGGGGCTGGACCCGGGGGTGGACCAGCAGCTCGCCGGAGCGATCATGTGGATCCCGGGCGGACTCGTCTACGCGGCCGCCATGGCCCTGCTCTTCGTGGCCTGGATGCGCAGGTCCGGGCGGGACGGAGCCCGGATGGAGGTCAGCGGATGGGGCGCCGTGCAGGGCGCATGACCGGCGAGGGCGAAGAGGCAGCCACGCGAAGCTGCCATCGGTGACGCCCGCAACCGCCGTTGGCAGGGAGGCCGGGTCGGGACGCGTCCATTCTGCCAATCTCCCAATCGCCGCTTGGGGGATTGGCAGAGCCGCGAACCATGACGCACCTCCGCTGCCAACGGGCCGACACGGGGTCTCGATTGGCAGCCCGGCGTGGCCCCGGTCCCCTCGTCGCCCGGCCCCGGTCCCCTCGTCGCCCGGCCCCGGGCCCCTCGTCGCCCGGCTGCGGCTCGCCGGCTCCCGGCCCCTCACCGGACCAGGAACCCGCACCCGCCCGCCCGGTACGGTTTCTGCATCGACGGGAAGGGCGTCGACTGGGGAACTCCCCCCGGACAGGCACACGCGCGGGATAGAGCCATGGAAATCCGGCCTGCGCAGGCGCCCACGCGCAGGAGGACGGTTTACGCTCATGGAAGCCATGGAAGCCATGGAAACCCCCGAGGACATGCGGCAGACCCCCGAAAGGCACCACCGGCTCTCGCAGCATCCCGCCGTCGGGCTGGCGCTCCTCGCGGGTCTCGCCATCGCATCCGCCTTCACCCCCACCCCCGCGGCCGCGCAACCCCTGGTGCAGGACGTGGTCTTCGAAGGCAACGAGCACGTTTCGTCCTCGGCGCTCCAGGACTGGATCGTCACCGAGCCCACCCGGTGCCGGGCCCTGTTCATGTACCCGTTCTGCCTGTTCACGGACGCCGACCTGTTCACCGAGCGACACCGGCTCGACATCGAGGAGCTTCCCCGCGACGAACTCCGCCTCCTGGTCGTGTATTTTCGGGAGGGATTCCGCAGGGCCCGTGTAACTTCGGAGGTTCGCGACACCGACGACGGCGTCGACGTCCACTTCCGGATCGAGGAAGGCCCCCCGACCGTGCTGGAGAGCCGGACGATCCGCCAGTCCGAGCCGGTGTTCAGCGACGCGGCCCTTGCGGTGATGGGCTTCCCGGAGGAGGGACTCCCGCTGAACCTTGGATCCCTCGACGAGGCGCTGGTGACTCTCCGCGAGGAATTCGAGGAGGTGGGCTACCTCGACGCCGTCGTCTCGGACAGCATCGAGGTCTCCTCCGAGGGCGACCGCGCGGTGCTCGTCGTCGATGTCGAGGTGGGACCTCGTGCCACGGTGGAGCGCTTCGAGGTCGTGGGTCGCGACAGGGTGGAGGAACGAACCATCGTGATGGCCCTCCACATGGAGGAGGGGGACGTGATCACCGCCCCCCGGATCCGGAGAAGCCGCACCGCCCTCTACCAGTCGAACCTCTTCCACGAGGCACAGGTCTCCGTTGCGGAGCAGCCCGACAGCGCCAAGGTGGTCAGGGTGCAGGTCCGGGAGGCACCCCCCCGGCTGGGTCGCGTGGGCGTGGGGGTCAGCACGCTCGAGTTCGGGCAGGTCGAAGGTCGCTTCAGCCACTACAACTGGTACGGTGGGGGGCGGCGCCTGGACCTCAGGTCGAGCGTCGGGAACCTCATGGCCGGGCAGCTCACCGACTTCGGGCCCTTCCACGACATCCTCCCCGGCGAATTCGCCGACGTGGACGAGAGCCCCTTCCGCCGACCGACCTGGCAGCTCAGTGCCGAGATCCAG
Source organism: Gemmatimonadales bacterium (assembly GCA_007692665.1). Taxonomy (GTDB): domain Bacteria; phylum Gemmatimonadota; class Gemmatimonadetes; order Longimicrobiales; family Gaopeijiaceae; genus SKNW01. Next base: position 26,940 of record REBP01000099.1, on the reverse strand, counting down.
CAGCCCGCCTTCCGGGCGGCGGACAACCTCGTGTCGTTCGGGGTCTTCTCGCACCGCCGCATCATTCCGGGGGTTTCGGTGGACGAGGGCGTGGGCGCCGATGCCTCGGTGATCCGCGGCCTCGCCTGGCGGACCCATGCGAGCCTCGGCTACCGCTACGAGGTCACGTCGGTGTCGGCCGGGGACGTGTTCTTCTGCGTGAACCACGGGATCTGCGAAACCGCCGCCATCGAGCCGCTCCGGGGCACCCATTCGCTGTCGCCGGTGACGCTCGGGTTCCACATGGATCGGAGCGATGACGCCCTCGGCCCCACCGACGGCTACCGCCTCCGCGTGGACTTCGAGCACGCCTCGGCGAACACGCGTTCCGACTATCGCTACAACCGGGTCTCGGGAGATGCCAGCTGGTACCGGCCCGTCCTCGGCCCGCCCCGGCACGTCGTGGCGGCGCAGGTGCGGGCCGGGTGGGTGCGCCCCGACGGAAGTACCCGGGACGCCCTCGGGATCGAGGGCTCGGACGCCGCACTCCTGCACCCCCGGAAGCGTTTCTTCTCCGGGGGAGCGCGGTCGGTCCGCGGGTTCATCGAGAACAACCTCGGTCCCCGGATCCTCACGGTGCCGCGCCAGGACCTCCTCGGGGAGGAGGAGGACGAGGAGGCGGAGAGATGCGGACCGGGGGAGATCGCCGACGGGAGCTGTGATCCCGCCGTGGCGCCGGTGGAGGCGTTCTCGCCCCGCCCCCTCGGGGGGACCTCGGTCCTGCAGGGGAACCTGGAGTACCGGATCCCCCTGGGCATGGCCACCCTGGCGCTCTTCCTCGACGGGGCCATCGTGGGGAGCGGATCGGACTGGCTCTCCGACGCGTCCAGTGCCCTGACCCCGGGGATCGGTGCGCGTTTCCCCTCGCCTGCCGGGCCCATCCGGATCGACATTGGCGTGCGCCCGGGAAGAGCGGAATTCCTCCCCGTCATCACGGAGACCGTCGCATCCGAGGAAACCGGACGCAGGGAACTGCTGCGCCTGGACCAGCCCCGCTTCTACGACCCGCTGGAGGACGCGGGGCGGGTGGGACGGATCCTGGGTCGGCTCGTCCTCCACTTCTCCATCGGCGAGGCCTTCTGATGGAGAGGGCGAAGGCGAAGCGCCGCCTGGCGAGGGTGGCCCGGTGGACCCTCGGGTTTCTCGGGGGCGTGCTCCTGCTCCTGCTGGTCACGGTGATCGTGCTCACCAGCACCCCCTGGGGGCAGGGGCAGGTGCGGGAACTCGTGCTGAACCAGTTCGAGGAGGTCGTGGACGGCGAGGTGCGGATCGGTCGGATCGGGGGCAACCCGCTGCGCGGGATCGTGCTGAGCGATGTGGCCATCGTGGATGCGGAAGGGCGGCCCTTCGTGGATGCGGAGCGGGCATCGTTCCGCTACTCGGTACCGGGGCTCCTGAGGCAGAGAATCCTCCTCACCAATCTCCGCCTCGAGGGCGCCCGGATCGTGCTGGACATGCCCCCCGGCGAGGAGTGGAACTTCACTCGCATCTTCGCGACGGACGAGGAGGCGGAACCGGCGGAGCCCCGGACCGAGCCCGGGTGGGGTTCCTGGATCGAGCTGCGGGACTTCCGGATCTCGGAGTCCAGCATCACGCTCCGCATGCCCTGGGAACCCGCCGAGGAGCTCGGCCCGGAGGCGCGGGCGGAGGAGATTCGCCGGGCTCTCACCCGGGAGACGCGGGAGCGGGTCGTGGAGGTGCCTGCCGGCTACCAGAGCGTCATGGAGTTCAGCGATCTCGAGGCCGACGTGCCCCGGCTCATCGCCGCCCACCCCGACTCCGCCGACGTGACGCTGGAGGTCGCGAGCCTGGGGCTCGTGGCCCTCCCCTTCCATGCCCCGGGGGTGGTGGTGGAGGACGTCTCGGGGACCCTGAGGATCGGGGACGAGGCGGTGGGGCTCGAGGAGCTCCGGGTGGAGCTTCCGAACTCGAGCTTCCGGGCCGACGGGCGGGTCGCCTACGACCTGGACCAGGGGCGCTTCGAACTCGAGGCCGATCCGCTCTCGCTGGCGGACCTCCGGGTGCTTCATGCGCCCCTTCCCGTCGAGGTGGAGGGAGACGCCCGGGTGGCCCTCGCCCTGACGGAGGACGGGTTCCGGGTCCGGGCCGACAGGATGGACTTCCGTGTCGGCGAGGGGCGGCTGGGGGGAGAGCTGCAGGTGGTCCTGGGGGACATGCTGGGCATCGAGCACGCCGACGTCACGCTGGACCGGATCCCCACGCGGCTCGTTGCCCGCACCTTTCCGGAGCTCGAATTCCCGATCCACGGGGAGGTGAGCGGGCACCTGGGTGCGGAGGGAGCGGGGCGCGGTGGGGGCGCCGGGGTGGAGGCGATCGGGGCAGCCGGGGCGCAGCCGGTGGACGTGGATGCGTGGCTCGAGTTCACCGACGAGGCGGGGCGGACGAGCCGGGCCGTGGCCCGGGGGTGGATCGAGCTTCCCGAGGATCCGGCGGAGCTCCGGGTGCAGGACCTCCGGGTCACCCTCGAGCCTCTCCGGGGAGAGCTGGTGACGGCCTTCGCCCCCGGCGTCCCGGTGGCGGGCACCGTCGAGGCCGACCTGACGATGAACGGCTCGCTTGCCGCCGTCATGACCCTGGACGGCCGGATCGTGCACCGGGACCCGGTTGCCGGAACGAGCCGGATAACGGCGTCCGGGGGGCTGAGCATGGCCCCGGAGTTCGCCTTTGCCGACATGGAGCTGCGGCTCGAGCCGGTGCAGCTCGCGCTGGCGCGAGAACAGGTGGCCGGGCTCCCTCCCGGGAGTACGCTGGCCGGGTCCATCCGCCTCGACGGGGCCCCGGAGGTCCTCCTCGGGGTGAATGCGGATCTCCGGGTGGACGACCCCGAGGGCGGCGTGAGCCGGATCGTGGCCACCGGGGGCGTCGTGGCGGGGGACGAGCCGGCCTTCCGCGGGGTGGAGGTGGCCCTGGCACCCTTTCAGCTCCGGAGCCTGCGGGGCGTGGCACCGGCGGATGCGGCGACCGGGACGCTGGTGGGATCGGCCCGCCTCGAGGGCTCTCCCCGACAGGGCCTCGCGTTCGACCTGGGCCTGGTGCACGAGGAGGGCGCGGAACGCTCCCGCATCGACCTGGTGGGGGAGGTCGCGACGGCTGGAGAGGGGAGGGTGGTGGCGGCCCTCGACGCCCACGAACTCTCCCTGGTCACGCTCGGCGCATTCGTCCCCGAGGCCGGGCTCCAGGGGCAGGCCAGCGCAGCCGTCCGGGTCACGGGCGACTTTTCGGACCTCCGGGTCGAAGCGGAGCTGGGACTCCCCGAGGAGGCCGTGGTCGAGGCCCGGGCCACGCTGGACCTCTCCGCGGACCAGCCGGGCTACGATCTCCGGGTGGGGGTGCGGGAGCTGGACTTCTCGGCCCTCTCCACCCGGGTCACCGAGCCCACCCGCATCGAGGGTACCGTGGCCGCCAGGGGGCGCGGCACCGACCCGGCACGGATGGAGGCCGCCCTTTCGGTGGACCTCGTGGAGCAGGGCGAGACCCTTCCCGGGTCGCTCCGGGCGGAGATCGCCGTGCAGGACGCCCTGGCCGACATCCGGGCCTTCCGCTGGGAGGGCGACGGCTCCGACATCGAGCTCGTCGGCACCTTCGCCCTGGACGGAAGCCGGGAGGGAGAACTCGCCTACCGGGTCGCCATCGAGTCCCTCGAGGTCCTGGCCCCCTTCGTCCCGGTGGACCCGGGTGCCGTGGAGCCGCGACCCGCGGTACGGCAGGCCACGCTCGAGGAGCGGGACGCGGAAACCCGGGAGGCGCTGGAGCTGGCCCGGGTGGAGTACCTCGCCACCGGGCAGTTCCCGGGGGTTCCGGACCCCGAGATCGCCGACACGCTGGGGCTGAGCGGCGTCCGCACCGACGCCCTGGCGGGGAGCCTCGAGGCGGAGGGGGTCGTGCGAGGGAACCCGGAGAACCTGGGCGTGGAGGGAACCCTCGACGTCGAGGAGCTGGTTGCCGCCGGGCAGTACGTGGACCGGGCCTCGGCCGCCTACAGCGTGACGGGGCTCGGGGGCCGGGAGACCCGCGCCTCCCTCGACGCCAGCGCGGAGAGGCTCCTCCTCGCGGGTTTCGGCTACGAGTCCCTCTCGGTGGTGCTGGCGTACGACGGACTCGACCCGGACGACTCCGCCCCCGTTCACCGGGGGAGGGCCACCGTTGGCGTTCGTCAGGATGCGCAGACGCGGATCCTGGCCGAAGCCGGCATGGAGATGGCCGGGGGCGACCTCGAGGTCGAGGTCCAGACGCTGGTTCTCGACGTGGACGAGGCCGTGTACTCCCTGGCCGCCCCGGCCACCATCCGGTGGAGCGATGGCGGCCTCGGGGTGGAGGGGTTCCGGCTCGAGGGCATGCGGGAGGACGAGGAGCCGGGGGCCATCGTCGTCGTCGACGGGAATCTCCCGCTGGAGGGCGAGGGGGAGCTGGACATCCGCATCGAGAGACTCGGGGTCGGGCACGTCATGACCCTGGCCCAGGCTCGGGACGACGTCCGCGGACGGATGGACCTGGAACTCCCGATCCGAGGGACGGCGGCCCGCCCGCGTTTCGAGGGAGAGCTGGCCGTCGTCGACCTCCACGTTGACGACCGCCGCCTCCCCGATACCCGGGTGCGCTTCGCCTACGCGGACGCGGAGCTCACCGCCGACGCATCCATGGAGGAGGAGGACGGCCGCTCCATGGCCACCGTGGAGGCCGTCCTCCCCGTCGATCTCGCCCTGGTGGACGCCGCGGAGTCGCGCCTGCTCCCCGGCCCGATCCGGGTGGAGGCCCGCCTGCACGAGCTTCGCCTCGACGGGTTCGACGCGCTGTCGGAGGAGATCGAAGACCTGGAGGGGCGGGTCGTTGGGGAGGTCACGGTTGCCGGGACCTTCGACGCGCCCGAACCCCGGGGGTCGCTGGAGATCGACGCGCCGTCGCTGACCATCGTTCCCACGGGGGTCCGCTTCCGGGACATCACCGGATCCATCAGCCTGTCCGACGACGTCGTGACGGTGGACTCCCTCGTGGCGTACAGCCGGGGCCCGATCCGCATTTCCGGGGAAGTGGACGTGGCGCGCCCGTCGGAACCAGCCTTCGACCTGGCCGTCGTGGCCCGCGACACCCGCATCATGAACACCGAGGACGTGCTCCTTCAGGCCGACGCCGACCTCACCATCGCGGGCCCCTTCGACGGCGTGGAGATCGAGGGAGAAGTTCGGGTACGCGAGGGCCGGATCCGGATTCCCGAGACTCGCGAACTCGCCGCACCCGGTCCCCTCAACCTCATGGATCCGGCCACCTTCGAGCGGGTGGACGACGCCTTCGTGGCGGCGCGCGATGCCCTCGTGCCGCCGTCCCCCTTTGCCGAGGCCCTGCGGGTGGACATCTCGGTCTTCGTGGAACGGGGGATGTGGATCCGTTCAACGGAGGCGAACGTGGAACTCTACTCGCCGCCTGACGTGGGCCCCCTGCGGGTGCGGATGGCCGGACTGGCGGCGACGGACCTCGAGCTCGAGGGCACCATCAGCACGGATCGCGGGGAGTACGCATTCATGGGGCGTCGGTTCGACATTGCCAGGGGCTCGGTGACCTTCACGGGCGGCACGGTGGATCCGCTGGTCAGGCTCACGGCGGAGCACGAGGTGCAGCTGCCCGGGCGCGAGGCCTTCGACATCCGGATCGTCGTGGACGGCACCCTCCTCGATCTCGAAACCGAACTCGAGAGCACCGCCCAGCCGCCCCTCTCCCAGACCGACCTCATCAGCCTGGTCGTGTTCGGTCGGGGGGCCGGTTCCCTCCTGCAGCAGTCGGGCTCCTCCCTCGCGGGGCAGGGGTCCTCCGGGGGACCCCTCGTGGGCAACATGGCGGCACGGGCCACGCAGCAGTTCGCCACGGTGGGAATGGAGGCGCTGCTCAAGGAACTCGAGGCCGAGACGGCGCGGGCGCTGGGCCTCGACGTGCTCCACATCCAGCCCTCCGACACCCCGGCGGAGGTGTTTACCGGACGGGCTGCCGACGTGCTGCGCGGCACCGAAGTCGAGGCCGGGCGGTACCTGACCTCCCGGCTCTTCGTTTCCGGAAATGCCCGACCCACCTTCGTTCATCCGGGAGCCCGCGTGGAATACCTGACGCCCGGCGGGTACGTGTGGCGCGCCACCTGGCGCCCCCAGTTCCTCCCGGGGATCCCGACGCTGGCCATCCAGGAGCCGGACCGGGCCAGCGTGCTGGGGCTCTTCCTCCTCCGGGAATGGCGTTTCTGAGTCTGCCCGGACTCAGTGCTTCCTGTTGAACGGCTCCCTGCGGACGGCCTCCCGGAGCGACGGATCCTTCTGCCAGATGAAGTAGCCCATGGCCAGTCCGGCCAGCAGGTTGCCCACGGCGATGCTCCACCAGGCGATGGCGCCGAGGAGGAACTGGGCGGCGATGGCCAGGAGCCCGATGAAGAGGGCCTGGAGCACGACGAACACCAGCAGCGCGCCCAGGACCAGGGGGGGCGTCTTCCGGGCGCGCCGGGTAATGGCCAGCACCAGGAGTCCCAGGAGGATGAAGGCGACCAGGTGGACCACGGTGTAGCCGAGGACCACGACGGCGGACACCTCCACCTGGTCCAGGTCCTCGACGCCGAGGAAGATTGCCGAGCCCAGCGTGGCGGGCGTGAAGAGGGGGCGACCGGTGATCACGTCGATGATCAGGAACCAGACCGCCACCGTCACCGCGCCGATCATCCCCACCAGGATGCCCCGCTTCCAGATCGACTGCTCTGCCATCACTCGTTCTCCCATGAAAGATTCGAAGTTGGGTCGGGTTCAGATCGCACCCACCGAAGTCAGCCCCACGACTACCGCGCGCTGGAGCAGGCGCTCGTTCAGCCCCGACGGATTCTCGAGTTCCATCCGACGCAGGTACGGGGTCGCCTCCTCGGGAACGCGGAGTGCACCCCGGAGCTCGGATAGCCCGGGAATGGGCACGGTCCGTTCGCCGGCCAGTCGCTTGAGCGCCGTGAGCGCATCCTTGAGCACCAGTTCCTCCTCGGTGAGATCCGTTCCGAACGGAAAGTCCTGGAAGAGCCCCCGATCCCGGCAGGGCGCGAGGAGGTCCTCCAGCCGGTCGGGCCGGTTGTGCCGCGCATGCTCCGGGATCTCGTACGAGGCCGGGACCCGGCGGGCCTCCTTCGCCTCTGCGAGGAGTTCGTCCTGGAAGCGGCTGTCGGCGATCTCGAGAAGGGCGGTGACCACGTCCTCGTCGCTCCGCCCCCGGATGTCCGCGATACCGTACTCGGTGACCACGATGTCCCGCAGGTGCCGGGGGATCGTGACGTGGCCGTAGGTGGAGCGGATGTTCGAGGTGAGGCTTCCGTCGCGCTCGTCGGTGGCGGTGAGCATGAGGATGGAGCGGCCATCGTCGAGCTCGTGGGCCATGGCCACGAAGTTGTACTGGCCCCCGACGCCGCTCACGACCCTCCCGTCCTCGAGGCCGTCCGATGCCATGGCCCCGCCCAGCGTCGCGATGATCCCCGAGTTCACGAAGCGGGCGTGGCGCCGCTGCAGCCGCTTCAGCTCCTCCCGGCCGTAGAGCTCGTTCACGAACGAGATCCCGGTCATGGAGATGCCGGAACGTTCGGCGGGGTCCATGGAGCGCAGCGCCTGGTAGAAGTCCCGCGGGCCGAGGAAGAAGCAGGCGTGGGCGAAGTGACCGCCCAGCAGCCGGTCCCCCAGCCCATGGTCCCGGAGGAACTGTCGGGTCACGTCGTTTCCGAGGTCGGCGGGGGTGCTGCGTCCGCCGATGAACACGAGTTTCCCGTCGATGAGATGGGTGCCGCTGCGGAGGAGTCCGTATCGCTCGAGGAAAGCGACGTCGGCCTCTGTGAGTTCCGCCTCGATGACCCCCTCGTCGACCAGCGCGTCCAGCGCCTCCAGCGAGACCGCCTCTCCGATCAGCCCCTCGTTCAGACACCGCTGCAGCGGAACGCTGTCGTACACCCTGCGCCGCAGGACCCCGCTCCGGCGGAGCTCGAGGAAGCCGTCCACCAGCATCTCGGACGATGCGTACAGCCCCTCCTCGAAGGGCGCGAGTCCCCCGATCGCGGACACGAGGTCTCCGTACCGCTCCTCGATTCCGGTGTCGGCCACGACCTGGCGGAAGGTCTCGTTCTCCAGGTGCCGGAGCTGGAGCACCCGGGTGATCGCATCGCCCATGGAGCCGATCCCGATCTGGAGCGTGCCGCCGTCACGGATGAGCGTGCCGACGTGAAGGGCGATCATGTAGTCGGCCGTCGAAACCGGTACGTTGGGGGCCCCGAACAGCGGAAAGTCGATGGCGGGGTCGTCCACCACGCCGTCGAAGAAGGACGGCTCCACCACCGCATCCCCGTACATGAAGGGCATTTCGGAGTTCACCTGTCCGAGAATGGCGATCTCCTCGCCGCCCTTCCGCCGCCGCTCGAGATGCGGCACGATGTCCACCGTGAGGTCCGGGTTCGACCCCAGGCTGTAGCGAAGTCCCGCCTCGCCGTTGCCGTTGCTCCGATCCGCCGCCACGAGCTGGGCAATGACGTTGATGTCCTGGTCCAGCAGGTCCCGCACGACGTGCGTGTAGTTGCTGCTCACGTGGTTCCGCTGCGCCCTGGGGCTCCCCATGAGCGACCCGGGCTGGAAGTAGAATTCCCGGACCCGGATGTTGTCCGGAAGCCTGCCCTCGCGGCGCGGCTTCACCCACGCGAGTTCCGGGTACCCACGGAAAAGCCGGTCGGCGAGCGGCTCCACGAACCGGCGCTCCAGTTCGCTGGAGGCGTGGGGGCGTCCGAGGGAGAGCGCCGTGTGGATGGAGAGTTCGATGGACGGATCGGTGGCGGCCCTGCGGTAGAACTCGTTCACCAGGTGGTTGGCCTTGCCGATCCCCAGGGGGGTGCCCAGGCGTACCCGCTTGCCGACCCTCCGCAGGGTCTGCTCGACGCAGGCCTCCACGGCCGCGACGCTTCTCGTCATCGGACGGCACCGGGCGTCGCCGCCCGCCCGAATCGAATCTCGATTCTGCGCAACTCGGTGGTCATCGAAGTCCCGCTCCCGAACGTGCCCGAGGATCGTGTCCTGTCACCGGTCCGTGGAGAGTGCAACGGGCGTGCCATCCACGAACAGGCCCCGGGGGCGCCTTGACGCGCCGGTGGGGGAGCCGTCTATTGCCTCGGCTTGGCTCCGAGGCGGCCGCACCCGTCGACGGAGCTTTCGATTGCACCCTCTGAGGGAGCTGCAACCCGATGGCAACCGGTTCCGGATCCGGCGGTACGCCCGCGCGTGAACTCTTCGGAAGCAAGTGGGGCTTCGTGCTCGCGGCCGTGGGAAGTGCCGTGGGACTTGGCAACATGTGGCGCTTCTCGTACGTGGCGGCAGAGGGCGGAGGCGCGGCCTTCGTCATTCTCTACGTGATCATGGTCCTGCTCCTGGGGATCCCGCTCATGCTCTCGGAGCTGGTGGTGGGCCGGAAGACCCACCTGTCGCCCATCGGGGCGCTCAGGGAACTGGGGGGGCGGGGATGGGCCCTGCTTGGCGGCCTCTTCGTGCTCGTGGGCTTCCTGATCCTCTCCTACTACTCGGTCATCGCCGGGTGGACGATGCGCTTCGCGCTGGAGTCGGCCATGACCGGCTTCCCCGGAGACCCCGGTCAGCACTTCGGCGAGATCGCCGCCGGACCGGCGGCCATGGGGTGGCACCTCGCCTTCATGGTGCTCACCATCGGCATCGTCATGGTGGGCGTGCAGAAGGGGATCGAGCGGGCGGCCATGGTGCTCATGCCGACGCTCTTCGTCATCGTGATCGGCCTCGCCTTCTGGGCCGCCACCCTCGAGGGCGCGGGCGCGGGATACGCCTACTACCTGACGCCGGACCTCTCCGAACTCATGAACCCCAACGTGATCCGGCAGGCGGCGAGCCAGGCCTTCTTCTCGCTCTCGCTGGGGATGGGCGCCATGCTCACCTTCGCCTCGTACCTGGCCCGGGACGAGGATCTGAACGAGCAGGCGGTCACGATCTCCTTTGCCGACTTCGCCGTGGCCTTCACCGCCGGTCTCGTGGTCTTCCCGGTCATCTTCGCGCTGGGACTCCAGGACTCGGTGGGCGAAAGCACGGTGGGGGCCCTCTTCATCGCCCTCCCCGGGGCCTTCGAGGCCATGGGCGGCCCCGGTCGCGTGGTGGGGGTGCTCTTCTTCGTCGCGCTGGCGGTGGGGGCCATCACGTCGGCGATCTCGCTCCTCGAGGTCGTCACGTCGTCCATCATCGACGAATTCGGAATCGCTCGAAAGAATGCGGCGATCATGATGGGAATCCTCATCGCCATCTTCGGGCTCGCCTCCGCCCACAATACCGACGTGCTGGGCCTGGTGGACCAGATCGCCGGGGAACTGCTTCTGGCCGTGGGTGCGCTGAGCATGGCGATCTTCGTGGGGTGGCGGATGAAGGATCCGGGAGCCGAGATGCTCCGGGGCGCGGGGCCGCGCTTCACGGGGGCGGTGCCCGCCGTGCTCTTCCTCGTCAAGTGGCTGCTGCCCCCGGTCATCGCGGTGGTGGTCTGGTTCCAGATCTGGGCCACCCGGGACGCGATCACCGGGTTCTTCGGCGCGGCCTGAGACGGGGTTCGCCGGGCGGGGGTGAAGGCCGTCCCCGCCCGGCATGGAGCCGCCCTCGCCGGCGGGTGATCCTCCGGGCGTGAGTCTGGTCCACGTCCACCCCGATGGAGAGCCCCGCCATGTCCCGCCTGACCCCCCGAAGCCCTGGCCGTGTCCACCGCCGTGCCGCACGGCCCGGCCGCACCTGCGGTCTCCTCCCCCCGTTCGCCCTCGCATGCCTGGTTGCCGCCGTCCTTGTCCGGCCCGCCGGGGAGGGGGTGGCGCAGGCACCCGAAGACGAGCCCTCTCTCGAGTTCCACTGCGAGCGGCTGGCGCTCCAGTTCCAGATGGACGGCTGGAAGATCCACGGCACCTGCGAATACCGCATGTGCCGGGTTCTCGACGAGGACGGGTACATCTGGAAGTTCGGAGGGGTGCCCGTCACCTACGTGGAGTCGGACTGCGGACCCCTGGGCACCCATCCCCTCTGAGACGACGCCCCCGGGGCCTGAGCGGCTCCGGGGGCGTCATCGTACCCGTCGAGTCCTGGCCCGGGGTCAGCGGCCGGCGTGCACCGGCAGCTCGCACGTTCCCGCACCTTCGGTGCATCCGGGGGCGGAAAGCGTGCGCCAGAAGAGTTCGTAGATGCGGCGGTACTGGTCCACCCACGACGAGGGTGTCGTCATGCCGTGGTTCTCGGTGGGGTAGACGGCAAGCTCCCAGTTCTCCTTGCCCAGCTCGATGAGGCGCTGGGTCAGGCGAACGATGTCCGAGAAATGCACGTTCGTGTCGTACATGGGGTGGCCCATGAGGAGATGGCCCCGGAGCCCCTCGGCGAAGTAGATGGGCGAGGACTGCCGGTAGGCCTCCGGGTCGTCCTGCGGGCGGTTCAGGATGTTCGACGTGTAGCCCTCGTTGTAGTGGGCCCAGTCGGTCACCGACCGCAGGGCGCCCCCGGCATGGAAGACGTCGGGTTCCGTGAAGAGCGCCATCAGCGTGATGAATCCGCCGTAGGAGCCCCCGTAGAGCCCGATCCGGCCCCGGTCGACACCTTCGTTCCGGACGAGCCAGTCCACGCCGTCCACGTGGTCGGAGAGGTCCTTGCCGCCCATCCAGCGGTAGATGCCCGTGCGCCAGTCGCGCCCGTATCCGGCGGAACCCCGGTAGTCGATATCCAGCACCGTGAAGCCCTGGGCCACCAGGTAGTGGTGGAACATCCACTCGCGGTAGTAGCTGGACCACCAGTCGTGCACGTTCTGGAGGTATCCGGCGCCATGCACGAAGAGCACGGCCGCGCCGTTCGCTTCCACGCCCATGTCGGAGGGACGGTAGATGCGGGCCGGAACCATGGCACCGTCCTGGGCCGGGAACCGGACGATCTCGGCTTCCATCCAGGGGAAGGCAAGGAAGTCACCCGACGGGGTGGTCGTGATGCGGGCCATCTCCGCCCCGGCACGGGCGTCGGCCAGGTACAGCTCGTCGGGGCGAGTCTGCGTGGAATGAACGATGGCCATCCGGCGGCCGTCGGGGCTCGGCGTTCCCAGGAACCGGCCGGTGCCCGATGTGAGCCGGTTCCGGCTCGAGCCGTCGAAGTTCATGGCGTACATGTGCTGCTCGAAGGGGCTCCCCTCGTTGGTCCGGAGGATGAACCGGTCGTTCTGCTCCGGGATCTCCACCGCATGGACTTCCCAGTCGCCGGAGGTCAGCTGCCGGAGGCCCGAACCGTTCGCGTTCGCCGTGTAGAGGTGGGCGAAGCGGTCGCCCTCGCTGACGAAATAGACCCGATCTTCGCCGGGGATCCAGCCGGCACAGCCGCCGCAGGGCCCCCCCACCCAGGCCGAGTCCGCCACGTGCTGGAGAAGGCTCAGGTTCCCGGAGGCCGCTTCCACCGTCATGAGCCAGCGATGCTTGTTGTCCTGGGAGCCGGCGGAGACCAGCCCCCAGGTCCCGGCGTCATTCCACCCCCGGAACTGTACGGACTGCACGGTCACGGCCTCGCCCCCGGCAACGGCGTCCCGCTGCTCGGGTACCCAGGTCCCGACGGGTTCGTGGCTCTCGGCCCATCTCTTCACGGCGGCGGGGACATCGAGCCAGGTGATCGTGTCGGATCCGACCCGGTGGATGCCGGCGCGGGACGACCCCACCCCGTCGCCGACCTTCGTGCGGATCTCGTTCAGCGCCGTGTAGCCGTCGTCGGTGATCCACTGGGGGACGCCCACCCGCCGCGTGTTGCTCGCCGGCTGGGCGGCCTGAAGCGCGACCCAGGTGCCCTGGCGGTTCACGTTCAGTCCGCCCGGGTTGCCGGCTCGCCCCGTGAAGACGGTCTGGATCTCCCCTTCACGGCGGAGTTCGGCGAGTTCCCGCTGCTCCTCGGTCCGCGCCCGCTGACGACGGATGTGCTCGAACAGCTCGCCCTGCTGCTCGTGCAGGAAGGCGGCGAGCCCCTCCGGATCGGGGGTGCTCGGCGCATTGCCCCCGCGGATATCGGTGAGCTGCCGGATCGCGCCCGACTCCAGGTCCATGGCGTGAACCTGGCTCGACAACGTGAAGAAGAGACTCCTGCCGTCGGCCGAGAACTGCGGGGAACCCTTGTTGTCGCGGGTGTCGGTGAGTCGGCGGACGTTCATCGTCTGGCGATCCACGAGGTACAGGTCGCCCCGCCACGAGGTCGCCCGGTAGCGTCGGTCGGGAGAGAGGTCCCCACCCGCGAACGTGATGGCGAGGGAGTCGGCGACGAGGGGGTCGTCGATGAGTTCCGGCGTTCCACCGCCTGCGGGCACCCGGTACAGCTCGGTGTTCGCATCCCAGTCGCTCCCGGCAGGAAGCCAACGGAAGTAGACGAACCGGGAATCGTCGGTCCAGTTCACCGCCGAGGGGCTCTGTCCCACGTGGGTCGTCCCCTGCATGAAGTTCGCGATGGACAGTTCGAACGCCTGCCCCCGGGCCGCCTCGGGAACCCACGATGCCACGGGGGCATCCTGGGCCTGCGCGGCGAGGGGAAGGGCCGGCAGTGCCAGTACCGAGGCGAGGGCCGCGAGCTGGAGGACGGACGAAAGCCTTGGACGCATCTGGACTCCTGGAGTGGGTCTGGGACGGGGGTCGCCGGTCGCGAGCGATCCGGTCAAGATAGGGACAGGTGTCCGGCGCGAAAGGTTGGACCGGGAGCCGGCCGGCTCCCGCGGATGCGGGTTCCCTCCGGCGCGACTCAGTCGCCGAGGCAGATCCCCAGCTTGCGCGCCGTCCGGATCTCGTCGCTGTCGAGGGGCACGGTGCGGACGCGGGCCACGGCATCGGCGAGAGGAACCCCGCGCAGCCCGGATGCATCGAGGGCCACCATGCACCCGAACTTCCCCTGGTCGACCAGTTCGACGGCCGCGGTTCCGAACCGCAGACTGAGGACCCGGTCGTAGGCGGTGGGCTGACCACCGCGCTGCAGGTGCCCCAGCACCAGCGAGCGAGTCTCGAAGTCGGTGCGCTCCGCGATTTCGGCGGCGACGCGTTCGGCAAGACCGCCGTAGCGGGGAGCCGCCCCTTCGCTACCCTCCTCCACCAGTGTCACCTCCCCATCCTGGGGAAAGGCTCCCTCGGCCACGACCACGATGGCGTACGACGGGCCTCGCCGCATCTTTTCCCTCAGGTGCTCCACCACCGCGTCCATGGAGTAGGGAATCTCGGGAAGGAGGATGACGTCCGCCGCCCCCGCCAGGCCGCCGTAGAGGGCGATCCACCCCGCATCCCGCCCCATGAGTTCCACGACCATGATCCGGGAGTGGGAGGCGGCGGTGGAATGAAGCTTGTCGATGGCGTCCGAGGCGGTCTGGACTGCAGTGTGGAAGCCGAACGTGACCTCCGTGGCCGCCAGGTCGTTGTCGATGGTCTTGGGCACCCCGACCACCGGAAGGCCGCGCCTGGACAGGGCCGCGGCGATGTGGAGGGAGCCATCGCCGCCGATGGCCACCAGCGCGTCCAGGTTCCGGTTCCGGAAGGCCTCCACCAGTTCGCCGGAGCGGTCCACGATCTCCACGGTCCCGTCGGGGAGGTGACGGGGCCAGCGGAGCGGATTGCCGCGATTCGTGGTGCCCAGGATCGTGCCCCCTCGCGCCGTGAGTCCGTGCACGGTATCGACCCCCATGGGCACGAGGCCGTCGCCGTCCATGAGCCCCTCGTATCCCCGCTTGATGCCGAAGACTTCCCATCCGCGATTGAGGGCCGACATGACCACGGCGCGGATGACGGCGTTGAGTCCGGGAGCGTCGCCACCCCCTGTATTCACGGCGAGACGAAAGGGTCGGTCGGCTGTCGAGGTCATGGTACGTCCGGTGTGGAGGGGGAGCGTCGACTCCGTGAGGGGGGAGTCAACGTAGTATACCTACCCACCGGCGACGGGTAGAGGGGGTTAGATTACGATGGGTCCAGCCGCCGCCGCGGCGGCCCCGATCGAAAGTCCCCAACCCCAAGCCGAGAGAGACCCCGATGGCCGTGACCGAAAAGGCCGTGATGGACGCCCTGAAGACCGTGAAGGACCCCGAACTCAACCTGAACCTGGTGGTTCTGGGACTCGTGTACGATGTCGATGTCCAGGACACCCACGTGCACACCCGGATCTCCCTGACCTCCCCCATGTGTCCGGTGGCGGAGCAGATCGTGCACATGGCCGAGGCCGCCGTCCTCGGCGTGGAAGGGGTGGAGACCGCCAAGGTGCAGCTGACCTTCGACCCGCCCTGGACGCCGGAGCGGATCAGCCCCCTGATCCGTTCCTCGCTCGGGCTCTGAGGCGCGCATGGCCCACGACGAACACGCCTCCGGCTCCCCTGACGCCGCGACGCGCCTCGCCGAGTTCCGGTCCTTTCGCGAACGCATGAACAAGCGCATCCTGGAGGCCGACAACCTCGAGATCCGGCGGTTCTTCGCCCTCGACGACCGGGTCTACCAGGACGGGGCGCTGGACCGGCGCACCAAGGAGCTCCTGGGCCTCGTTGCCTCCCTGGTGCTGCGGTGCGACGACTGCATCAGCTACCACGTGATCCGGTGTCGCGAGGAGGGGGTCTCCGAAGAGGCGCTCCTGGAGACGCTGTCCATCGGGCTGGTCGTGGGCGGGTCCATCGTGATCCCGCACATGCGGCGGGCGGTGGCGCTCATGGACGAGCTCGACCCGCCTACGACTTGAGGACCACCTGCTCCAGGTAGTCCCGGAAGGGACGTGCGATCTCGATGGCACGGTGCGTCAGGATGGTGGCCTCGACGCCGGTGTCTCGCTGACCGTTGCCGGAAAACGCAGCCGCCCCCTCCTCTGCGTCACCCTCGATGCCCGGACCCTGGGGGAGCAGATGCCCCAGCACGGCCTGGCCGACCTTCTCGTCGGCCTCTTCGGCCGCGGCATAGTACTCGGCGTAACGGGCGCCCACGCGCTGTTCGAAGAGGGGGAGCCGGACCGAAGGGTACCCGGCGGCTTCCAGGTCCTCGAAGACCGCGCGGTGGAGTTCGTCGAGGGCGAGCCGAAGGATAGCCGCAGCTTCGCCCCGCTCCCCCAGTGCCAGCTGGATGGACCGGGTGTGGGCCCACAGGTGAAAGATCAGGAGCTCCTTGGCCGGTCGCTCCTCGGGGACGCCGTCGACGGTGCGAATCCCGAGGGAGGCGACCAGGGACCGCAGCGC
The DNA here is from genome assembly GCA_007692665.1 of Gemmatimonadales bacterium. Lineage (GTDB taxonomy): Bacteria > Gemmatimonadota > Gemmatimonadetes > Longimicrobiales > Gaopeijiaceae > SKNW01. The sequence goes on along the minus strand of REBP01000099.1, from coordinate 10,665 downwards.
TTCGGAGTTCATGAAATCCGAGTAGGTTTCCCACACGAGGTGCGCGGCGTGCTCGCCCAGCTCCGTGGGTGTCATCGGGGCCCCCGGACCCGGGTCGCTGAAGGCGCGCACGTGATCATCGTCGAGAAAACGATTCATGGAAGGACAGGGCTCCGACGTCGGTGAAGTCCGGCATTGAATTTTGGGGTCAGCTAGGAATACTTCACCGTTGGCGGAACGGATCAACCTTCTCGTGGGTGAAAGGAGGCGAACCCGGAATCGTTCAGGGTCGCGGTGGTGCACGATCAGACCAGGAAAGCGCATGAGGACGAAGAGGATCCAGAAGGCACGCAGGTCCGTGGGGACGAGGGGTGTGGGCGCGATGTCGTTCCTCCTTGCCATGGCCACACTGGCGGCCTGTGCCGGCACCCCGCCCCTCCCCCAGACGCGGTCCGTCATCACGCTGACCGGCGAACGGGTCCAGGCCGATCCCGAGGCGATGGTGGAGGTGGACCGCTGGCTGCGTCCGCAGCTGGCCGAAATCGAGCGCAATCCGGACCTGGTTCGTGTCCTGCAGGAGGATCGGCCGCTTTACCCGTGGCAGACCTTCGAGATCCTGGACGGGACGGCCCAGCTCACGGTCCAGCGCGGCCAGGGAGACGCGGAAACCCCCTTCCGGCTCTACGCCCATTTCCGCCTCATGGCGGAGACGGGGGAACTCGCGCGGTGGCTCCCCGAGGCGGTTCCCGAGACCGAAGACGGCCGGGCCGGTCCCGCAGCCGAGGGTCTCGAGCTGGAGCGGCTGATCCTCCGCCGCATCTCGGACGTATGGCTGCTGGGGCGCTCGGTCTTCGACACGACGCCCTATGGGCCGCTCGACGAGCTTCTCTACAGCAACGAGGCGGGATTCCTGGACGAGTTCATCCTGACGACGCAGCGTGAGCGGTTCGAGGAGGAGGCCACCGCCCATTTCGAGGCGAATCCCGACCGGGCCGAGGCCTTCCGGGCCTGGTTCATGAGGGTCTTCGAGCGCCCCGGACCGGGGTTCATGGACGGGGCTGCGGACGAGCCGGGGGCCGAACCGGCAGACGAGCCGGGGGCCGGGCCCGCCGCTGATCCCATGGCTGCCGTGCCCGACGTCAGGCTGGGGTGACCATCCAGGTAAGGGACACCGGTGCGCCCTCGCCTTCCTCCTCCGCCACGTGAACGTCGATGCGCCCGGTCTCCCGGATGCGGGAGTCGGAAACCTTCCCCCCCATGACCGGGAACCCCAGGACCTTGAAGGTGCGCGATTCGCCCCTCGGGCCGGTGGCGCGGAAGGTGGCCCCACTCAGCCCCTTCACCGTGGGTGGCTCACCCTCCACATGGCGGAGGCGAAGGACCCGCCCGCCGTGGGGGTGATCCATCGCGTCGATGACCCTGAGCTCGGTCTGTCCCTTCCTGGGCATGGCTGTGATCCTGAATCTCGTCCGCCGGCACGGGGCCGGGAAACCGGCCAGAGGCCGACGTGATCTCCTCACCAGATCGGCGAAGGAACGCTGGATGATCCTAGAAACTCCACCGACAGGCGTCAACGTGCCCCCGGAGCCCGGGGACCCCGAAGACGCCACACCACTGTCCCTGTCTCCCGAGGCCATGCGCGAACTCGGCTACCGGGCCGTCGATGCACTGGTGGAGCGGTGGAGCACGCTGGACGAGGGGAGGCCGTGGAACGGGGCGAGCCGCTCGGAGCTCGACGAGCGACTGGGCGCGGCGGTGCCGGCCCCGGAACAGGGCGAGGGCGCCGCGGCGGCACTCGACGCCGCCCTCACCCGGATCCTCCCGGTGGCGGCCAGGGTGGACCACCCCCGGTTCCTGGCCTACATCCCCTCGGCCCCGACCTGGCCCTCGGTTCTCGCGGACTTCCTGGCTGCAGGCTTCAACATCTTCCAGGGGACCTGGCAGGGAGCGTCGGGGCCGGGACACGTGGAGGTGGAGGTGCTGGAGTGGTTCCGGAGCTGGGTCGGCATGCCCGCCGGGACCTCCGGGCTCTTCACCTCCGGCGGCTCCGCCGCCAACGCACTGGCCCTGGTGGCGGCCCGGGAGTCGGCCCTCCGCCGGGTCGCCGACGCGGAGTCCCCCTTCCGGCCCGCCGTGTACTTCTCGGACCAGGCCCACTCGTCGCTCCTCCGGGCGGCCCGCGCGGCGGGGATCGACGCCGACGGCATCCGCATCCTGGAGACCGGCCCCGACCTCCGGCTGGATCCGGACGCGGTCCGCCGCGCCCTGACGGCCGACCTCGCGGCCGGCTTCACTCCGGCCCTCGTCGCCGCCAGTGCGGGCGCCACGAACACCGGCACCATCGACCCCCTCGGCGCCCTGGCCGACCTCTGCGCCGAGTTCGACGTCCACTACCACGTGGACGCGGCCTACGGGGGATTCGCGGTGCTGGACGAAGGGGGCCGGAAAGCCCTCGACGGCATCGGCCGCGCCGATTCGGTGACGCTGGATCCGCACAAGTGGCTTTTCCAGCCCTTCGAGTGCGGCTGTCTCCTGGTGCGCGATCCGACCCTCCTGACCCGTGTCTTCCGCGTGACCCCCGAGTACCTCCAGGACACGGTGCAGGGCGAGGGCGAGGTCAACTTCGGCGAGCGGGGGATCCAGCTCACCAGGTCCTTCCGTGCCCTCAAGGTCTGGATGTCGGTGCGGAGCTTCGGCCTGGGTGCCTTCCGCAGCGCGGTGACGGCGGGGATCGAGCTTGCCCGCGCATCGGAGGAGCGGATCCGCGCCTCGGCGGAACTCGAGGTCGTGACGCCGGCATCGCTGGGGATCGTGGTCTGGCAGGCCCGGACCGACGCGGATCCGGAGGCGCTCAATCGCCGCATCCAGGAGGTACTGGCCGGCGAGGGCACCGCGCTCCTCTCGTCGACCCGGATCCACGGGCGCCACGCGCTCCGCCTCTGCATCCTGAACCCGCGTCTCCGCCGGTCCGACATCGAGGAGATCGTCGCGCGGGCGGAGGCCGTGGTCCGCGAGGCCGGGGAATGACCGGTCCGGATCCCGAGGCCCCCGGCCCCGACACGCCCGACTCCGAGGCCGTCGCCGCGATCGTCGGGCGCCGCCTCCGCTGGGGCGCCGCCCTCGCCCTCGGGCTGACCCTTGCCCTGGCGTTCGGCACCGAGCTCCCGCTCCTCGAAGCCATGGCGCTCCCGGTCTTCCTGGTCCTCTTCCCGACGCTGGCGGTGGCCCAGACACCTCTCCTCCCCCTTGTCCGGTTCGAACGGGCGTCGGCGTACCTGAGTTCGGGATTCACGATCCTGATCATGGGGGCCCTCGCCATGGGCCTCGTGGCACTGGGCCCTGGCGCGGAAGCGGCCGGGATCGCGTGGATGGGCATGGGCGAATTCCTCGGGTGGACTGCCGCCCTGACGCTGGGCGCCCTGGTGCTGAGCCTCGCCTTCCGTCCCCTCGAGGCCCGGGCCTGGCGGCGCTCCGAGGGCGGCCCCGAGGGAGGCACCCTCGATGACGGGCTCATCGACGCCCTCCTCCCCCGCACCCCCGAGGAGCGCCGCCTCTTCGGCGGGCTCTCCCTGGCCGCCGGCTGGGGCGAGGAAATGGCCTACCGCGGCTACGTGCCGGCCGCCCTCGTCCTCGCCGGCGTCCCGCCCTGGTGGGCCTTCGGGATCGCCGCGCTGGCATTCGGCCTGCTTCATGCGTACCAGGGTCCCGTCGGGGTGGTGCGCACGGCCCTGCTCGGTTTTCTTCTGGGAGCTTCCCTGATCCTGACCGGCAGCATCTTCCCCGCCATGGCAGCACACGCTCTGGTGGACCTGGTCCTGGGCCTCGTGCTCGGACCCTGGCTCCTTTCCCGTTCCTCCGACCCGTCCAGTCCATGAAGATCGACCTCTCCCTCCTCTGCGATGCCGCCACCGTCGACCCTTCCGGCAAGCTCAACGTCCTCGGCGTCTTCGACCGGATTCATGCCCGCGAGTTTCCCGCCCGCCACGGCCGCCTCTGCCTTGTCCTCCGCCTCGAGACCCGCGCCATCGACGCAGGCGAGCGCGTCGCCGAGATCCGCCTGGTGACCCCCGGCGGCGAGGACCTGGTCCGTCTCGACGGCAAGATCCAGATCGGCCCCGCCTCCGGCGACATGGTCAGCCGCATCCCCCAGGTCCTCAACCTGGACGGCATCGTCTTTCCCGAGGCCGGCACCTACCGGTTCGAGATTGCCGTGGACGGCGAGCCCATGGCCACCGTCCCGCTGATCCTGAGCCCGGCGCCGACCCAGCGCGACGGCGTCCCCCACGTGGGTCCCGAGGGCATGCCCCCCATCTTCTTCGCGCCGGGCGGCCCCGCCGAGGCCTGACATGACCGGATCGCCCCCCACCACGGTCCTGTCGACCTCCGACCTCCGCGTCACCGAGCTCACCGTCTACCCGGTCAAGGGACTCCGCGGGATCGCCGTCCAGGGTCGGAGCGTGGGCCCCATGGGGCTCGACGGGGACCGGCGCTGGATGGTGGTGGATGCGGAGGGGACCTTCCTGTCGCAGCGTTCACACCCGGCGATGGCGCTGGTCGAAACGGCGTTCGTGAACGCGGGAGGGGTCGGAGGGCGCGGTGACCTGCGCGACCGGTCTTCGCTGCGGCTCCGTCTGAGCTGCGAGGGGCGGGCCCCGGTGGAGGTTCCCGCCGACCCGACGGCGGGCGCGGCGGCCGGTGCGGCCACCGCCGGCGTCTCGCCCGAGTCCGGGATCGCCACCCTCCCCGCGACGATCTGGGGCCACCCCTTCGAGGCCCTCGCCCCGTCGCCGGAGGCCGACGCCTGGATGTCGGACTTCCTGGGCGAGCCGGTGCGCCTCGTGTACCAGCCCGACACCGCGGTGCGCCCCACCGATCCCGACTTCGCGCCAGGTCACCGGGTGAGCCTGGCCGACGGGTACCCGGTCCTGGTCATCAGCGAGGCCTCCCTCGCGGAACTGAACCGTCGGCTTCCCGAGCCGGTATCGATGGCCAGGTTCCGCCCCAACGTCGTCGTGGGCGGCCCGTGCGAGCCCCATGCCGAGGACCGGTGGCGGCGGGTCCGCATCGGGGCGGTGGCCATGGCCGGGGTCAAGCGGTGCGCACGCTGCTCGGTGACCACGGTGGACCCGGCCACGGCGGAACGGGGGCTCGAGCCCCTGAAGACGCTGGCCACCTACCGCGCGGAGGGCGGAAAGGTCTGGTTCGGCCAGAACCTGGTCCCGGAGCCGGCACGGACCCCCGGGCTCGTGCAGGTGGGTGACCCCGTGGTGGTGAGCGAGGAAGGCCACGTCGGACCCTGATTCCGGGTCCGCCTCTTGCAGGAACGTTCAACGCACCCGAAGGTAGGAACAGATGGGCGCTCGCGGCGCAGCGCGAACCGGGTCCGGGGGGGACGTCTCCCCGGGGATCGTGCTCCGCGAAATCCGCCCCACGGGGAGGCTTCCCATGATCTTCTCCTGCAATTTCGAGGAAGTGCTGGCCCTCCGCGAGGGGGCACGCACCTACCTGGACGAACCCCTGGGCGAAGGCGCCGTGGTGGCGCCGCCGGCCGAGCGCGCTGCCGTGGAATCCCTGCTCCCGCAACTCACCGGCGATCTCTCGTTCGTCACGCTTGCGGAACAGGACGCCGCCGAGCGCGGCGTGGGCGCCGTCGTGGAGCACCTCCGGGTCGTCATGGAGACCCAGATCACGGCCACGCACCCCGCAGGCGAGTATGCCGTGGCGGCGTATTTCGACTACGCCCACGCCCTGTCGGTGCTGCACCGGCTGGAGCTGGTCGGTCAGGAGATGCATGCCCTCTTCGAGGTCGTGAACGGCGCCCCCGCCGATCCGGTGGACTGCCACACGTTCATCTTCCCCGACTGAGACCCGCGCCTCCGTGACCTCCCCCCGCATCGATGCCCTTCTGGGCATGCTCGAACGCCGTCCCGACGACCCCCGCCTCCGCTTCGGGCTGGCCGTCGAGTACCTGAACGCCGGCCACCTGGCCCTGGGCGTCACCGAGCTGGAACGCTACCTGGCCACGGCCGACGACGAGGGGAACGCCTGGGGCCGCCTCGGCGCCGCCCTCTCCGACCTCGGCCGCACCGACGAGGCCCGGGAGGCCTACCGCACCGGCATCCGTCAGGCCAACGCCCACGGTCACCCGACCCTGGCCGAAGAGCTCGAGGAAGCGCTCGACGCGCTCTGAGCCTCCGGGCTCTCCCCCGCCTTCCCTTCCCCCGATCCACCCTGCGGCCCATCTTCGGACGGGCTCGATCCTGACGGGTCGGGTCCGCGGTCAGGCCATTCCCCCCAGTCGAAGCAGGAGATCGGATGTCGGTGGCTCAGAAGCGGGAACGGGTCCTCCCCCGGCTCATCGAGGAGGAGATGCGGGAGGCGTTCCTCGACTACTCCATGAGCGTCATCGTGCAGCGGGCCCTCCCCGACGTCCGGGACGGCCTGAAGCCGGTCCACCGGCGGATCCTGCACGCCATGAACGAACTGGGCCTCCGCCCCGACCGCGCCCACAAGAAGAGCGCATCGGTGGTGGGAGAGGTGCTGGGCAAGTTCCACCCCCACGGGGACTCGGCGGTCTACGACGCCCTGGTCCGCATGGTGCAGGACTTCTCGCTCCGCTACCCGCTGGTGGACGGGCAGGGGAACTTCGGCTCCATCGACGGTGACTCCGCGGCGGCCTACCGGTACACCGAGGCCCGCCTGGCCCCGGTGGCGGTGGAGATGCTCGCCGACCTGGACCGCGACACGGTGAACTGGTCGCCCAACTTCGACGGCCGGCTCCTCGAGCCCACCGTCCTCCCCTCGAAGCTCCCGAACCTGCTGGTGAACGGCTCGTCGGGGATCGCCGTGGGGATGAGCACGAACATGCCCCCCCACAACCTGCGCGAGGTGGCCGCCGCCTTCCGCCACCTGGTGGCGAACCCGGACTGCTCGGTGGCGGACCTCATGGAGCACCTCCCCGGTCCCGACTTCCCCACCGGCGGGTTCATCGTCGGCGACAAGGGAATCCACGACATGTACGAGAAGGGCCGCGGCCGCATCGTCGTGCGGTCGCGGGTGGTCAAGGAGGCGCTCCGGGCCGGCAAGGAGCAGCTCGTCGTCACCGAGATCCCCTACGCGGTCTCGAAGGCGAAGATCATCGAGCAGATCGTGGACCTGTCGCGGAAGTCGAAGATCGACGACGTCACCGATGTCCGCGACGAGTCCGACCGCGACGGGCTCCGCCTGGTCATCGAGCTCAAGCGCGGCGCGGACCCCGCCGGGACCCTCGCCGTCCTCTTCCGGAAGACCTACCTGCAGCAGACCTTCGGCGCCATCATGCTCGCGCTGGACCACGGCGAGCCGAAGGAGATGGGCCTCAAGACCCTGCTCGAGAAGTACCGGGACCACCGCATCGAGGTCGTGGTGCGCCGGGCCCGGCACGATCTCGAGAAGGCCGAGGCGGAGCGCCACGTGCTCGAGGGGCTCCTGGTGGCGCTGGACAACATCGAGGAAGTGATCCGGATCATCCGGGAATCCAAGGATCGGCCGCAGGCCTCCGGACGGCTCCAGAAGCGGTTCGGCCTGTCGGACGTGCAGGCCGACGCCATCCTGAACATGCGCCTGGGCAAGCTCACCTCGCTGGAGAGCGCCGAACTCCGCGCGCGCATGGCCGAACTCGACATCGAGATCACCCGCCTCCGCGCGATCCTGGCCACCGAGGACGCCCAGCTGGAGGTCATCCTGGCGGAGCTGGCCGAGGTGGAGGAGGCGCTGGGCGACGCCCGGCGGACGAAGATCCTTCGCGACGCCCAGGAGCACGAGGCCCCGGTGGAGGACGCGGTGGCCGACGAGGACGTGGTCATCACCGTGTCGCACCAGGGCTTCGTGAAGCGGGTGCCGGTGCACCTCTACCGCCGCCGGGTGGCGGCGGGGAAGGGGCTCGCCGGCATGGAGGGGTACGACGACGACTGGCTCGAACGCGTCTTCACCGCCCGGACCCGGGGGTGGATCCTGGCCTTCACGGCGGGGGGGCAGGTCCACTTCCTGTCGGTGCTCGACGTGCCCGAGGGGGCACGGGCGTCGCGCGGGCAGTCGGTCTACGCGCTCACCGGGGCCTCGCGGGACGACCGCATCGTGGCCCTGGTCCCGGTGGAGGAGCTGGCGGGCGAGGAGAAGGTGCTCGTCTTCGCCACCGAGGGCGGGCTCGTGAAGCGCACGGAACTGAAGGAGTTCTCGAACCCCCGGGCCGGGGGGATCATCGCCGCCGGGGTGAAGGACGGCGACCGGATCCTGGACGTGCTCCTCTCCGACAACCGGGCCGAACTCCTCCTCCTGACCCGCGAGGGGCGGGCCATCCGGTTCGACGAGCGCGAGGTCTCGACCATGGGCCGCACCGCCCAGGGGGTGAAGGGGATCGACCTGCGGGGCGACGACCGGCTGGTGGGCATCGTACCCATCCGGAGGGATGCCCGCATCCTGGCCGTCACCGAACAGGGCTGGGGGAAGCGCACCCCGGTGGGCGAGTTCCCGCTCCAGAAGCGGGGCGGGCTGGGGACGCTGGCCTCGCCGGTCTCGGCGGATGCCGGCCCGGTTGTGGCGGCGCTGGAGGTGGTTGACGGCGACGAGGTGAGCCTCGTGACCGCCGGGGGCATCGTGGACCGGGTGGAAGCCACGGCCGTCCCGATCCAGGGACGCCGGACCCGCGGGAGCCGCCTCGTGAAGGTGGCGAAGGGCGACCGCGTGGTGGAGGTGACCCGGAGCCTCGCCGTGGACCGCGACGACGATGGGAATGACCCGGAGCCGGAGACCGGCCCGGACGGTGGGCCGGAGGAAGGAACGGATGCGGCTGCCGAGCCGGGGGCCGGGGCCGAGCCGGGGGCCGGCGGCGATGCCGTGGCCGGGGCCGAGCCCGGGACAGGCGGCGATGCCGTGGCCGAAGTCGCGGCGGAAGTCGCGGCGGAAGTCGCGGCCGCAGACGAACTCGGGGTCGATGCTGAAGCCGAAGTCGCCGTTGAGGATGTAGGCGGGGCCTCGGGTGTCGGAAGCGAGGAGGTTGCCCCCGCCGCGACGCCGCGCAAACGCGGCTCGGGGAAGGCCCGTCCCGCCGCCGGTGCACCCGCCGAGGAAGAAGACCAGCCGGACCTGTTCGGCAGCTGAGGACCACGGACGCAGGCGGCATGCTCGGCCGGGGCACCGGACAACCCGGCGCCCGGCAGTACTGCCGCCCTTGCATCCAGAAGTGAACACAATACAATGCGCCCGCGACTCCGGTTTCGGAATGCCGACACGGAGGGGCGTCCTGCCACGACCAACCAAGAGGTGAATCGATGAAGGTACTCGTGCTCGGAGGGGGAGCCCAGGGCTCTGCCGCGGCTTACGATCTGCTCCAGGACGACGGCGTGACCGAGGTAGTCATCGGGGACATGCAGACCGAGCAGGTCGCCCTCTTCCTCAGGCCCTACCTGGCCGATTCGGGCTCGGGGAGCGGGACCGGGAAGCTCCGGATCGAGAAGGTCGACGCCAACGACCCCGAGTCGGTTCGAGGCGCCATGGCCGGCATGACCTCCGTGGTATGCGCCCTGCCGTATTACTTCAACCTTCCCATGACGAAGCTCGCCATCGAGGCGGGGGCGAACTTCGCGGACCTGGGCGGGAACACCGAAATCGTCGAGGCGCAGCGCGGGCTGGATGCGGATGCGAAGGCGGCGGGCGTGAGCGTGATCCCCGACTGCGGACTGGCGCCGGGGATGGTGAACATCCTGGCGCAGGCCGGCATCGACGAAATGGATTCCACCGAGTCGGTGCGGATGTGGGTGGGCGGGCTCCCGCAGAACCCGGAGCCCCCCCTGAACTACCAGATCGTCTACTCCATGGAGGGCGTGCTGGACTACTACACGACCCCCGGGCTCGTGCTGCACGAGGGCGAGCCGGCGGACGTCGAGGCGCTCACCGGCATGGAGCAGGTTTCCTTTCCCGAGCCACTGGGCACGCTGGAGGCCTTCTACACGGCGGGCGGGATCTCGACGCTGCCGTACCGCTACCGTGGACAGCTTCGGACCATGGAATACAAGACGCTTCGCTACCCGGGTCATGCCCAGATCATGAAGGCGATCCGTGATCTCGGGCTCCTCTCCGATGAGCCGGTGAAGGTGGGGGATGCGGAGATCACGCCGCGCCGGTTCTTCATCGATCGGGTCTCGCCGAAGCTGCGGAAGCCGGGAGGCAAGGACCTGGTGGCGCTCCGCGTGGAGATCCGCGGGACGAACGGCGGGCAGACCAGGGCGATCCGCTTCGATCTTCTGGACTACTTCGACGAGTCCACCGGGATCACCGCGATGATGCGGACCACCGGGTACTCGCTGGCGCTCACGGGGGTCATGCAGGGGCGCGGGCAGATCCGCGAGAAGGGCGTGCGCACCCCGGACGAGACGGTGGACCCCGTGGCCTACGTCGACGGTCTGGCGCGGAGGGGGATCCAGATCCGGAAGTCCCGGGTCGAAGGCGTGGCGTGAGGCCCCCGTGGCCATCCGCCGGCGGATGACTGGATGAAGGGTGTCGCCGTCGGCTTCGCCGGCGTCCTGGCGGCCATCGCGGTCGCGGTCGGGTGCGGGGGGGTGGCGTCGGGGAGGGGGCAGAGGGGCCGGCGACCCGGGTGCCCGCGGTGGGCCGGTGACCGGGGTGACCCGGCGAGCCAGGTGACCCCGG
>REBP01000176.1 GCA_007692665.1 Gemmatimonadales bacterium | reverse complement strand
CCTGCGCGCCCGAAATGGCCGCCCACCCCACCATCCTCCAGGAAATGACGCATGCGAAACGGAATTCTCTACCGCAAGGCCTCCCTCTATTCGACCAGCCGCCTCGTGGAAGCCGGAGAGGAGCGCAACCATGACATGCGGGTCATCAACTACCTGCGCTGCTACATGGACATCTCCCACCCCGGGCCGAGCGTGGTCTACCATGACCTCGTTGCAGATCGGCACGCGGTCGAGGAGACCCTGGAGTTCGACGCAGTGGTTCCACGGATCGGCGCCTCGTACACCTTCTACGGCACCGCCCTGGTCCGACAGTTCGAGATGATGGGGGTCTTTGCCGCCAACGACTCCCAGGGCATCACCCGCTCCCGCGACAAGCTGAGGGCCCAGCAGCTCCTGTCCCGCTCCGGTGTGGATCTCCCCGCTACCACCTTTGCCCACGATGCCCGTCATTCGAAGGGACTCATCGACCGGGTCGGGGGGACACCGGTCATCGTCAAGCTCCTGGAGGGGACCCAGGGGGTCGGCGTGGTCCTGGCCGAGACCCGGAAGGCCGCCGAAAGCGTCATCGGGGCGTTCCGGCAGCTGGATGCGAACATCCTGGTCCAGGAGTTCATCAAGGAAGCCGGCGGTGACGACCTGCGAGCCATCGTCATCGGGGGAAAGGTCGTGGCTGCCATGGAGCGCCATGCCGCCCCCGGCGAATTCAGGGCCAACCTCCATCGTGGCGGATCCGCCGAGGCCGCCACGCTGACGCCGAAGGAGCGGAAGACCGCGGTGCTGGCCGCCAAGTCCCTGGGGCTGAACGTGGCAGGGGTCGACATGCTCCGCTCGAAGCGCGGCCCCCTGGTTCTGGAGGTGAACTCCTCGCCGGGTCTCGAGGGTGTCGAAAAGGCCACCGGGGTGGACGTGGCGGGGAAGATCATCGAGTACATCGAGAACACGGCCCCGAGGGGCAACCGGAAGGACCGGGTGGGCGCGTGACCAGTATCGAAATCGGTGGCATGGTGGTCGGCCCCGGCGAACGTGGGCGCATCGAGTTGCCGGCGGCCCGCCTGGCCACGGGCAGTCCGCTGGGGATTCCGCTGGAGGTGGTGAACGGCCGCCGGCCCGGCCCCCGGGTCTGGCTCACGGCGGCGATCCACGGCGACGAGCTGAACGGGGTGGAGATCATCCGCCAGGTCCTCGGAGAGGTCTCGCCCCGACACATGGCGGGCACCCTGCTCGCCGTGCCCATCGTGAACGTCCACGGATTCATCACGGAATCGCGGTACCTCCCGGACCGTCGGGACCTGAACCGTTCCTTCCCCGGATCGGCCCGGGGTTCCCAGGCCGCCCGGCTGGCCCACCTCCTCATTTCCCAGGTCATCGAGGGGGGGGACGTGGGTATCGACCTTCACACCGGGTCGGGCGACCGGACCAACTTCCCCCAGCTCCGCGCCGACCTCGACGACCCCGAAACGCGGCGCCTCGCCGAAGCCTTCGGTGCCCCCCTCATGATCCACAGCAGCAGCCGTGACGGATCGCTTCGGGCTGCGGCCACCGGCATGGGCGCACGGGTCCTGGTCTACGAAGGGGGGGAAGCCCGGCGGTTCAACCGGAACGCCATCGAGGTCGGGACCCAGGGCGTCCTCCGCGTGCTTCGTGCCCTCGGCATGCGGGGAAGTGCGCAGGCCCAGCCCCCCGTCTCCCGCGAATCACGGAGCACCCGGTGGGTGCGTGCGGGCCGAAGCGGCCTCGTTCGGCTGGACGTGGAGCCGGGGAGCGAGGTGGAGAAAGGTCAGGCCATCGGGGTCATCAAGGACGCCTTCGGAGATCGGACGCTCAGGGTCCGGGCCTCGGTGAGCGGCGTCATCATCGGGCAGACCCGTCAGCCCAACGTGAACCGGGGGGATGCCCTGGTGCACATCGCCGAGATGATGCCCGCTCCGGGGCCCGCGCGGCCCGCGGGGGCCGTGCCTACTGGCTGAGGCTGGCCACCTCTTCGAGCTCTAGGCGTCCGCGCGCGCCGGACGCAGGCGGCCGGCCGGAGTCCCCCGCTGCCGGATCCGACGGGCGCCGCAGGTGGTGACCCGAGCGGGCCTGCCAGAGGGCCGCCAGCGAGAGGAGGCGCTCCTCGCCAAAGGGCGGCGCCCCGACAAGGATGCCCTCCGGAAGCGCCCCGCCGAAACCACCGCCCCCCTCCCCCGCTTCCCGGAAGCCGATGGGAAAGGTGACGAGGGGAAGCCCGATCATGTCGAAGGGCACGTGGTTGCCCTGGACCACCGCATCGCACTGGTGGAAGACGCTGTCCAGGGCCAGGCGGAGGAGGGCCAGTCGGCCGCGCTGGGCCTTCACGTACTCGTCGCCGGACAGGAGCAGCCCCTGGATCCACGACGACAGCGTCACGCCGAAGAGCCGGACATCCTGGCGCAGCCAGGGGAGGAACGGCTCGCTCCGCTCCGGGAGCCGTCCCGCGTTGAAGATCCCCGACGACAGTTCCGCCCACCCCGTGGGCGGGGGCACGTCCACCACCGTGACGCCCCCCTCCTCCATGGACGCAAGGAAGCGCCGCCTCCGCTCGCCCGCTGGCCCGTCGACATCCGCCCACCCCGGGGGAATCCCGAGCCGGGTGGGCCACCGGATCGTGGCTCCCGGGGGGCCGTCCCCGTGGGCCGGTCCCGGTACGGGGGTCGCCGCCGTGAGGTAGTCCGGCACGGGCGGCAGGCCAAGCGTCCGGGGGTCGGCGGGGTCCGGCCCGGCCATGACCTGGAGCATGAGCGCCGCGTCCCGCGCATCCCGCGCGATGGGGCCCGGGTGATCCCGGGTATACGTCAGGGGGATCACCCCCCGGAGCGAAACCCGGCCCATGGTGGGCTTGAGCCCGGTGAGCCCCTGGCTCGATGCCGGCACCGTGATGGAGCCGCCGGTCTGGGTCCCTACCGCGGTGGTCACCATGCGGGCCGCCACCCCGGTGGCCGATCCGCTCGACGAGCCGCCGGGGCT
>REBP01000068.1 GCA_007692665.1 Gemmatimonadales bacterium | reverse complement strand
GCACCCCTGCACAGGACGGGGTTCCAGGCGGGGCGGCCGGAGAACGCCTCCTCGCGCGCCGTCCAAAGGGATGAACCACATCTTCGCTCTGCCTTCTGCTGTCCTCGCCCCCCGACCCATGCTCGCCGCACTGGTCGGGCTCCTGCTGCTTCCGGCCTCGGAGGTTCCCGCCTCGGGAGCCACCTCCCTGTTCGCGCAGAGTCCCGACTGGGGGGCGCAGGTCGTGGTGTCGCCCTTCCCGAGCCCCTACCTGTCGGAATGGGAGAGGAACCCGCAGTCCCTCACCCTCGCGGTGACCTTCACGGGCGAGGGATCCCGTGCTTTCCGCGTGGAGGGATCCGTCCGGTCCCGGGCGCGGGGCGAGGTGGCGCGGGCCGAGAGTCCGCCGCTCACCGTGGCCGCAGGACCCTCGGTGCAGCTCTTCAACGCCTCGGACCTCTTCACCTGGCGCGTCCTCCCGGTCCGCCGGCAGGATGTCGAGCAGGCCCTCCGTACCGGGGTGCTCCCCGAGGACGACTACGAGATCTGTGCACGCATCTTCAGCTCCGCGGGCATCCAGCTGGCGGAGGACTGCGCTCCCATGGAGGTCGTGCTCCCGGATCCCCCGGAGCTCCTCTACCCGGTGGGAGGCGACGGGGTGGGCGCGGGCCAGCCGACCTTCCAGTGGACCCCGGTCCTGGTTCCCCCCACGCTCGGGACCCGCTACCGGGTCCAGCTGGCGGAGCGGTTCACGGGCCAGACCCCCCTCGTGGCCCTCGAGGCGAACCGGCTGCACCTGGATGAGGTCGTCGCGAGCGTCCCGCTGCTCCTCTACCCCGCCGACGGGATCCCGCTGGAGGCAGGAAAGGACTACGTGTGGCGCGTCGAGGCGCTGGACGGCTTCGAAAACCCCCTCCGACCCGGCGGGCTGCGGTCGCAGGTGGAGGTCTTCCGCGCCGAGGCGACGCTCGATCCGCTGGGTGACGAGGACTGGAGCCAGCTCGACCTCGTTCCCGGCGTGGCCCGGCTCGTGGACCTGTCGAGGCTCGAGCGCGAGGTCACCCCCTTCGGCGTGATCCTGAACGGCGTCGCCGCCCTCGAACTCCTGGCCCCCGAATCCGGCAGCCTCCCCGTGCAGGTGCGCGACCTGGTGGTGGACCGGGTCGGGATGCGGATCACCGGTGGCGAGGTTTCGGGACCCCTGCCGGGTGCCTGGGGGAACCTGCTGGGCTCCCTTCCGCCAGGGATGCGCATCGACCGACTGAGTTTCCGCCCGGACACGGGGCTGCGGGCCGGAGGTGGGTATTCCCTTGGCGGGAACGGTCCGAACGCAGCCCTCGAAGGGGAACTCCAGGTCACCGCCGCAGGACTCTTCGGCACGCTCGAGGCCCGGTTTGCAGACGGCATCTCCCTGGTTCCCGGTGGAGACCCGGTGGGTGCCAGGGTGCACCGGGTCCGGACGACCTTCCCCACAGGCGTGACGGAAGTCGAGGGTGTGCTGGAAGCCTTTGGCGCCCCCACGAGCTGCCCCCTCCTGGCGGCCCTCGGCGAGGACGGCCGCTGGGCGCCCGTGGCACGCTGCGGGCAGGAGATCGAGCTTCCCCTGGTGGCCGGCGGTACGGCGGGCCGCCTCTCGGTCCTGGGGCTCATGGGCCCCCTCGACGTCGACCTGTCGGCGGGCCTCCCCGCTGCCGGCGGCTTCGGCGCCCAGCTCACTGCATCCGGGGTGCTCTACCCCGGGCCTGCCACCACCGGCTGCTTCGCGAACCTGGACCTGCGGCTCCACCCCGGCGGGCTGGAGATGGACGGCGTGCGCTCCCGGTGCGGTCTGCCCGGGGCCATGCCCATGGAACTCGACTGGCTCCACGTGGGCCTCTCGAACCTCCGTGTCGACGAGCTGGCCTGGGTGCCGGGCTCGGGCGTGGAGATGGCGCTCCGCCTGGACCTCCTTCCCAGGCTCCCCATGCTCCCCGGCGTGCCCCTCCCGGGGTGGGCCGACGTCGTGGTGACCGCCGAGGGCTTCCGGGTCCCGGCCCTCGACGAGCCCACGATCCCGGAGCGCTTCGACGTGGGGGGCATGGCCCTCCGGATCCAGCGCGCGTCGGGAGCGCCCTTCCTTCTCTCCTGGGCGGAATGGGAGGCCCGTTCTGCCGAGGCGGTCACGCTGGAGCTCGACGTGGCCTGGCGGCTCGCCGGTCTCTCGTCGCCCATGCCGTCGTGCCTTTCCGGGGGGATCTTCTCGCTCGAGGCCGCGCTCCTGGCGGAGGCGGCGCTCCGGGGCCGGGTGGACAGTCCGGTGGGCGGCGGCGGCGATCCGTGCCGCGTCCCCCTCGCCGGGGGGGCGGAACTCCTGGTCCATGGATGGGAGGGCGAACTGGCCCTCTCCCTCCTTCCGGAGCCTCGCCTCCTCTCGCTCCCCTCGGTGCGTGGAGAGCTCCGCCTCCCGGGCTCCTCCGCCTGCCCGGACGGGGGCGTGCCCGCCGCCTTTACGCTTCCCTCCGGCGCCCTGCGGCTGCAGCCGGACGGAACGCTCGACGGACGCATCGAGGGGTGGACGGCTCCGTGTCCCATCGTGGTGGCGGGCGCCGAGTTCCTCTTCACCGGGGGGGTCCTCGAGATCTCGGGCTCCCCGGGCTCGGCGGGGTCGGCGGAATTCCTGCTCACCGCCGGGGCATCCGTCCGGCTGGACCCCGACGCCGAGCCCGTGACGGGAGCGGGGACCCTGGTGGTCGAGCTCGTATCGGGCGAGGTCCGAAGCGGGGAGCTGGTTCTGGCTGGGCCCCTGCGCATCCCCCTCCCCCGCCAGGGCCCGGTCTTCACCTTCACGGTGGACGAGGCACGCCTGAATGCCGCGGGGCTCGCCATCGAGGGTGCGGCGCGCGCCGAGCTGGCCGGAGGAGGCGCCGTCGATGCCGGCTTCGACGAGGTCGTCCTGGAGCTGGAAACGCACCGCATCACCGGGGGACGCGTCCGCCTCGAGCAGGCCGTTGCGCTGGAGGCCGA
>REBP01000008.1 GCA_007692665.1 Gemmatimonadales bacterium | reverse complement strand
GCGGGTAGATGACCTTGGCCGCCGGCCTCGCCATGCGCATGGCGTTGATGATGCAGTTGTGGTTCAGCGCGTCGGAGACCACCACCGTCTCGGGGGTGATGAGGGGCACCAGCGTGCCCAGCACCGTGGCGTAGGCGGAGGAGAAGATCATGGCCGCCTCCCGCTCGTGAAAGGCCGCCAGGCGCACCTCCAGGTCGCGGTGCGCGGCATAGGTGCCGCTGATGAAGCGGACGGCTCCGGGGCCGGCCCCGTAGGCCCGGACTCCCTCCTCCTCGGCCTCGATGAGTTCGGGCAGGAAGGAGAGGCCCAGGTAGGAGTTCGAGTTGAACCTCATGAACTCCCGGTCGCCGTGACCCTCGAGGAGAAAGCGGGGGCCGCGGGGCTCGGTGTCCCCGGAGGGGGGGAGCGCCCGGGTCACGACGTACTCGTCTCCCTTGGCGGTCCCCACGGCCTCGAGTTCGGCAACGTGGGTGTCGAGTGCGACGTTCAGCCGGTCATGGGCCATGGTTCACGGGGGGTCGGAGGGCATGCAGCATGGTTTCGGTCATGGACCGGGCGGTGAAGCGCGGGCTCCACCCCCAGGCCTCGCGGGCAGCCGAGTCGTCGATGCGACGCGGCCAGGAGTCGGCGATGGCCTGGCGAACCGGGTCCACGTCGTAGTCGATGGAGAAGTCGGGGATGTGCTCGCGGAGGATGCCGGCCAGCCCCCCGGGGGTGAGCTGGAAGGCGGTGATGTTGTAGGCGTTCCGGTGCCGGAGCGCGCTGCCGTCGGCCTCCATCAGTTCCATCGCGGCCCGGACGGCGTCGTCCATGTACATCATGTCGAGCTGGGTGTCGGCGCCGAGGAAACAGGTGTAGCGCCCCTCGGCCACGGCGGCGTGGAAGATTTCCACGGCCCAGTCGGTGGTGCCGCCCCCCGGGGGGGCCGAGTGGGAGATCAGCCCCGGGAAGCGGAGCCCCCGGGTATCCACCCCGAACCGGTGGTGGTAGTAGTCGCAGAGGAGTTCGCCGGCGACCTTCGTGACCCCGTACATGGAGGTGGGGCGCTGGATCGTGTCCTGGGGCGTGGGATCCCGGGGCGTGTCGGGACCGAAGGCCGCGATGGAGGACGGGGTGAAGACGGCGAGCTTCCCGGCCCGTGCCACCTCGAGCACCTCCATGAGCCCCCCCAGGTTCACCCGGTAGGCGGCGAGGGGATCACGCTCTCCCACGGCGGAAAGCAGCGCGGCCAGGTGGAAGACCGTGTCGGGCCGGTGGGCCGTGACCGCCAGCCCGAGCTCTTCTCCCCGGGTACAGTCCAGCGTGCGAAAGGGGCCGCCGGCGAAGACCGGGTGGTCCTCGCCCGGAAACCTGAGGTCGGTGGCCAGCACCGCCTCGGCGCCCAGCTCCTCGCGGAGCCTCAGGACGAGCTCGGTGCCGATCTGGCCGGCAGCCCCGGTAACGAGAATCCGTTTCATGCCGTGGATCGTCCGGTTCGGATGTGGGTGCTCAGGAGTGGGCGGGGAGACGACGGAATGTAGACAGGCCCCCCGTGACCCGCCAAGCCGCCACGGCCATGCCCAGGTTCAGGGGGAGCGCCAGGAACACCACGTCCACGTTCCGCTGGAAGAGGACGCCCACCCCCTGCAGGAGGACCGCCACGATGGCAAGCGCCAGTATGACCGCGGTCACCACCACGGCTCCCCGGCCCACCCGTTCCCGGGCGGGACCCGCAGGCATCAGGAGGAAGCCCGGGACGAGGAGCGCGCCCACCAGGGCCAGCGGGCTCATCTGGAAGATGTTCAGGTTGGCCTGGATGAAGACGTGGTCGGTGAACCACGCCGCCACGAGCAGGAGTCCCAGGAGGCCGGAGAAGGATCCCCAGGCGAAGACCATCGCGCCCAGGAGGATCCGGGGGAGGCGGCGGCGGGGCGCCCCGGTCACGGGCCACCCGGGGACCCGGCCCATGGAGGCCGCCGTCGGCTCCGATCCGGCCGCCGGGGCCACGGACCTGCCGGTCCCGGGCGCGGAGGCCCGGGGCGCTGCGGCCACGGCGAGACCCACCATGGCGCCGCCCAGGAGGAGGCCCACCAGCAGGAAGCCCACCGACGGTCCGGGCGGACCCGCCGGGAGGGGGTCGCGGGTGGCCTCGACGACGAGCTGCCGGGGGCCCAGGAGCGGCCGGGTCCCCCCGCCGGGTTCCTCCACGCTGAAGCCCTCCAGGTACTGCATGAGCTCCACCGGGAGGAACATGGACTCCCACTCGGAAATGGGTACGTCCCCCCGCATCCCCAGCAGGAAGGAGAGCCCCTGGTCGACCCAGCCGGTCACCTGCACGAGCTCGCGGGAAAACCAGCGGTAGGTGCGCCCCGTGGGGCGGTCCTGGAACCGGGCCGCGATCTGGCCTCCCAGCACGAGGTCCAGCGCGTCGCGGAGGCGGGTGGAGCAGTTGTCGCGGTAGTAGTCGTAGACGTACGGGCGGTTCTCGGGGAGGTAGTTCCAGCGGACGAAGGCGTCGAGTTCGGCGGCCTCGGCCTGCGTCAGGTGGATGCGGTTCGCGTATACCGCGCGATTGGTGGCGGCGTAGGTGCGGAGGAACGGCTCGGGCTCGGCGGGGCCCATGGAGTAGCGCATCGTGCCCCGGAGGAAGCGGGGGATGAAGTCCACGTCCTCGAAGTTGAAGAGTCCCCAGTTCCAGGCCAGCTCCTCGCCGGTGCGCTCGTCCCGGATGAGGAGGGCGTTGTGGCCGAACATCTCGTACACCTCGTCGCCCCGGTCCATGGTCAGGAGCCAGACCTGGAGGGGGCCGTCCGCGAACGGGTCGTCCTGGGCGGCCGCTCCCCGCGCGGGAAGGAGCACGAGCAGGATGAGGAGGGCCATGCAGGCGGGGAAGCCGGGCCGCCGGAGCGGGCCCGGATGCCGGGCGGACAGGACCGGGCGGAAGCGGAGCATGGAGACGGGGCTCGGGCGCGGGACGCGGGGTGGCGGCGGGTGGCGGACAACGGGTGGCGGAGGACGGGTGGCGGACAACGGGTGGCGACCGGGAGCGCGGGTCCCGGCCCCCCCCAAAG
>REBP01000043.1 GCA_007692665.1 Gemmatimonadales bacterium | reverse complement strand
GGATCGCCCGGAGCTGGGGGCGGAAGAGCTCGAGCCGGTCCAGGCAGACCCGGATCGCACGCCACCCCAGGAACGGGTTCTCCTCGGCAGGCATGTGCAGGAACGCCGGAAACTTGTCCCCCCCGAGGTCGTAGGTGCGGATGAAGACGGCCCGGTTGGGAAAGGTCTCCACGACGTGTCGGTAGGCCTGGTACTGCTCCTCCTCCTCGGGCATGGAGCGGCGCCCCACCACCAGGAACTCGGTGCGGAAGAGCCCGACCCCTTCGGCGCCGTGCTCCACCGCACGTGCCGCCTCGGAGGGGAGGTCCAGGTTGGCGCGCAGGGCGATGGGCTGCCCGTCGAGGGTGACGGCGTCGAGCTGGGCGATCTGGGTGAGCTCCTCTTCCCACGCCCTGAACTGGACCCGCCGGTCCTGGAAGATGCGGAGGTCCCGCTCCGTCGGATCCAGCACCAGGCGACCGATGCGGGCGTCCAGCACGGCCTCGGTGCCGTCGACGGCCTGTTCGGAGATGTCCACCAGCCCCACCACCGCAGGAATCCCCAGGGAGCGGGCCAGGATGGCCCAGTGGGAGGTCCGCGTGCCCAGGTCCGAGGCGATCCCCACCACGTGGTCCGGGTCGAGCTGCACGGTGAGCGTCGGGGTGAGGTTCCGGGCCACGACGATGACCGGGCCATCCGACGAGGGTCCGACGCCGGGCTCGGGAAGGCCCAGGAGCTGGTGGAGCATGCGGACCTGGATGTCCTCCAGGTCGTTCAGTCGATCCAGGACCATGGGGTTCCCCGTGGCAGCCCAGAGCGCCTGGTGCTCCATCATCTGGAGCCGGAACGCCCGGGGCGCCGAGAGCCGGTGATCGCGAATGTACGAAACCGTCCCCTCGACCACGGTGCCGTCGTCGAGCATGAGGAGCTGGGGGTCGAAGATGCGGGCCTCCATGGGCCCCAGCCGCTCCTCCACGTCGGCCCGGATCTCTTCCAGCCGGGCTCGAACGGAGGCACGGGCTTCGTGGAAGCGCTCCACCTCGGCCTCTTCCTCCCCTGCCAGGGGCGGGTTCCGAGGGATCGTGGGGATGCCCCAGCGGAGCACCTTGACCTTTCCGGAGGCCAGACCCTCGGAGGCGGAGAGTCCATCGTAGAATACCGACATGGTCAGGCCTCCCCGAAGCCGCGGTCGACGAGTTCCACCAGGGCCTCGACGGCCTGGGCGGCGTCATCCCCGGAGGCCGTGACCCGGAGCTCCGAGCCCTGCTCCGCCGCGAGCATGAGCACCCCCATGATGCTCTTGCCGTCCACCTCGAGGGATTCCTTCGCCACCCGCACATGGGCGCGGTACTGCCCTGCCAGCTTCACGAAGGCTGCGGCGGGCCGGGCATGCATGCCTGCCCGGTTCCGGATCTGGACGGTACGAATTTCCTGGGTTTCCTGCGGCATCCGGTTTCTCCGGGATTGATTGATGTACGGCGATGCGTTTCCACCTGCTCCGGCACGACCTGCTCCGGCACGACCTGCTCCGGCTCTCCTGCGGCCGCCCTACATGCCGCCCAGCACGGCAGCGATCCAGCCCACCCCGAGGAGCATGAGCGCGACGCGGAGCGGGGTCGTCACCGGGAGCCGGCCGGCGAACAGGAACCCCAGCCCCACGAAGAGGAGGCTGCCGGCGACCAGGCCGGTGAGTGCGGCGGTCCCCTGCACCAGTTCCCCGCCCCCGCGGAGCGCCGCCACGGACGCCACGAGCCCCGAGAGCACCACCACGCCCTGCCGGAACCGGTCGCCGAGGGGGCGCAGCGGACTCGCGCCGAGGGCCGTGCCCACCCGCATCCCGTGCTCGAGCCCGAGGCGGAGCCCCCAGCGGCGCAGCCCCACGTGCAGGACATTGTGCACGACCAGGAACCCGACGACCACCGGCACCGGTGGCGCGCCCACGAGCACGAGCCCCATGGATAGCAGGAGCAGGAACGGGACCCACCCCGCCCAGACCAGGGCGTCCCCAAGGGCACCGAGGGGTGCCCGGAGCGCGGTCCGGAAGCGAAGCTCCCTCTCCGGCGTCAGCCCCCCGTCGATCCGCGCCCGGGTCACCGATCCCAGCGCCACCCCGGCCAGGTACGGGTGACTGTTGAAGGGGGCCGGTGGGTCGCCTGCCGAGGCAGGATCTCCCAGCGCCCACGCGGTGCCGCTCCCCAGGAGATCCCGTGGATTCCACATCCCCTGGATCAGGAAGGAGCGCAGGAGGAGCCTGCGTTCGGCCGGCGCACGCTCCCCGTTCGCGCGGATTTCCGCGGGTGCGGTCGGCTCCACCGGGGGCCCGGGACGCATCATGGTCGACCTCTCCCCGCCTGCCCCGGACTTCCGGAGCCGATCCACCCATCCGGAAGGCCGAACAGTACGCCCAGCGCCACTCCCGCCGCCACCCCGCCCGCGAGGAGCAGCGCACCCCGCCCCCGGGGCACGGGGGTGCGGGCCACGGACCCGAGCCCCAGGAAAGCCGCGAGCCCCACCAGCGCCGCCGTCCATTCCAGCGCGAAGGGCCACCGGGCCACCCAGGCGGCAGGCACCGCGGCGGCAAGGCCGAGGCCCAGCGCCACCAGTCCCACCCCCCGCGCCGCACCCAGCGCAAGGGTGCGCCGGAGCACGCTTCCGAGGGAGTCACCCCGGGCCAGTGCCCGCTCCACGCGTCCGGTGTTCGCGGCGCGGTGCCGGGCCACCAGCTCCCCCCCCGCCATGCTGATCCCGATGCCCAGCGTCAGCGCGAGGGCCAGCGCTCCCCCCCGGCTCCCCGCCGCGACACCCGCGGGGAGCGCCGCCACGACCCCCGCGACCAGGCTTCCCGGCCCCGGATCGGGGAGGCGGGCACCCCCGGCGGGCACGTGGTTCAGGTGAAGCGCCTCGAGGAGGACCCCCGCCAGCGCACCGGCCAACGGGTCGCCGGCCAGGAGGCCCCCCAGCGTGGCCGCCACCAGGGGACGCCCCAGCATGAACTGGCCCACCGCCGCGGCGTCCAGCGCCATCCATCCGCCCAGGAGCAGGAGCACCACGAGCGTCGCCGGTTCCAGCGCGGCGATCAGCATCGGCGGCTCCGACTGCTCACTCCACGAACCGTTCGCCGCCGACTCCCGCCGAGCCCGGGAGGTCGCGGGCGACGACCTCCACGCCGGCATCGAGGAGTGCGCGGATGGAGTCCCGCTCCGCATCCCCCAGCGAGAGGTAGGGGAGCACCGATTCCCGCCCGGGCGCATGGTGGATGCCCCCCAGGTTCACTTCCCGACCTTCCATGGCGCCGCCCTCCGCAAGCTGGGCCATGGCGGGAAGCGTCCGGGTCAGGAGAATGGTCACACCGTTCATGTTCTCGAAACGGGCGAGTTCTGCCACGGCATCGGCCACGCCGAGGAAACGGACCTCCACGCCGCTCGGCGTACCCAGCCGGTAGAGTTCCTGCTCCCACTCGCTCCCGGCCAGAAGGTCGTCCACGACCACGTACCGGACCGGGTCGAGGCGGATCCCCCACCCCACCGTCACCTGCCCGTGGATGAGGCGCTCATCGACCCGGAACAGTGCGATCGGCATGCGCCACCTCCGGTTCCATGGAGCAGATGCCGGCACGCCCCCGGGCGAGGAGCCGGCGCTGGAGTTCGTCCAGGGGAAGGTCCCGCTGAAAGACGAAGTCGAGGAGCATGGGGAGGTTGGTCCCGAAGAGGACGGCACGGTTCGTCGGATCCCGGCAGACGAACCGGGCGGCGAGCGCACAGCTCCCCTGCATCAGGTCGGTGAAGATGACCACCGGGCCCTCGGCCCGGGCGGCGACCTCGGCGACCTCGGCCACGAGGGCTTCGGGGCCCTTTCCGTCGTTCGAGACCGGGATCAGCGCGCCGGCCTCGACGCCGGTGATCTTGGTGACGGCATCCACGAGACCCTGGCTCATGGCCCCGTGGGTCACGATGATCCCGAGCGCCGGAGGCGGGCCCGCGGCCGCTGCCGTTTCGGCCCCCTCGTGGTGCCCGACTGGTCCCTCGTTCTGGCTATTCATGATCCTCTTCCAGGTACTCGCGAACCGGGAGGAGCGCTCCCCGGAGCCGCTTGTCGAAATTCGCGGCCGAGTCGACGCCGGCGTACCGCAGCAGGTGGTTCATGGCCACCACTTCCGAGATCACCGTGAGATTCTTCCCGGGGTTCAGCGGGACGGTGACCCTCGGAATGCTTACCCCGAGAATCTCGGTTGTGTCCCGGTCGAGTCCGGTTCGGTCGTAGACCTTGCTGTCGTCCCAGGTGTCGAGACGCACCACCACCTCGATGCGCTTCTGCTGGCGAATGGCCCGAATTCCGAACAGGGCCTGGATGTCGATGATCCCGATCCCGCGGATCTCCATGTGATGGCCCTGGAGGTCGTGCCCCTTCCCGATGAGGATGTCATTGCCGCGCCGGGAGACGAGGACCAGGTCGTCGGCGACGAGTCGGTGGCCCCGCTCCACGAGATCCAGCACGCACTCGCTCTTGCCGATGCCGCTGGCACCGACAAAGAGGAGGCCCACCCCGTACACGTCGGCGAGGGAGCCGTGCACCGCGGTGGAGGGCGCGAGGGCCACCTCCAGGTACGGCTTGACGCGCCGGAAGAACTCCTTCGTGGTGAGCACCGTCCGAAAGACCGGCACCCCGCGCTCCGTGGCTTCGGAGAGGAGCGCGGGGGGCACGTCCTGGCCCTTCGAGACAAAGACCGCCGGGAGATCCTGGCTGAGGAATCCTCGCAGCCGCCCGGCCCGCTCCTCGTCGGTGAGGGCCGCGAGGAAGGTCATTTCCGTCTCGCCCAGGACCTGCATGCGCCCCGCGGGAAAGCGGTCGAGAAATCCGGCCAGGGCGAGCCCGGGGGTGGAGATGTCCGGGTCCCGGCAGTCCCGCGACAGCGACACGCCGGGGTTCAGGTGTTCCAGGCTGAGGGCCTCCCCGCGGACGCGGAAGAGTTCCTCCATGGAAAGGCAGGGGCCGGGCACGAGTCCGTCTACTCGACCTGCTGGAGGTCTTCGGAGGCGTCAACGGGATCCGTCGGACGCAGGAGGTCGGCAGTCCGGGGCCCCCTGTGATCCCGGGCGTGGCTCCGGCGCCTGCGGAGGATCTTCTCGAGGCGGTCGGCCACCTGCTCCACGGCGGCCTTGAAGGACGTCTCCTCGGCCCGGGCGATGGCGGGTTCCTCGCCGTCGAGGGAGAGAATCCCCTCCACCCGCTTCCGATGCTTCTCCTCCACGAAGATCACCTCGGCCGACGAGAGGGCCGGGTCGAACCGGGAGAGCCGTTCGAAGCGCTCCACGGCCCGGCCGAGGACGGCATCGGGGACTTCGCAGTGGCGGGACACGGTCTGCACGCGCATGGCACTCTCCTCCAGGGAAGTGGTGAAGAACTGCGGGACTGCGGAACTGCGACCTGACAGGGCGGGGCTGAAGGCCTGTGTCGGAAGTGCGACCCGGAACGTCGAGCCGCGCTTCGGGCTCCGCGTTGAAGCTACTCGAGGGCGGCTTCAAGAGCGAGGGCCACCTGGCCGGTGGTGCGATCCCACCCGAAGCCTTCGGCGAAGGTCCGCGCACCCCGGGAGAGGCGGTCCCGGAGGCCGTCATCGGCCACCAGCGCGGCGATCCGGTCCGCCAGGGCCTCCACGTCACCGTGGGGGGTGAGAAACCCGGTCTCGCCGTGGCGCACCGAGTCCCGGAGCCCAGGAGCGTCGCTGGCGACCGTGGGAGTGCCGCAGGCCGCCGCCTCGAGGTTTGCGATGCCCCATCCCTCGCGTGGGGAGGTGAGGAGGTGGACCCACGCGCCCCGCATCAGCTCCAGCTTGCGGGCCTCCGACACGAACCCCTCGAAGACGGCCACGTCCGGCCCCAGCCCCAGGGCCCGGGCACGGGCTTCGAGGGCTCCCCCGTGGTCGCCCCGCCCGGCCACGACGAGGCGTGCGGGGACGCCCCGGCTCCGGAGCCGTGCCACCGCCTCGAGGACCAGGTCCACGCGCTTGTATCGTTTCAGGCGGCCGAGGTAGAGGAGGGTGGGCTCGGGGAACCGGTGGGCGCCGATGCCTCCCGGCCCCGGCGTGTAGTGCTCCAGGTCGATGCCGTTCGGGATGACCTGGATCGACGAGGCCGGCATGCCTCTCGCGACCAGGTCGTCGCGGGTGGAGTCGGAGACGGCAATGGTGGGAATCCCCCGGTAGACGGCGGGAATGGGACGCTCGAGGAGCCAGGTGGCGGCGGCCACCGGAAGGGTGGCTTCGCGAAAGGCCGTTGCGCCGAACAGGTGGTGGACGAGGAGAACCGTCGGGGGTGCGAGCCACGTCGGGGCCAGGACCGGCACCTTGTTCAGGTCCTCGACCACGATGTCGAAGGGGGGCGCGGAACCGAAGGTGCGGAAGACGTACCCCGGGAGGCGCAGCGGGTAGGTGTGCCTGCCCCCCGCCCGGTGCACCTGGATGCCGTCCAGCTCGGCCCGGGGGGGCGCACCGGCCCACCCCGAACTGATCAGCGTCACCTCCCATCCTCCAGCCGCCAGCCGCCCGAAGGTCTCGTGGAGGTGGATCTCCGCCCCGCCGGCCTGCGGATTCTCCCGGTCCTGCCAGTTCAGGACGAGGACGCGCATCAGTCGCGCCGGTGGTAGACCGCGTCCAGGACCCCGTTCACGAACCGCGCCGACTCGCTTCCTCCGTACCGGTTGGCCAGGCGCACCGCCTCCTGGATCGCCACCTTCGGAGGAAGGTCGTCGAAGTGGAGGAGTTCGGTGGCCCCGATCCGGAGAATGGACCGGTCGATTCGCGAGAGCCTGTCCAGCCGCCAGTTCTTCGTGACCTCGGTCAGCGCTGCATCCACCTGGGCGAGGTTGGCCTGAAGCGTCTTGAGGATGCGGCTCGTGTAGGCGATGCGCCGCTCGCTGATCCGGCGGGTCCGCCCCACGGCCAGGAGCACGTCGTGGAGGTCGCGGTCGCCGGCCTCCGCCTCCCACCGGTAGAGGACCTGGAGCGCCCAGGCCCGGGAGCGGCTCCGGTCCACGCGCTCCCGAACCGACATTGCGGCGTCGCCGGTCATCGGAGTCCCCGGTAGAGGCTGGACATCTCCAGCGCCACTTCCGCCGCCTCCCACCCCTTGTTGTCCCGGGGCTCGTCGCTCCGGGCGCCGGCGCGCACCATGGCCTGCTCCAGCGTCTCGGTGGTGAGCACCCCGAAGATCACCGGAACCGAGCACCGGAGGCCGAGGGCGGCCAGCCCTCGGGCCGCCTCGCCGGCCACGTAGTCGAAGTGGGGCGTCTCGCCCCGGATCACGCACCCCAGGGCGACGATGGCATCCACGTACCCCCGGTCCACCAGTCGAGCCGCCACCCCGGGAAGCTCCCAGGCCCCGGGGACCCGGAGGACCTCGATGTCGCCGTCGGCCACGCCGTGCTCACGGAGCGCCGCCAGGGCGCCCTCCTCGAGGAGGCCGGTGACGTCCGTGTTGAACCGCGACACGAGGACGGCGATCCGCCGTCCCGTTCCGTCGAGGGTGCCCTGTCGTTCGGTGATCTTCGTGCTCATGAAAGGTGTCCCAGTTTTTTCTGCTTGGTGTCGAGGTAGGTGGCGTTGTGGTGGCCCGGCTTCACCTGAAGCGGAACGCGCCCGGTGATCTCCAGGCCGTACCCCTCCAGCCCCACGATCTTCTTGGGATTGTTGGTGAGGAGGCGGATCTTCCGCAGACCAAGGTCGAGAAGGATCTGTGCGCCGATTCCGTAGTCCCTCAGGTCGGGCTTGAAGCCCAGCTCCAGGTTGGCCTCGACGGTGTCGCGGCCCTGCTCCTGAAGCTCGTAGGCCCGGAGCTTGTTGTGGAGCCCCATGCCGCGACCCTCCTGCCGGAGGTAGATGATGGCGCCGGCCCCGGCCTCCTCGATCCGCACCATG
This sequence comes from Gemmatimonadales bacterium, assembly GCA_007692665.1. Classification (GTDB taxonomy): domain Bacteria; phylum Gemmatimonadota; class Gemmatimonadetes; order Longimicrobiales; family Gaopeijiaceae; genus SKNW01. The sequence goes on along the minus strand of REBP01000043.1, from coordinate 6,613 downwards.
GCGGCGTGGAGCTGTTCGCCGCAGTCGCAGCGGGAGGAGCCGAAGACGTCGCCGGTGAGGCACTCGGAGTGCATGCGGACCAGGACATCGTCCCGCCCCTCGATGTCGCCCTTGACCAGCGCCACGTGCTCGCGGTTGTCCAGGGTGTTGTCGTAGCCGATCATCTTGAACTCGCCTACCGGCGTCGGGAGCCGGACCGTGGCGACCCGCTGGACCAGCCGTTCCTTCGAGAGCCGGTGCGAGACGAGCTGCGCCACGGTGATGAACCGGATCCCGTGTTCCTTCGCGATGGTCTCGAGCTCGGGCCGCCGCGCCATCGTGCCGTCGGCGTTCAGGATCTCGCAGATGACCCCCACGGGGGGCAGCCCTGCCAGGCGGGCCAGGTCCACGCTGGCCTCGGTCTGACCCACCCGCCGGAGGACCCCGCCCGGAACGGCCCGGAGCGGAAAGACGTGGCCCGGTCGGCGGAGGTCGTCGGGGCGCGTGGACTCCTCGGTCATGAGCCGGATCGTCGTGGCCCGGTCCGATGCACTGATCCCGGTCGTGACACCGAACCGGTGCGCCGCATCCACCGACACGGTGAAGGCGGTCCCGTGGGGATCGGTGTTCCGGTCGGTCATGGGGGGGAGGGCCAGGGCGTCGGCGCGCTCCCCGGTGAGGGTGACGCAGATGAGCCCCCGCCCGTGAACCGTCATGAAGTTCACGAGTTCGGGGGTGATGGCCGCGGCGGCGCAGACGAAGTCGCCCTCGTTCTCGCGGTCCTCGTCGTCGGCGACGATGACCATCTTTCCGTCCCGTATGTCCTGGATTGCGTCTTCGACGCGGTCGAAGGGCATGGCTGCGTCCTCGTGGGGTTCGGGTCCGGGGGTGCGAGGCCCCCGGGGGGTCATGAAGTCGGAGGGAGGTCCCGGCCCGCCATCCAGCGGGCCACGTACTTCCCGATGAGGTCGCCCTCCACGTTCACCGGGTCGCCCGGCGCCAGCCGGGACAGGTTCGTGTGCGCCCAGGTGTGGGGAATGATGCCCACCTCCAGGTGCCGTGGGTCCTCCAGCCCGTTCACGGTGAGGCTCACCCCGTTGAGGGTAATGGATCCGTGGAGGATCGTCCCCCTGTGGATGGATTCGGGGATGTGGAAGTGGAGGCGCCAGGCGTCGCCGTCATCAAGAATCCGGATGAGTTCACCCATGCCATCCACATGTCCCTGAACGATATGCCCATCCAGCCTGTGGCCCAGCACCATGGCCTTCTCGAGGTTCACCACGGTTCCCTTTTCGTACTGTCCCGCCACCGTTCGGTCCAGCGTCTGGCGGATCGCCTCCACGGTGAACTGAGCGGGCCCGACGTCGACGGCCGTGAGGCAGGCCCCGTCCACCGCGACGGAATCCCCGACGGACACGTCGGTCGTGAACCCCGCGGGCGTTTCGATGCGGAGGACCCGGAGGCGCTCCCGGTCCTCCATGGTTTCGATGCGGCCCTGGGCCTCGATGATGCCGGTGAACATGCGGTGCCTGCCCTGCGTGGATGGATGCGGCACGCGCCGGACGGAAGTGTGGCGCGCGCGGGTGGGGTGCCGGTCCCGGGTCGGGCTTCGTGCGTCAGCCTGCCTCCCGGGCCCGGTCCCAGGCCGACCAGGTGTCGGAGCCCAGCGTTTCCGGAGGCTCCACGGGGTCCCACCCTTCCATGTCTGCGGTCCACCCCCCGGGGAAGGCTGGTACACCCCCCGGGCCCAGGCTCCGTTCCGCTCGGACCAGGATCATCCGGTCCACCAGGTCCTCCCGAAGGAGCGAGCGGGCGAGTTCGGCGCCCCCCTCGCAGAGGAGGGCCCGCACCCCCAGGACCCGGAGACGGGTCAGCACGTCGGGGAGGTGAAACAGGGCGACCGGCTCGCCCGGGGCCCATTTTCCCGGAGTCGACTGCCCCGGAGGTCCTTCCCCCGGGACTCCTTCTGCCGAGCCCCCCTCTGCCGGGCCCCCCTCTGCGGGGCGCATCGTCACGGGCGAGAGGCGCTCGATCCGGGCACCGGCCGGGAGAGCGTTCCCGCCTTCGCCTCCGCCTTCGCCCCTGAACACGACGACCTCCCCGGGTCCCGTGTGGAAGAGACGTGCTTCCGGGGGAAGGGTGCCCAGGGGGTCCAGCACGACGCGGCGCGGCGGGACGCGGGGCGTCACGGCTCCCCGAACCGTCAGGAGCGGGTCGTCCACCTCGGCGGTTCGCCCCCCCACGAGGATCGCGTCCATGCCCGCCCGGAGTTCCTGCACTCGCGCATTGGCCTGGGCGCCGGAAATGGCGGTGCGCTGACCCGGACCTGCGGCGAGGAAGCCGTCGGCGGACACGGCGAGCTTGAGCACCACCCAGGGTCGCCCGGCATGGGGACCGAAGGCGTGGAAGAAGGCCGGGTTTTCCCGCCGGGCCTCGGCGTCGGTCATGACGGGCCCCTCGACCTCCAGCCCGGCGGCGCGGAGTTCCGCCCCGCCCCCCCCGGACTCGGCGCCGGGGTCGGCCGCGCCGTAGACGACGCGGGCCACGCCGGCGTCTCGGAGGGCACGGGTGCATGGCGGCGTCTTCCCCTCGTGACTGCAGGGCTCGAGGGAAACGTACGCGGTGGCACCCGCCGGGTCCTCCCCTGCGTCCCGCACCGCCGCCAGCGCGTTCACCTCGGCATGGGGCCCACCCCACGCCTGGTGCCACCCCTCGCCCAGGACGCGGTCCTGGCGCGCCACGACGCATCCCACCATGGGGTTGGGGTGCACCTGGCCCCACCCCCGGCGACCGAGTTCCACCGCCCGTCGGAGGAAAGCCAGGTCCAGGTCGGAGGGCATGGGCGGACCGGGAATGACCGGGGTCAGTAGGTGATGCGGAAGGAGATCGCGCCCGAGAAGGCCCCCTCCGGGCCCCGGTAGGCCGGGAATCCGAGTGTGCCCGGATCCGCGGGTCCGCCGGCGGCCGGGGACCACCCCAGCTCCAGGGTCGCCTGGGTCACCACCCAGGTGCGGTTCGCCCCCACGAACCAGGTCGTGCGGTCCACGGGGACCGAGGTGGTGGAAGCGGTGGTCGACATGGGGTTGCCGCTCCCGCCGGTCGCGCTCCGCTGCCGGACATCGACCAGGGCGTCGCCCCGGATCCAGTCGCGCTGGACACCGGCGTTCACGCCCACGGCAAGCAGGTCCTTTCCGACCACGGCCCGAAGCGACGTGACCGAGGGCGAGAGCTCGACGACCTCGTGCATGATCACCGTCTCGCCTCCTTCCAGCGTCATGGGCTGCTCCGGTCCGCGGTATCCGGTGGATCCCGTCCGCCGGTGCATCCCCACGAGGGTGACGCCGGGAAGGGTGAAGGATTCGCGGAGGACGCCGACCCGGGCACCCAGCCCCCATGCGATGGAGGCGCCGTCCAGGCCGTTCGGCGCGAGAAGGGGGAGGTACCGGAGTTCCGCGACCACGTCGACGGATCCGACGCCGCCCACGGTAGGCGCGGGGCTGAAGCCCTCGAAGACGCCCGCCGCCACCGTGACCCTCGGGGCCAGCAGGACGGACGTCCGGTCATGGTCGGTGGCCCCGGAACCCTCGAGGGCGGGCAGGTTCACCCGGACCACCGCGAGGCCCCCGTCGGCCACAATGCGCGGGGAGCCGTGGAGGCGCTGGCCGGCCGTGGAGGGGGAAGCCGGCAGGGGTCCGCCTGCTGCCATCAGGAGGCCGAGCCCGCCCTGGAGAACCCGGGCCCCGGACCGGCCACGGAACCTGAAGAAGTCCTGGGCCCACGCGCTCTCGCTGGGCCAGGTCGCGAGGACCGGGGTGGAGGGCGGTGCCTCCTGGGCGGCCAGGGACTCGACGCCCAGGGTTCCGGCTCCGGGCGCTCCGAGACCGAGGGCCCCGAGGCCCAGGGCTGCGACGGCGAACCTCGCGACGCCCGCTCTCCGCACGGCGGCGGCAATGACCATGGTCATTGCCCTCGGCCCTGCCTGGCTGCGGTTCCGGTCAGACACGTCGCACCCCTTCGTCCGGGACCACGTTCCCGATTTCCCAGGCGGCTTCCCCGCCGTTCCGCAGGTCCTCGAGGACGTGGTCCGCCTCGTCCGGCGCCACGACGACGAGCATGCCGACCCCCATGTTGAAGACGCGGAACATCTCGTCTTCGTCCACCCCGCCCAGGTCGGCCAGGGTCCGGAACAGCGGGGGGACGGTCCAGCTGCCCGAACGGATCTCGGCCCCCAGGCCCTCGGGAAGGGAGCGCGGGAGGTTCCCCGGGATGCCGCCCCCGGTCACGTGGGCCATGGCGCGGATGCTGCCGGCGGCGAGGTGGGGGCGAAGCTGGGGGAGGTAGCTTCGGTGGATGCGCAGGAGGGCATCGGCCACCGTCTCGCCCTGTCCCCCCGGCATGGGGTCGCCCGCGCCGAGGCCGGCCCGCTCGAAGAGGATCTTCCGGGCCAGCGTGTAGCCATTGGTGTGGAGCCCCGACGACGGGAGGGCGAGGATGCGGTCTCCCGCCTGGACCCGGCTGCCGTCCACGATGCCGCCCCGGGACACGATCCCCACGATGAAGCCCGCCAGGTCGTATTCACCCTCGGCGTAGAAGTCGGGCATCTGCGCCGTCTCTCCACCCACCAGCGCGCAGCCGTTCTCGCGGCAGGCCAGCGCGACTCCCCGGACCACGTCGTTCACCACGCCTTCGGCAACGACGCCCGTGGCCAGGTAGTCCAGGAAGAAGAGCGGGGTTGCGCCCTGCACCAGGATGTCGTTCACGCAGTGGTTCACGAGGCACTGGCCCACGGTGTCGTGGATCCCGGACTGGAAGGCCACCATGAGCTTCGTGCCCACCCCGTCGGCCGAGGAGACCAGGACCGGGTCCGGCACGTCGTCGGGGACCGCGTACATGCCCCCGAACTGCCCGAGGGCGGAGAGGGTGCGGGCGTCGCGGGTGGAGGCCAGGAGCTCCCGGAGCCCCTCCTTGTCGCGTTCGGCCCGGTCCAGGTCCACGCCGGAAGCGCGGTAGTCGAGGCCGCTGTCTGGTGGGGGTCGGGTCATGTGGGGCTGGTCCGGAGAGCGTGGCAGAGGTCGTGGCAGAGGTCGTGGCAGAGGGCAGTCACGGGGCCCGATCAGCTGTCGGGGGGGCGCAGTCGGCGGGCATCTCGAAGCGGGTCATGGCGCGGAAGGCACGGACCCGCTCGGCGATCTCGTCCCGGGTGACCCGTGCGAGGCGCCCGACACTGAAGTCCTCGACGGCGAAGGACCCCAGCACGGAGCCGTGCACGAGGGCGTTCCGGAGATTCCGGGGCGTGGGGTCCCCATTCCCGGCGAGATACCCCAGGAACCCGCCGGCGAAGGCGTCGCCTGCTCCGGTGGGGTCAAAGACATCCTCCAGCGGGTAGCCGGGAATGAAGAACATGGTGCCGTCGTCGAAGAGGATGGCACCGTGCTCTCCCTTCTTCACGACGAGGCGCTTCGGGCCCTGCTCCCGGACCCACTTCGCGGCACGGAAGAGGTTCGGGTCGCCGGCCAGCTGCCGAACCTCGGCCTCGTTCACGAGGAGGACGTCCACCTGGGCCAGCACCTCGAGGAGGGCGGAACGGCTCCCCTCGATCCAGTAGTTCATCGTGTCGCAGGCCACGATGCGGGGACGCTCGACCTGGTTCAGCACCTCGAGCTGGAGGCGAGGGTCGATGTTCCCGAGGAAGAGCATTTCCGGCGAGCGGAAGTGCTCCGGGATGCGGGGGTGAAAGTCGGCGAAGACCCCGAGTCGGGTGTCCAGCGTGTGGGCCGTTGCCAGGTCGTGGGTGTAACGTCCGGACCACCGGAAACTCTCGCCCTCGGCCACCTCGAGGCCCCCCAGGTCCACGCCCCGTTCCCGGAGGAAGTCCAGGCGGCCCAGCGGGTAGTCGCTTCCCACCACGCCCACCACGTGGACGGGGGCGAAGATGGAGGCGGAAGAGGCGAAGTGCACCGCCGAGCCCCCCAGGGCGCCCGTCACCCGTCCGAAGGGGGTTTCCACGTCGTCGAGGGCCACGCTTCCCACGGCAAGGATTGACACGTTCGTTTCAGCTCGGGCGGGAGGGGAGGGCGTCGGGATCCGGTGCGGACTGCGCCCCGGGATCGGTGTCGGCGATTTCGGCGTTTTCGGACTCCGGGGCGACATCCGCGTCGGCGCGGTCCATGCGTTCGGGCGCCGTGATGCCCAGCACCGTGAGCGCATTGCGGAGCGCGATGCGGACCGCCCACGTCAGGGCGATCCTCGCACTCCGAATCTCCGCATCCCCGGTGAGAACCGCCAGTTCGGGGTTCCGCGCGGGGTTTCCTGCATGATACCAGGAATTCACCTCCCCGGCGGTCTGCTCGAGCCACTCGCAGACCAGGTGCGGGGCGCGTCCGCGGGCGGCACGGTCCAGCGTCTCGGGGAGGGTGGAAAGCTTCTGGATGAGCTCGCGCTCCAGCGGGTGGTCCAGGCGGTCCAGCGGCGCGGACCCCGGGGCCGGGGGCGCGGCGTCGGCGTCGGCGTCGGCCTTCCGGAGGATCGAGCACATGCGGGCGTGGGCGTACTGGGCCTTGTAGACCGGGTTCTTGTCGGACTGGTCCATGGCCCAGTCCAGGTCGAAGACCAGGTGGGCCTCGGGCTTCCGCAT
>REBP01000122.1 GCA_007692665.1 Gemmatimonadales bacterium | reverse complement strand
GGTGGGGGTCCCCGCGAGGTGGACCCGGCGGGGATCGTCGGCCCAGGGCCCCGCGGAGAGCGCCAGGGAGCGGAAAGAGGTGGGGGGTGTGGGTCCCGAGCCCTCGGCGCCGAAAATCCTGTCAAGCCCTCCGAGGCCTGAATCGGGGACTTCCGCATGGAAGTTGGGGACGACCACCGTGGGGGCGTGCGGCGTCCAGCAGGGCACCCGTCGACTCGGGGCGTCCCGCCGGAGGAAGGTCGGTCCAGGCCCGGCTCCGGCCGGCTCCGGCTGGCACGTGTCACGGGTGTGGCGGCTGGAGTGGATGTCTCGGCTGTGGCCCTGGTCCCTCCTCCCTCCTCACATCCTTCCCGTCACTCCACTCCCTCCACCCGGAGCCCTCGCAACCGGTTGAGGGCGGCGGCCAGGTCGTGGCGCCGAAAGCCCGTCAGGTCCCCGTCGGTTCCCCGCCCGAGCGCGTCCAGCGGGGTACGACCCTCCCCGGCTGCCCGATCCATGGCCGCTTCCACCGCATCGAGGATTTCGGGGAGGGCACCCCCGAGTCGCCCACTCCGAAGCCCCACGGCGATCCATCCCATTGCCTCGGCGATCCCTCGGAGCTGGGCCACGGACACCATCGGCTCCACCGCCGAGAGGTCCAGCTCGCTGCTGCCAAACGCGACCCGGTCGGCACCCCGGGCCCGCACCGAGACCGCACGCCGCCCCCTGGATGGATCCAGGGATGCTGGATCGAGGATGCGGGGTTTCGGAAGCACGCAGGGGGACAGGACTTCCCGGGCGCGGCCGGTGGGGCAGGTCTCCGCCACCTCCCGGGCGCGCCCGGTCACCTCGTGGCAGTGGAAGGCGTCCAGCGTGAGGACGGTGTCGGCCTCGTCCAGGTAATCGCCGCTGCCGCCCAGCACGAGCACCGACGAAACGCCCATCTCCCGGTGCAGCTCCCGCACCCGGTCCACGAAGGGGGTGATGGGCTCCCGCTCGCGGGGAACGAGCTTCTGCATCCGCCGGTCGCGGATCATGAAGTTCGTGGCCGCCGTGTCTTCGTCGACCAGGAGGACACGGGCCCCGGATTCGAGCGCCTCGACGATGGCGGCCGCCTGCGAGGTCGAGCCCGAGGCGTTGGCGGTGGAGAAGCTCCGGGTGTCGCTCTCGCCCTCGCCGACACCGGGAAGCTTCCCGATGAACGGGGAGATGTCGACCCCGGCCACGCTCCGGCCGTCCTCGGCCCGGACCTTCACGGCATCGGGGTCGGTGACGACCCACTCCCGGCCGTCGCCAGGGCGGTGATTCCACACTCCCCTGGTCAGGGCGCGCAGCAGCGTGCTCTTCCCGTGGTAGCCGCCACCGGTAACGAGGGTCACGCCAACCGGAATTCCCATGCCCGAAACAGGCCCGGCGTTCGGTCGATCCAGCGTGATCCGCAGGGAGGCAGGGCTGTCGAACATCACGACTCCGGCACCTTCGAGCGGACGCTCGTCCACGCCGGAGCGACGCGGGAGGACGGCCCCATCGGCCACGAAGGCCACGAGCCGGCGAGCGCGAAGCTGCTCCCTCAGCGCATGGGCATCCTCATTGACGAGGGCGTGGCGCTCGAGGTCACCGCTGGGGTACGCCCGGGCGTCGAGGGCGGCATCCACGACACGAGGGAGCGCCTCGAGCAGAAGCCTCGCCGCGGCCCGGCCGTCGATGCGGCGGCCTCGTCCCGGGAGACGTACGGTGAACCGGGCTTCCACGCTCCGGTCCGGGGCCACGAGCACCGCCGAGATGGGAAGGACCTCCTGCCCGGGCGCCGTGATGGAGAGGTCGGACCCGCGGGATTCGCCCGGCCCGGAGGACGCTTCCGGGACTCCGGGCCCCCCACCGCCCCCCTCGGCCCCGGCAGCCTCGGCGAACTGCCGGGCAATCCGGCAGGCCAGACCCTCCGCCCGGGGGCCCGGCAGGCAGAGCGCCTCGGGAAGTCCCGACGCCTCCGAATCCCGAAAGACGCGCATCCTCGACGGCGGGGCGAACGGATCTCCCTGCACATGGTCCACCACCAGCGCGAATCCGGGGAAGTCCCATCGGCCGGCCAGGGCGCGGTACCCCCGGTACCCGCTGCCATCGAGGTCGGCGAGGCGGGTGCGCAGGTCGGCGTGCGTGCCGGCGGGCCTGACGGCGTGCGGAGCGGCGGGCCTGGCGTCGGGCGCAGCGGCGTGTGGAGCGTCGTGCATGGTCACGGGTCATGGGAACGTGGCATATTGGTCCCTTCAACCTGACCCCTTCCGTCCCCGGTCGCCATGTCTCGGTCCCACCCTCGCATCGCTTCGCTCCTTCCCAGCACCACCGAGATCGTCTGTGCGCTCGGGCTCCGGGACCAGCTCGTACTTCGCTCCCACGAGTGCGACCACCCGGAGGGGGTGGAGGCCGTCCCCTTCGCCACCTGGCCGAAGTACGACCCGGATGGCACGAGCTACGCCATCGACCAGCGCCTGCGGGCCCTGCTTCAGGAGGGGCTCGGCGTGTTCCGGGTGGATGCGGACCGGCTGCGCGAGGCGGCCCCCGACGTGATCCTCACCCAGGACCAGTGCCAGGTCTGCGCGGTGCCCCTGGCCGACATCGAGGCGGCGGCGTGCGCGCTGCTGGATCCGCCTCCCCTCATCGTCTCGCTCTCGCCGACCACGATGGGCGAGGTGCTGGACTCGGTGGTCACCGTGGCCGGGGCGCTGGGGGTGCCCGAGCGGGGGGACGCGCTGCGGCAGGAGTTGGAGGCTGGGTTCCGCCGGGTGGGCGATCGGGCGGCGTCCGTCGGTTCCGGCCGGCCCCGGGTGCTTACCATCGAGTGGTTCGACCCCCTGATGACGGCGGGGAACTGGGTGCCCGAGCTGGTGGAGCTGGCAGGGGGCGAAGATGTGCTCGGCGAGGCCGGGGCGCACTCGCCCTTCCTGTCCTGGGACGTGATGGCGGCCACCGATCCGGACGTTGTCGTGCTGATTCCGTGCGGGTTCGGCATCGAGCGCGCCCTGGAAGAGATGCCTGTGCTCCGGGCCCTCCCCGGGTGGGGCGATCTCCGGGCCGTACGGGACGGTCACGTCGCGGTGGCCGACGGGAACCGGTACTTCAACCGGCCCGGTCCGAGGCTGGTGGGGTCTGCGGAGATCCTCGGCGAAATCCTGTCGGAGGTCGCCGGGCTGGATGGGGATGTGGCATCACGGCATCGGAACGACGGGTGGCGGTGGGTGGACGGGAGTCACTAGACTTCGGACATGACCTCAAACTCCCGAACGCCCCGTGTCCTCCCGTCCGCACCGGGCAGGCTCGCCCTGCTGCTCGGCGCCCTCCTTCCTGCCCTGCTGCCCGCTCTCCTGCCCGACGCACTGTCGGCGCAGGCCCCCGTCCCGGCGGCTGCAAGCCAGCAGGCCGACCTGATCCTCCGGAACGGGCGGGTGCTGGACGGCGCGGGGAACCCCTGGGTCCGGGCCGACGTGGCGGTGCGCGGCGACCGGATCGTGGCCGTGGGGCGTCTGGATGGCTGGAGCGCCGCCGAGGAGCTGGACGTGGCGGGGCTTTACGTGGCGCCCGGGTTCATCGACGTGCACACGCACGCCGCAGAGGGACTCACCGAGCCCGACCGGAGCCACGCCTTTCCGCATCTGGCGCAGGGGATCACGACCGTCTTCCTGAACCCCGACGGCGGCGGAGCGGTGGACCTGGAGGCGCAGCGTGCGGACCTCCTGGCCGACGGCCTCGGGGTGAATGCCGCCCTTCTCGTGCCCCACGGCTCGGTGCGAAGCGAGGTCATGGGGATGGCGGACCGGGCCCCGACCGCCGCCGAACTGGACCGGATGCGCGGGCTCGTGCGCGCCGGCATGGAGGCGGGCGCCTTCGGGCTGTCATCGGGGCCCTTCTACGCGCCCGGCAGCTTCGCCGACACGGACGAGCTGGTGGAGCTGGCGAAGGTCGCCGCCGAGTTCGGTGGCGTGTACACGAGCCACATCCGCGACGAGTCCGACTACACCATCGGGCTGGTGGCCGCCGTGGACGAGGTGATCACGGTGGCCCGGGAGTCGGGGGCGCGGTCCATCGTCACGCACATCAAGGCCCTGGGACCCCGGGTGTGGGGGTACTCCACGGCCGTCGTGCGCCGCATCGAGCGGGCGCGGGAGGAGGGGCTCGAGGTCTTCGCCGACCAGTATGCCTACACCGCCTCGGCTACCGGCCTCTCCGCCGCCCTCGTCCCCCGCTGGGCCCAGGAGGGCGGGACCGCCCGGATGCGCGAGCGCTTCCAGGACCCCGAGGACCGCGCGCGGATCATCGAGGAGATGTGGGAGAACCTGGACCGCCGGGGCGGCGCCGACCGGATCCAGTTCCGCTCCTACGGGCCGGACCGGTCCATCGAGGGGCGGACGCTCGAGGACGTGGCCCGGGAGCGCGGGATGGACCCGGTGGAGACGTCGCTGGACCTCCTGGCTGCAGGCCTCCCCGGCATCGTCTCCTTCAACATGGACGACCGCGACCTGGCGGAATTCATGCGCCAGCCCTGGACCATGGCTTCGTCCGACGGGGAGTTTGCCGTCTGGGAGCAGGGTGTTCCCCACCCCCGGGCCAATGGCGCCTTTGCCCGCCGCATCCGCGTCTACGTGGTGGAGGAGGGCGTGCTCACGCTGGAGGACGCGGTCCGGGGAATGACGTCGCTTCCCGCCTCGGTGCACCACATGCACGACCGCGGCCTGATCCGGGCGGGCTCCATCGCCGACATCGCGGTCTTCGACCTGGAACGGGTCCGGGACCTGGCCACCTTTACCGAGCCTCACCAGTATGCCGAGGGGATGGTCCACGTGCTGGTGAACGGCGCGCTGTCGCTTCGCGACGGCGAGTTCACCGATGTCCGGTCGGGCCGGGTGCTCCGCATGGAGCGGCCCTAGGACCGAGCTCGCCGACGCCCTCCGGCACGCCCGCACTGGAACCCGCCCGCCCCCCGCTCTATCTTGCAGGCTCTGATTCACCGAGCCGGAGCGAGACGACATGGGTGCAGTACGCGAGTTCATGGAAAGGCACTACCTCCACTTCAACGCCCGCGAGACCGTGGATGCGGCGAAGGCCTACGAGGACCACCTGGCCGCCGGGGGGAAGATGCTGGTGTCGCTGGCCGGGGCCATGTCCACCGCCCAGATCGGCATCATCCTGGCCCGCATGATCCGCGAGGGGAAGGTTCACGCCATCTCCTGCACCGGGGCCAACCTTGAAGAGGACATCTTCAACCTCCTGGCCCACGACGAGTACGAGGTAATCCAGGACTGGCGGGCCCTCTCGGTGGAGGACGAGGTGGCGCTCTACGACCGGGGGATGAACCGGGTCACCGACACCTGCATCCCGGAAGACATCATGCGCCACATCGAGAAGCGCCTGATCCAGCGGTGGACGGCCGCCTGCGAGTCCGGCGAGCGCAAGTTCCCCTTCGAGTTCCTCTTCGACCTGCTCCGCTCCGGCGAGCTCGAGCCCCACTACCAGATCGACCCGGCCAACTCCTGGATGCTGGCGGCCTTGGAGGCCGGAATCCCGGTCTATTCCCCCGGGTGGGAGGACTCCACCACCGGGAACATGTTCGCCGCCAACGTCCTGACGGGGGTGGTTCCCCACCACCAGTGCGTGAAGTCGGGGACCGAGCAGTTCGCCCACCTCATCGAGTGGTACCTGGCCAACAATGGCGCTGCCGAGGGGACCCCGTCGGTGGGGTTCTTCCAGATCGGGGGCGGCATTGCCGGCGACTTCGCCATCTGTGCCGTGCCCAGCATCATCCAGGACATGCAGAAACCCGAGACCCCCTTCTGGGGCTACTTCTGCCAGATCACCGACGCCGAGGTCTCGTACGGCGGATACTCGGGGGCGGTGCCCAACGAGAAGATCACCTGGGGCAAGCTCGACGCCGACACGCCCAAGTTCCTGGTCAAGTCGGATGCGACCATCGTGGCGCCCCTGATCTTCGGATACCTCCTCGGGGACTAGAGGGTGGCTGGAGGCCTCACGTTCAGCGCACCAGGTACAGGACGTCGAACCACTTCCGGTGGTCGGTCCAGCGATCCTCGATCTGCCATCCGGCAGAACGGATGAGCCCTTCCAGCCGGGTGGGGGAGTACTTGTAGGAGTGCTCGGTGACGATGGCCTCGCCCGGCTCCATCGAGAAGCCGAAGGCCCGCTCGCCCGGGAGCCGGGGGTCGATGAGGACGTCCTGCCGCCGCGTGCTCACCAGGTGCATCTCGATGCGCTCGGCCACCGGGTTCCAGGGGGCCCGGTGCTCGAAGGCCTCCGGATCGAAGTTGCCTCCCAGTTCCCGATTCAGGTGATGCAGCGCGTTCCGGTTGAACTCGGCGGTCACGCCTGCCGCGTCGTTGTAGGCGGGTTCCACCACCTCCCGGGGCTTCTGGCGGTCGACGCCGAGGAGGAGGGCGGCGCCGCGGCCCCCCGCATGCGCCACGTTGGCCAGGAATCCCCGGGCCTCGTGGGGCTCGAAGTTCCCCAGCGTGCTCCCGGGAAAGAAGAAGAGCGTCGCGCCGGCGGCGGTTCCGTTCGCCGTGGCGCGGGGGGGCAGCCGGTACGGGAGCGTGTAGTCGGCGGCCAGGGGCACGACGGGGAGCCCGGGGTGCCGGCGGCGGAAACCCTCGGCGACCTGGTGGAGCTGCTCCGCCGAGATGTCGATGAGGACGAGCTGGTGCGGGCGGTCGAGGGCACCGAGCAGGAGGGCCGTCTTCTCGCCGCTTCCGGTGCCGAACTCCACGACCCTGGCGTCGGGGCCCACCCGCCGGGCCACCTCGGGCAGGCAGCTTTCCAGGATACCGAGCTCGGTGCGCGTCGGATAGTACTCGTCCAGCCGCGTGATCTCCTCGAAGAGTGCCGCACCCCGGGCGTCGTAGAAGAGCTTGGCCGGGAGGCGCCGGGGTTCCTGGTCCAGGGCACGGACCACCTGGTGAAAGAGCACGCGGCGGGCGTCGGTGACGTTCTGCGGCGCGTCGGGCTGCGGCGCGTCGGGCTGCGGCGCGTCGGGCTGGGGTGTATCGGGCTGCGGTAGATCGGGCACGGGACGGGCGGGGTTCAGTCGCGGGCGAGGCGGAGGCCCGTGAACTGCCACGCGGCCTCGGGAGGGAAGAAGTTCCGGTAGGTGATGCGGAGGTGACTCCGGGAGGTCGCGCAGGACCCGCCCCGGAGGACATACTGCCCGGTCATGAACTTGCCGTTGTACTCCCCCACGGCACCAGGCGCCGCACGGTACCCCGGGTAGGGGGCGTAGTCGCTGGCGGTCCACTCCCAGGCGTCGCCGAAGAGCTGGCGGATGGTGGCGGGACCGGACCCGCTTTCACTCCCGGATGCCGGCGCCGGGTGAAAGCGCCCGCCCTCCGCCAGGTTCCCCGCGAAGGGGGCGCCGGCCTCGAGGGCGGCCCGGGCCGCCACCTCCCACTCGTCTTCCCGGGGAAGCCGGGCACCGGCCCAGCGGGCGTAGGCGTCGGCCTCGTACCAGTTCAGGTGGACCACCGGTTCGTTCATGCGAAGCTCCCGCAACCCGGAGAGCGTGAACCCCCACCAGGTGCCGCCCCGCTCTTCCCAGTAGAACGGCTCGGTCCAGCCGTGGGCTTCGCGAGCCGCCCACCCTGCCGACATCCAGAGCTCCGGTCGCCGGTACCCGCCGTCGGCCCTGAACGCCAGGTACTCGCCGTTCGTGACAAGGCGGTCGGCCAGCGCGAAGGGCTCGAGAAAGCGGCGGTGGCGCGGCCCCTCGTTGTCGTAGGCGAAGGGGCCTCCGTTCGAGGCCTGGTTCCCGGCGCCCGCCTGGCCGATCTCGTGCACGCCACCGGGAAACTCCACGAACCGCAGGGGCGGTGCCATGGCAGCCGGGGACGCACCCGCGGGCTCGATCGCCCGGTACGCCGGCCGCAGCGGGTTCACGCCGAACACGTGCTTCAGGTCGGTGAGCATGAGCTCCTGGTGCTGCTGCTCATGGTTCATGCCGAGTTCCACCAGCGCCCGAAGCTCCGCGTCTCCCGCCATGCGGTCGGCGTCGGAAAGGAGGGCCTCCATCCCCTGGTCCACGTGGGCCCGGTAGTCCATGACCTGGGCCACCGTGGGTCGGGAGAGCCACCCGCGCTGGGCCCGGCAGTGACGCTCCCCGGCCTGGACGTAGTAGGAATTGAACAGGAAATGGTAGTCAGGATCCAGCGCCCTGTACCCGGCCAGATGCGGCTCCAGCACGAAGACTTCCCAGAACCACGAGGTGTGGGCCAGGTGCCACTTGGTGGGGCTCACATCCTCCATGGACTGGACCACCTGGTCCTCGGGGGCGAGTCCCTCGGTGAGCGCGGTGGTGAAGCGGCGGACCTCCTGAAAACGGGGCAGGAGGGATGCAGATTCCATGTCGAAACTCCCGGATCATGGGCGGACAGCAGGCGACGACGGATGGAGACGGATGGAGACTGGCCCCGGATACCCGTGTACCCGCCGCCAGGTGCCGGTGGCGGCGCCGGCCTTCCGGGGTCAGAGCCGATCAGCCCCCTCGAGGAGCGCCGAAAGCCGGGTCGCCTGGGAGCGCGGCACCTGGAGCTCGAGCCCGGGGCGTCCGCACATGCCCCGCCCCAGCACCCTTCCTCGCCACGACACCGCCACGGGCCCCGGCGGGGCGTCGGGGCGCTGGATCCGCTCCCGCCGAAGGAGCGTCCGCAGCTCCTCGTCGTCCAGCTCCACGCGCCGCTCCGGCCCCAGCGCGTCGGCGAAGCGGGTGAGGAGGGCCGTGGACGGCGTCTCGAACCCGTCGGCGCCGCCCCCTCGGAAGGCCCGGAGCCCCAGGCTCACCACCCGCCACCCCCCGGACGACGGACGCGGAACCGGCCGGTGCCCGGCGTGACCCCAGCCGTCCACCGGCCACTCGCCGGCCGTCTGAACCCAGAGGTTGTCGGCGCGGGCCATCCACCCCAGGCCGTCCAGCACCGCCGGGTCCATGCCGAACCCGTCGCGGAGGAAGTCGGTGGCAGCCCGGATGCGCTCCCGGGCGGGGCCGGCCTCCTCGCCGGGGAAGCCGTCGGGAATGGCCCCCCAGCCGGCGTCGTGTTCGGGGTCCCGATGGCGGAGGCGGTCGCCCGCACCTTCCGCACCCCCGCCCCCGGCCGCCTCGCTCCCGTCGTCCTCCAGGCGCCGGAGGCGGACCATGAACGCCCCGCCCGAATCCAGGTGCTGCGGATAGAGCCGCCATGCCTCCCGCACCGCCGCCGGAAAGCTCTGCCCCTTCCACTCGGTAATGCCCGGAGCGTGGGGGAGCACCAGGGGAATTCGCTCCACTGCCACCGGCGCATCCTCCAGGACCCGTGCCACGATGGCCTCGTTTTCTTCCGGGGCCCAGGTGCAGGTGCTGTACACGATGGTCCCCCCCGGCCGGGTGAGGGAGATCGCGCGGCGGAGCAGCGTCTCCTGCAGGGAGGTCACGTAGTGCACGAACTTCGCGTCGCGCTTCGGGAGGCGGCCCCGGGTGCGCCGGAAATTCCCCTCGGCGGAGCAGGGCGCGTCCACCAGGACCCGGTCGAAGAGGGCCCCCGCAGGGAGTTCGCGGCCGTCCGAGGCCACCACCAGGATGTTCGTGTGCCCCAGCCGGAAGAGGTTTGCCATGAGGCCCCGGAGGCGCTTTTCCTTCGGGTCCACCGCCAGGAGGCAGCCGCGGTCCTCCATGAGTTCGGCCATGTGCGAGGTCTTTCCGCCGGGGGCGGCGCAGAGGTCCAGCACCCGCTCGCCGGGACGGGGGTCCAGCGCCAGCGAGGGGAGCGCCATGACGGCCTGCTGCACGTGGAGGTGACCGAGCCAGTGCTCCAGGGTCTGGGCGGGGGAATGGGGCGACGAGACGACCTTCCGGAGGGTGGGGAGCCCGGGGACCGGCGCCAGTTCGAAGCCCTGGGCGGTGAGCGCGGCATCCAGCGCCGCCGGGGTGGTGAGCCCCGTGCGGATGCGGAGGTTCAGCGGCTCGGGGGCGAGGTTCGCCTCGACGAAGTCGTCGAAGTCCTCGACGATGGGCCGGTAGCGCTCGAGGCGCTCGGTGGAGATGACGTGAGGGGTGCCGGGGGACGAGCCGGAGATGCGAGGCGTCACGGCGTGTCCCACCGCTCGAACCACTCCAGGATCCTGCGGAGCCGCTCCACCAGGTTCACCGGGGTGCCGGAGCGCGACAGCTCGTGCCCTTCGCCGTGGAAGACCACCATCTCGGTGGGGACGCCCAGCGCCTTCAGCGCGAAGTACCACTCCTGCCCCTGCCCCAGGGGGGTGATCACGTCGCCGTCGGAATGGATGATCAGCGTCGGCGTGCGGACGCGGTCGGCGCGCGAGAGGGGGGAGCGCTCCCAGTAGAGGGCGTAGTTCTCCCAGATCGTCCCCCCGAACTCCTCGCGCATGGCCCGGGGCGGGTAGGCCTGCGTGCCGGCTTCCGAGATCCAGTTCGACACGCTCCGCTGGGTGACCGCCGCCCGGAACCGGTCGGTCTCGGTGGTGATCCAGTTCGTCAGGAAACCGCCGTGGCTCCCCCCGGTGATGAAGAGGCGATCCCGGTCGATCCAGGGGTTCCTCGACAGCGTCTCGTCCAGCAGGCGGAGGTTGTCGCGGGCATCGGCGCCGCCGTAGTCGAGCCGGACCGCGCTCTGGAAGGCATGGCCGTAGCCCGTGCTCCCCCGGTAGTTCACGAAGGCCACGGCGTACCCCGCCGCCGCCATCATCTGGAACTCGGGGAACCACCGGCGCCCCCACATCCCCCCGGGGCCGCCCTTGATGTTCAGGACCAGCGGGTGCGTCGTGTCGGCGCTCCACCCCACCGGCCGCACCAGGAAGCCCTGCAGCAGGTCGCCCTCGCCGTTCAGGAAGTCGAACTCCTCGGCCCGGACCAGGTCGATCTCCCCCAGGAGCGCCTGGTTGAAGGAGGTGACGGGACGCGGGTTCCGGCCGTCCTCCTCGGCCACCCAGACCTCGGGGGGATTCACCTCGTTCTCGTAGAGGAAGGCAATGCGGCGCCCGTCCGCCGAGACGGTGGGATCCGACACGACGCCGTCCTCGCCGAAGAGCGGACGCACGTCGGAGCCGTTCGCGTTCACCCGGTAGAGGGGGTGCGTCCCCCGGTGGTCGGCGGTGAAGTAGAGATGTCGGCCGGTCGGGTGCCAGAAGAAGTGCTGGGGAAAGAGGTCGGTGTCCAGTGTCAGCGTGCGGGGCGAGCGCGGAGCCTCGCCCTCCGCCGGGACCTCCACGACCTGGAGATGCGACCGGGCGTAGCGTCCGGGACGAAGGCGGTACAGGATCGAGCGTCCGTCAGGGGCCCAGGCGGGATCCTCGGGGCGTCCCCGGGGGAGCCCAAGGGGGGTGGGGTCGGTCCCCGGCACGGCGTCGATGTTCAGAAGGAAGAACTCCCGGTCGAAGGCCCCGTCGTACTCCTCGCCCGAGGCGTCACGCTGGAAGACCACCATCCGTCCGTCGGGGGAGACCGCGGCGCTCCGGTCGTTCCACCGCGCATCGCCGGGCGTGACCCGCGAGAACGCACCCACCACGGGATCCAGGAGCCAGAGGTGCTGGCGCTCCGGTCCCAGGAACCCCGTGCCACCCTGGTAGACCGCCTGCGTGACGACGGTCATGTCCGGCCGGGTCGGGTCGCGCTCCGGGGCGGGCCGGCGAGGGTCCGACACCTCGGGATCCAGGTCCAGCGTCAGCAGGATCCTGCCGTCGCGGGTCCACCGGAAGTCCGTGACCGAACCCTGCTGAAGGTGGAGGACGGTGGAAGCCACGCCCCCTTCCCGCGGGAGGATGCGAAGCCTCGTACCGGAAGCGGCGTCTTCACCTTCCGCCTCCGGGTCGCGGGCCCGGTCCAGGTAGGCGAGGCGGGTCCCGTTCGGCGCCCAGCGGGGCATGGCATCGCGGTTCCCCGACGTGAGCTGG
Organism: Gemmatimonadales bacterium; assembly: GCA_007692665.1. Lineage (GTDB taxonomy): Bacteria > Gemmatimonadota > Gemmatimonadetes > Longimicrobiales > Gaopeijiaceae > SKNW01. The sequence goes on along the minus strand of REBP01000122.1, from coordinate 32,452 downwards.
CGGGGCTCTCCGCCCCCCTCCACGGGGACGATCCAGATCGATCCGTCGCGCGCCCGTCGGTCGTCGGCCACCCGGCGAAGCACGAAGGCCACTTCCGAGGCGTCGGGCGAGATCTGCGGATCGCTGACGAAGGCGAGCCGGTGGTAGTCCTCCGGGATCATCCCCGGCAGCGCCGCCGGAGACTGCGCGGCGGCCGCCACGGGGGCGGCGCCCATGGCTCCGGTGGCGACGACCAGGGAGAGGGTCCAGGCGAGGAGCGTGCGGGGAGCACGACGGGAAGGACGGGTCATGCGGCGATCCGGTGGCCGGAGTGGACGGAATCGAGCGGATGGGTGGGGGAGCCGTCGGTACGGTTCGCCCTCAGTCTACAAGGACGAGGACGTCGGGGGTCCCCCTCCGCAGCAGAAGGGAGGCGGCGAGCGCCCGGATGGGGAGGGTGGCACCCACGACGGCGACGGGGACGCGGGGGCGGGCCTTCACCTGGAGCGGGGTCGGCCCCCCCGCATCCACGAGCTCGACCTCGCCCACGGCGCGGAGGTCCTCCACCTCGAAGGGGGTGATCTCCCCGATGGTGTGGAGGCGGTGTCCGGCGCCGCACCAGGTGGCGAGCAGGCCGGGGCCCGGCGGCAGCAGGGGGTGGAGCAGGATCCAGCGGGTCATGCCGGCGAGTTCGGCGGCGAGTCCCCGGGCCAGCCCGTCGGGAAGCCCGGAGGCGGTGTCGGGGGGCTCGGGGAGATGGATCGACCCCGGAACGTGGCCCCCGAGGAAGGCGGGGATCGGCCGGAAGTCCAGCACCCGGGTGCCGGGATCGCCCAGGGCCTCGAGGAGGTCCATCAGCGGCGCATGGCCCGCTCGAAGGCCACGGCGGGTCCCCAGTGCCCCCGGTGCCGGAGCCACTGGACAAACCCGCGGGCGTCGAAGGCCCGGACCAGCGAGAAGACGACCATGCCCACGGTGAGGGCCCGGGCGCCGATCCAGAAGGCGCGCTCCCAGGAGGCCCCGGCAGAGAGCAGGATCCCGAGCACCAGGAGGACCGGAAGCCAGAAGACGGGGCGGAGAATGTCCCGGGCCCCGCGCCCCATGGCGCTCGACCAGGTCGGAGCGGGCTCTTCCCAGCGAATCCCCGTGGCGCCCCTGTCCAGCGCCTCGCTGAGGCGGAGGGGGAGGGCGCCCTTTCGCCACGCCACGAGGGCGGTGGTCCCCGCCACGAGCCCCCAGCTTACCACCCAGGCGCCGAGCAGGAGCGCGATACCGGGGACACCCACGTTCCATCGGCCCACCACCCAGGTTACCACGGCCTGGTAGGCCACCAGGAGGTCGCTCCCGATGAGGAGATACTGGAGCAGGAGCCCCTGCGAGACCGCCCACGAACCCACCAGGGCGCCGCCCGCGAAGATCCCCACCGGGTTCCAGCCGAGGAGCCGGGTTGCTCCTCCGAACAGGATGCCCTGGATCGTGATGGCCAGCATGGCGCGGATGCGGCTTCCTGCCGGCGACAGCGCCTTGATGCCCGCGGCGATGAAGGGGACCCAGACCACGCGGCCCCGACGCCCCAGGCCGGCTCCGGCGAAGACCATCACCGCCGCCTGGGTGCTGGAAAGGACGAGCCCCCGCATGGGCACGCGGACGGCATGCAGCGCGGAGCCCACGGACCACTCGAATCCCCCGGAACCGGCTCCGTACACCCCGACGCGGGACCAGTCCCGCTGCTCCAGGACGAGAACGCGGAGTTCCTCGAGGGGGGTGGTCTGCCCGGGCGCGGGGTCGGTGCGGGCGTCGGGGTCCAGGTGGACGACACGGTCGAAGGTGCGCCCCAGGCGAGCTTCCACCTGGGGGACCACGCCCTCGCGCACCGCCAGGATCACGATGTCCGGGCCCGCGGCCTCCACCTCGGGCCAGAGGGCCATGTGGCCCCCGCCCTCGGCTTCGACCCGGCCGAATTCGTCCATGAGGAGGAGGTCGGGCGGCCCCTCGGCGAGGGCGGTCCGAACCCAGGCATGGGCCGTGGCGAGCGCGTCGGCCGAGAAGGCGTAGGGGATCGCGCTCCCCTTGGTGCGGTCACGACGGGCGAAGGGGAGGCGGCGCGGGGGGGCGGCCTCCGCGTCGGTGTTCTGCCCCAGCCGCTCCAGGTCGTACCCCTGTGCCCCGCGACGCGGGGACGTGCGCGTGCCCACGGCAGGCTGGGCGAAACCGTCCACCCCCAGCCCCTCGGAGGCGGCCCAGATGGCCAGTTCTGCCAGCGTGGTGGATTTACCCGACCCGGCGGGGCCGGTGACGCCTACGAGGAGCATGCAGCGGAGCCCCCTCCAGAAAGGTGCGGTCTTTGATTAAGTTAAAGGGCTAGGGTGGCGTCGACTCGCACCCTTGGACCCCCGCAGGGTTCCTGCAGGAGCCTTGCGGTGACAATTTCGCGTGGTCCCCTATCGTGCCCGGAACCGGCGGGCTCACCGGCGGAAGGCCCTGTCCCTTCGCCGAGGCCCGGACTTCATATGAAGATTCGTAACATCGCCATCATTGCCCACGTTGACCATGGGAAGACCACCCTGGTCGACAAGCTCCTTCGCCAGGCCGGCGTCTTCCGCGACAACCAGGCCGTGGAAGAGCGCGTCATGGACTCGAACCCGCTCGAAAAGGAGCGCGGTATCACGATCCTGGCCAAGAATACCGCCGTGGACTGGAAGGGCGTGAAGATCAACATCGTCGACACCCCCGGCCACGCCGACTTCGGCGGCGAGGTCGAGCGCATCCTCCGCATGGTGAACGGCGTGCTCCTCCTGGTGGATGCCGTGGAGGGGCCCATGCCCCAGACGCGCTTCGTGACCCGGAAGGCCCTGGAACTCGGGCACATGCCCGTGGTGGTGGTGAACAAGGTGGATCGTCCGCCGGCCCGGGCCGCCGAGGTCCACGACGAGGTCCTCGAGCTGTTCATGGATCTGAACGCAACGGACCAGCAGCTGGATGCCCCCTTCCTCTACGCCTCCGGGCTGGACGGGTGGGCCTCCACGAAGCTGGGCGAAAAGGGCGAGGACCTGTCGGCGCTCTTCGACGCGATCCTCGAGCATGTTCCGGAGCCCGGGGTGGACGAGGAAGGCCCCTTCCAGATGCTCGTCTCCACGCTGGACCACTCGGCCTACGTGGGGCGCATCGCCATCGGACGCATCGAGCGCGGCACGGTTCGCGTGGGCGACAGCGTGACGCTCCTTCCCCTCGGTGAGCCGGGGATGGTCGAGGGGGGCGAGGCGATCCGTTCGCGGGTCTCCAAGCTCTTCACCTTCAGCGGCCTGGACCGGGTGGAAGTCCCGCAGGCCGTTGCCGGCGACATCGTGGCGCTGGCCGGCGTCGAAGGGGTGGACATCGGGCAGACCGTAACCCACCCCGACCACCAGGAGCGCCTCCTGGGGATCAAGGTGGAGGAGCCCACGCTTGCCGTGGACTTCACCGTGAACAACTCCCCCTTCGCGGGGCTGGTGGGGAAATTCATCACCACGCGGCAGGTGCGGGACCGGCTGTTCAAGGAGCTCGAGCGGAACGTGGCCCTCCGCGTCGAGGAGACGGATCAGCCCGACACGTTCTCGGTGGCGGGACGCGGTGAACTCCACCTTTCGATCCTCATGGAGACCATGCGCCGCGAGGGATACGAATTCCAGGTCTCCCGCCCCCGTGTCATCGAGCGGAAAGGCCCGGACGGGGAGCGCCTCGAGCCGTACGAGGAGGTTCTCATCGACACGCCCGACGCCATGGTCGGCACGATCATGGAAAAGCTCGGACCGCGCCGCGGGGAACTCCTCGACATGATGCCCGACGGAAACGGCACCACCCGGCTTCGCTTCCGCATCCCCGCGCGAGGGCTCTTCGGCTACCGCTCCGAGTTCCTCACCGACACCCGGGGCGAGGGGGTCCTGAACCACCACTTCCTCGAGTACGGTCCGTGGGCCGGCCCGATCCAGGGACGGAAGAAGGGCGTGCTGGTGGCGGACCGCGAAGGCGATTCGGTGGCATTTTCCCTCTTCAACCTGCAGGAGCGCTCCACGCTCTTCATCGGATCGGGGGTTCCGGTCTACACCGGCATGATCGTCGGGGAGCACGTTCGCCCGGGCGACCTGGACGTGAACGTGATCAAGGGGAAGAAGCTCACGAACATGCGTGCCGCCGGCTCCGACGAGAACGTCAAGCTCGAACCGCCGCGGAAGCTGACCCTCGAGCTCGCCCTCGAGTTCATTGCCGACGACGAACTCATCGAGATCACGCCCGGCGCCATCCGTCTCCGGAAGCGGGAGCTCGACGCCAACAAGCGGAAGAAGGTCCAGAAGTCGCTGGCGGCCAGGGACGCCTGATCGGCGGCTCGATGGATCCCGGGGCACCCCTTGACGTCGGGCCCCGCCTTCCGGATGATGCCTTCATGCCCATCCTCTACCGCGACCTCGTCCGCGCCAACACGCATCCGCTGAACCGCTTCAACGACGCCACCCAGGCCGAGGTGGAGGCGTGGGAGCCGGACCGCATCCCCATCTTCGAGGTCTACATGCGCATGGCCGAGGAGCTGGCCAAGCGTTCCACCTGTCGGCGCCTGCAGGTGGGTACGGTCATCACCGATCCGCTCCTGGAAAACGTGCTGGCCATCGGGTACAACGGGAACGTGAGGGGGTTTCCGAACGACTGCGATTCACCGACTCCGGGGAAGTGCGGGTGCATCCACTCGGAAATGAACGCCCTCGTGAAGGCCCCGGGTCAGCTCCGCGACAAGGTGGCCTTCGTCACCGCATCCCCCTGTACCATGTGCGCGAAGCTCATGGTACAGGCCAACATCTCGTACGTCTTCTATCGGGAGGCCTATCGGAGGAACGACGGGCTCGACGTGCTGCGGGAGGCGCGGGTGGCTGCCGTGCGGTACGACCGGTGGAGGGAAGCGTGGCGCCACGGCGGAGCGCCGTCTCCCGCATGACACGCGGGTAGCCCGGGGTCCTCCGCTCCCTCCGGCATCTACCGCACCACGCCGTAGCGCCGAAGCACCTCGAGCGTTGCCTCGATGGGGAGCGCCTCCGCGGAACTGCCCCCGCGCCCCGTCATGGTGGTGGCTTTCAGGAGGGAGTTGATCACCGCCTCCTCCGTGGCCTCGACCACGCCCTGGAAGAGACCCGAAGTTGCGGCGTTCGGGAGTTCGGCCACCGGGTGGGGCGCCGCCCCGCCCCCTCCGCCGGTTCCCCTGCGGACGCCCTCCGCCGTGGAGAAGGCGATGATGTAGTCGCCGGATCCGTTCCCGGCAAAGGACCCGGTGCGTGCGAGTCCCATCATGGCGCGGGAGGCCAGGCGCTCGAGGTTCCGGTCGGAGAGCGGCGCGTCGGTGGCGATCACGATCATGATGGATCCGGCGCCGTCCTCCTGGTCGGTCTCGGCGGGCGGTGTCTCCCGCACGTCCCCCCGGAAGGAAAACTGCCCGAGTTCCTCGCCGACCGGGGCCCCGTCGATGGTGAGGATCCCGCCGAAGTTGGACTGGACGAGGACCCCCACGGTCCAGCCGCCCAGGGACTCGGGGAGGACGCGTGACGCGGTACCCATCCCCCCCTTCCATCCGAACGCCCGGGTTCCGGTACCCGCGCCCACCGACCCCTCCGCCACCGGGCCCGTGTCCGCCGACTCCAGCGCTTCCCGCACGTGCTCCGCGTGCACCGGGCGGCTTCGGATGTCGTTCAGCCCTCCGTCGTTGGTCTCGCCCACCACCGGGTTGATGGAGCCTACGCCCTCCATCCCCGGGCGCTCCAGGAGCCACCCCACCATGGCATCGGCGGCCTGCCACACGCAGAGCGTGCAGGTCAGGAGAATCGGCGTTTCCAGTTCGCCCAGTTCCCGCACCTGCGTGATCCCCACGAGCTTCCCGAAGCCGTTGCCCACGTGGATCGCGGCGGGCACCCGGTCCCGGAAGAGGTCTCCGCCGTGGGGCAGGATCGCGGTGACGCCGGTACGGACCCCATCCCCCTCGATGAGCGTCGTCTGCCCCACCCGCACACCGGCGACGTCGGTGATGGCGTTCCACTCCCCGGGCTGGAAGATGCCGATCCCGATCCCGAGGTCCCGGGCCCTCGGCCGGTCGTTGTCGGTGGCATCGGCTGGAGTCTGGCTCATGGCGGGGCCCGGAACGAGGAGGAGGAGCGCGACGAGGAGGAGGGGGCGTGTCATGGCAGCGACTCTCGGGTTCGGGTGTCAGGCGCGAACGGTATCGAGGAGCATGAGCCCCAGGAGGAGGGGCTGGTAGGCCAGGGAACCGAGGAAGACCTTTCGCACCGAGGCATTGGACATGGCGCCCCGGGCCTGGACGCTCCACCAGAGGACGATGCCGCCCAGGAGGAGGGCGCCGCCGAAGTAGACCCATCCGGTGAGCCCGATGAGCGTCGGGGCCAGGCTCGCCGGCACCAGGATGGCCGAGTAGAGGACCATCTGGTTTCCGATGGTTCGCCCGCCGTCGTCGATGGGAGGCGTGAGCAGGAACCCCGCGCGCAGGTAGTCGGCCCGAAGGAGCCAGGCCAGGGCCAGTACGTGGGGGAGCTGCCAGAGAAAGGCCACCCCGAACAGGACGACCCCTCCCAGCGAGACCGAGCCGGTGGCGGCGCTCCAGCCGATGAGCGCCGGCATGGCCCCGGGAAAGGCCCCGGCAAAGGTGGCGGCGTAGGAGCGCGGCTTGAGGGGCGTGTACACGAAGTTGTAGCCGACTGCGGAAGCGAGCGTCAGCAGGGCCGGGAGCCACCCCACCGTGATCCCCAGGTGAAGCACCCCCCCCACCACCAGGATCACCCCGAAGCCCAGGGCTTCTCCCGGTCGCAGACGGCCGGAGGGGAGGGGGCGGCGGGCCGTCCGGCGCATCGTGGCGTCGACCTTCCGTTCCAGGAACTGGTTGAGTGCCAGCGCGCCTGCCGTGGCCACGACGGTCCCGAACAGCGTGTGGAACACCGGAACCAGAGCCGCATCCCCCGCCGCGCCCACGTAGTAGGCCACGCCGGCGGTGATCATGACGAAGGCGGCGATTCCCGGCTTCGTCAGTTCGTAGTAGGCCCGGACCCTGGAGGGAGTGGCGGGTGCGGCAGACTCGGTGGTGGGTTGTGACACGGAGGAACCGGACAGGGGAGGGAGCTGGAAACGGGGAAGCAGCGGCGCAGATCTGCCCCGTCGAAGTTCACCCGCGGCAAAAGGGGGCGCAACCCACGGCGCCGCTGGGACAAGTTGTCCTTGGCCGTGGCAAGGAACCAGACAACATGACCCGGGCCTCACGGCGAAAAATCCCTGAAACCCAGCCACTGCGGGCACCCCGAGGGGGGCACGCCCCTTGCCGACCCGGGATCCCGACCTCCGCGTCCCCATCGTGGTGCCCGTCCCTCCCGCACCGGTTCCCCCGGACCGCTCCCCGGAGTCGCATATGGCGAAGCGCAAGCCGCCCGGCACGGCCAGTCTCACGGCCGTGCTCTCCTTCTTCTTCGTCACCGGAGCCGCCATGTCCCTGGTGATCTGGATGACGCTCAGCGACTTCCTTGCCGGCCATCCGGTGGAGGGAGGCCGCTACCTCATCGCCATGGCCCTCATCGGGCTCTTCGTGGCCTTCGCGTGGCTCCTGGCCCGCTACCTCCAGAACGCGTTTCTCATGCCTCCGCCGGAAACCCCCAACCCCGAGGTGGACTCGTGACGCCCGAACGCCCAGAGCATCTTCCGGAGGAATCCGGTCCTGACGAAGACGAGATTCCCCTTCCCATCGGGACGCTCTTCCTCATGATGATCTTCCTCATGGTCATGGCCGGAATGTGGCTGGCCATGTACTTCGAATTCCTTGGACGCTGACATGTCACCTGAACCACGCGGGGGCCAGCCCCGCACGATGTCCGCCGAAAAGCTCGAGAAGATCTTCCTCTCCCTCACCATCTTCATGCTGATCGTCTTCCTGGGTGCGCTCTTCTGGGCCTCCTTCGGGCTCGGCATGCACCTCCCGGACCGGGTGGGACAGATCGACCCCACCCAGGTCCGCACCACCGCGCCCTTCGACAACCCCGGCGTCTTCCGGGTTGGCGAGAACGAGTACGAGGTCGTTGCCCTCGGCTTCGCGTGGGCCTTCCAGCCCCGCGAGATCCGGGTGCCGGCCGGGGCGAAGGTGACCTTCATCGCCACCGCCCTCGACGTGATCCACGGTTTCCACGTGGAAGGAACCAAGGTCAACTTCATGATGATTCCAGGACAGATCGCCCGCGTCGAGGCGGTCTTCGCCCGGCCCGGCGAGCACCTCCTCATCTGCCACGAGTACTGCGGTGCCGGGCACCACCTGATGTACGGCACCGTCATCGTGGAGGAGGCCGACTGGACCCCGGAGGACCCGGACGCGCCCGACGAGGAACCGGACACGCCCCCCGTCGCCCCCGACGCCACCCCCGACGGCGAGGTGGGCGCATGAGAACGCCCGTCGTCGCCAACCCCGCGGGCTTCGTGCTTCCGGACTCCCACCGGCGCGCCATCCTCTGCATGATCGTGCTGAGCTTCGCGGCACTCTTCATCGGTGTCGTCAACGGGCTGGGGCAGGCGCTGAACTACGCCCGCGTCGACATCCTCCAGTACTTCCCGGGGATGCGCACGTACTACCAGGGCCTCACGGTCCACGGCGTCGTGAACGCCATCGTCTTCACCTTCGCCTTTGCCGCCGGATTCCTGTCGCTCACCACGTCGCGGGCGCTGGGCCGGCTGGTGAACGACAAGCTTCTCTGGACGATCTTCGGGACCATGGTGCTGGGCGTGCTCCTGGCCGGGTACGCCATCGTCACCGGGCAGGGCTCGGTCCTCTACACCTTCTACCCGCCCCTCATGGCGCACTGGAGCTTCTACCTGGGGCTCGCGCTCCTGGTGGTGAGCACCTGGATCACCGCCGCCGCCCTCATGATCACCCTCCTGGGGTGGCGGAAGGACAACCCGGGGGTCCGCATCCCGCTCATGGCCTTCATCTCGGTGGCCACCTACGCCATGTGGACGCTCGCCTCCGTCGGCATCGCGGTGAGCGTCGTGGGGCTCCTGATCCCCTGGTCCATGGGCCTCATCAGCCACTCGGACCCGCTCCTGAGCCGCACGCTCTTCTGGTATTCAGGGCATCCCATCGTGTACTTCTGGCTCCTGCCGGCCTACGTGTCCTGGTACACCATGGTGCCGAAGCACGCCGGGGGCCTGCTCTTCAGCGACTCGCTCACCCGGGTCGTCTTCATCATGTTCCTCCTCCTCTCCATTCCCACCGGGTTCCACCACCAGTACACGGATCCCGGGATCACGGTGGGGATGAAGGCGCTCCATGCCGGCCTCACCTTCGGCATCTTCTTTCCCAGCATGGTCACGGCCTTCTCGGTCATGTTCGCGCTGGAGATCGGGGGGCGGAGGCGCGGAGGTACCGGTCTCGTGAACTGGTTCGCGAAGCTGGACTGGGGCAACCCGGCGCTGGTGGCCCAGATCCTCGCCATGCTCACCTTCACGCTGGGCGGGATCACGGGGCTCATCAACGCCTCCTATTCCATGAACATGTCCATCCACAACACGGCGTGGGTGCCGGGGCACTTCCACATGACGGTGGGCTCGGCGGTGACCATGTCCTTCATGGGCATCGCGTTCTGGCTCGTGCCGTACCTGACGCGGCGGGATCTCGTGGGTCGGGGCCTCGCCCTGGCCTCGCAGTGGGTCTACTTCATCGGTGTGCTGGTCATGGCCCGGGGGCTCATCTCGGGCGGCGTGGACGGCATGCCGCGCCGGACCAACATGCTCGAGGCCGCGTACGGCAAGCCGTCGTGGGAACTGGCGGGCATGCTCACCGGGCTCGGCGGCACGCTCATGTTCATCGGCGGCATGCTCTTCTTCGCGGTCTTCGCCGCCACCCTCTTCTTCGGGCGGAAGGGCGGGGCCCCCACCGACGTGCCCTTCACCGTGACGGCCACGCCCCCGGAGACGCGCGGGTGGCAGGTCAAGCTCGATTCCTTCCGCTGGTGGATGCTCGCCGCGGTGGTCCTGATCCTGATCGCCTATGGACCGTTCCTGGTCCAGTACCTCCCGGCGTCGTTCATGTCACCGGGGTACCGCTTCTACTGACGCCATTTCCGTGCAGCCATTTCAGGATCGAGGAAACCTCCGGGGGGGTTCGGTCGTACTAGAGGTGTGTCGCGGCTGGATGCGACGATCGGCACCCGATGCGCGGGGGCCGGAGATGTGCGCCGCCCTCCCGGAGTTCCATGACCCCCAACGAACGCGACACCGGCGGCGCCCCGCCGGAGGATGCCTACGCGGCCTCCATCCGGGAGCGGAGGGAGCGGGAGCGGAAGGTCTGGCGGATCGGGATCCTGGTCTCGGTCTTCCTGCACCTCCTGCTCCTCTTCGTGGGGCCCCCGGCGTCGCTCCCCGAGTCGCCGTTCTCGGCGGCGGGTCCCCGGGCAGACGACGACCGTGCTGCCCAGGGGACGCTCGTTGCGCTCCAGCTTTCCTCCGCCCCCCCGGACGCGGCGGTACCCCCGCCCGTGCCGGTGATCTCCGAAATCGAGCCGCCTCCCATCGAGGTCGAGATCGAGCCCGATGCCACCCCCGAGGTGGCCCCGGATCCACCGGAGCTGCCGCAGCCGGGCACCGGCACGACCCAGGGGAGCGATCCCGATCCCGATCCGACCACCGGCGCCGCGGGTCTTCCCACCGGCCAGGGCCAGGGGGACGGTGGTACCACCGACGAGGGGCGCTTCCGCCTGGTTCCGCCCACACCCCGGGGTCTCATCATTCCGCCCACGAACAACCGCCTCCGCGGCCAGGAGATCCAGGTCTGGGTCTTCGTCAGCGCCGAGGGACGGGTCGTTGCGGACTCCACCAGGATCGAGCCCCCTACCTCGGACCGTCGGTTCAACCAGCAGATCATCAGCGAAGCCGCACAGTGGGTCTTCCAGCCCGCTCGCCGCGACGGGCAGCCGGTGTCGAGCTGGTTCCCGTACACGATTTCGATGCAGGAGTGAAGGGGCCCGCAGGCGCGGCGAAGCCCGGGTCCCGGAACTGCCGGCACATTTTTCCGGCCCCGTCTCTCCAGGGCCCGATTTTCAAGAGAGGACCGCAGAGATGAACCATGTCCACTGGCTCACCGCCGCGACCTCCGCCTTCCTGCTCCTCGCCGCCCCTGCCCAGGGGCAGACCGACGGGGAGCTGGACCACCGTGAGGACCTCCGGATGAACTCGATTTCCGGAGGGGATTTCCGGGACTACATCTCCCGGCACATCACGGAGGATGACCGGTGGGGCCACGCCATGCGGGCCTTCGGGACCTTCCACAACCTCATGCACGAGATGATGAGCGACCTCGCCCGCCACGCCGTCGAGGAACTGGGCCATGGCGAGCTCGTCCCCTCCTTCACGGACCGGATTTCGGGGGGGGAGTGGGGCGACTACCGCGCCAGCCTCGAGGACGAGGGAGATCGCTCGGCCTGGATGGACTTCGTCCAGATCACCGAGATCATGCACGACCGCGTTCACCAGGCCATGTACTACTCGGTCCTGCATGACATGGCCAGTCGCGATCGCGCGGTGGATCCGGCCGAACTGGGGGGGGAGGAGCGTGCGCCCTGGGACTGGGCGGAAGAGAGCGTGGACCGGTCGGAACTCCGCTTCGGGGCCGTCTCGAGGGACCGGTTCAGGGACCGGGTCTGGGAAGGCGGGTTCGAGGGAGAGCACCTGCATGCCGCGATGCAGAAGATGATGGTCTTCGACGAGTACCTGCGGTTCCTCATGGCGGACTGGGCGGCGTATGGCGCCGAAAAGGTGGCCGCCGGGTGCCGGCCGCCCGGGTTCGGCGCCCGCATGAGCGGCGAGACCTGGCGGGCGTACGAGGGGCAGGTGGCGGCGTGCGACGAGGAATCGTGGCGACGGTTCGTTCAGGTCGCCGGGCTCATGCACGACCGGATCCAGCACATGATGCAGCTGAAGCTTCAGGCAGATGCCGGCGCGCGGCAGGCTCCGGACCCGGCCGGACCGACGGGGGCATGCACCTTGCTGCACAGACAATGAGCTGGGAATCGGTTCGCTGTTCTGAAGAGGTACGGCCCAAACCATGAAAGACGACGCGACGGAACCGGACGCTCCGCCCAACGCCGCACCCCCTCCGGAGGGGACGGCCGGCCGGCCGTACGGCGACCGCGGAGCACCCCTGGTCGAGCTTCGGAACCGTGCCGAGCGGCAGGTGGAGCTGGAAAGCGACGTGATCCTCGAGAAGTCGCCGATCCACCTCGAGGACGTGCGGACCATGTTCCGTGAACTCAGGGTGCACCAGATCCAGCTCGAGATGCAGAACGAGGAACTCCTGCGGGCGAAGCAGGAGATCGAAGACTCCCGGGCCCGCTACCTCGACCTCTACGACCTGGCCCCGGTGGCCTACCTGACGCTGGACCGGTCCGGAAAGATCATCGAGGCCAATCTCACGGCGGCCCGGCTTCTCCTGGAGGATCGCGAAACCCTCGTGGATCGGTCGTTCGCCAGCTTCGTCGCCCCCGGGGACCGCGAAACCTGGATCGGAGAACGGGGCGAGATCTTCGAAGGTTCGGGCCGCCGGACCTTCGAGCTCGAGCTCGTTCGCGCCGATGGTGCCGCCCTGCCCGTCCGGGGCCACGCGGTTCTCGCCGGCGACGACGAGGGCGGGCCCCTTGCCCGCGTGGTCGTCAGCGACATTTCGGAGCAGAAGCGGGCCGAGCGGGAGCGGGCGCACCTGGAGGAGCGACTTCGCCAGGTGGCAAAGGCCGACAGCCTCGGACGCATGGCCGGGGCGCTGGCCCACCGCTTCAACAACCTGCTCGCCGTCACCACCGGCAACCTCCAGATGGCCATGGAGGACCTTCCTGACGCCTCCGAGACGAGGGATGCGGTCTCCGACGCCCTCGCTGCGGCACGGGATGCCGCCGAAGTCAGCGGCATGCTCCTCACCTACCTGGGTCAGAGCCGGGATGAGCGCGCCCCCCACGATCTCTCGGAGCTTTGCCGGCGACTGCTGCCCATGCTGCGGGCCGGTCTCCCCCGGAACGTGGAACTCGAGGAACGGTTTCCCGATCGTGGACCGAACGTGCTGGTGAGCCCGGCCCAGATCCAGCGCGTCCTCACGCATCTCGTGAACAACGCGAGCGAGGCCTTCGACGGCAGCGGGGGGTTGATCCGCATCCACGTCGACACCGTGAGCCCCGAGGACATTCCCGTCCGTTCCCGCTTCCCGGCGAGCTGGACGCCCGACGAGGGACCCCATGCCAGGATCGCAGTCGAGGACGAGGGGCCGGGCATTCCCGACGATGTCGTGGAACAGATCTTCGACCCGTTCTTCAGCACGAAGGCATTCGGCCGGGGGCTGGGCCTCTCGGTGGCCCTGGGTGCGGTGCGCGCTCAGGAGGGGGCCATCGCCGCCCGGCGGAGCCCGAAAGGGGGGAGCCTCATGGAGGTCTATCTCCCGACGCGTGGGGTCGTGACCGCCGAGACGCAGTGGACCCCGGAGGGGGGGAGTGCGACGGACCGCAGGGAGGGACGGGGGACGGTTCTCATCGTCGAGGACGAGCCCCTCCTGCGAAAGGTAGGCATCAAGATGCTGACCCGCCTCGGGTACGAGACGATCTCCGCCGCAGACGGCGTCGAAGCCGTCGAGGTCTTCCGGAACAACCGTGATCGCATCTCCTGGGTGCTCTGCGACCTGGTCATGCCCCGGATGAATGGCTGGGACACGCTGGCGATGCTTCGAAGCCTGGATCCCGATCTTCCGGTCGTGCTCACCAGCGGATTCGACGAGGCCCATGCCATGGGCATCGAGGCGCGGGAGAACCCCCACGCATTTCTCCCGAAGCCCTGGACACTGGAGCGGCTGGCCGGCGTGGCCCCGACCGCCTGATCGTCTGCCCCGGCGGCAGGCGCCTGTATTCCTTACAGACCGGGCGAAAGGTCTACAGCCGCCGGCCCGCGCCACACCGCTCCATCTTCCCTCCCTCCATGCTGCCGATGCCGCCGCAAGTACTACGGCGCGTATGGCTTGGCCCTGCAGGGCCGTCTCCCGTGCCACCGCGGCCTCCCCGGGCATGTCCTTTGCCCGTTTACAGGAAGCAGTATTTCCCTCACTGCGACCGATTGGAGGCAGCATGACTGATACGACGAGACAGATGAAGGCAGCGGACGGCCCACCGCAGGAGAGTGCCGGTGAGCTGGCAGACGAGGCGAGTCGGGTCGCCGACGAACTGCGCGACGAAGCCGAAGAGCGCGCGGATCGGTGGACCGGCCAGATGGGACGGCGCGGGACGGGTCTCGCCAAGGCCCTGGAAGCCGCATCCAGCTCCCTTCGGGAGGACGGCGACCGGCAGCTGGCGGAGCTCGCGGAGCGCGCTGCCGGACAGGTCGAGCGGATGGCGGGCTACCTGGAGCGGGAGAACCCCGGCGCCTTCATGGACGATCTCGAGGACCTCGGCCGCTCGAATCCGGCCGCGTTCCTCGGAACCGCCTTCGCCGCCGGCGTGCTGAGCGGACGGCTCTTCCGGGCCTCGGCCCCGGAGAACGGGGGAAACGGAACGAGCACGGCGTCCAGCAGGGGGTCCGGCACGGGGTCCGGCAACGGCCACGACCGGCAGGGAACCTGGGACGGCGGCCACCAGGCCGGTGATCACGGGTCTTCCACTCCCCTCGAAAGCCGGGGGAGCGACGGATGAACAGGCAACCGAAGGACCCGGTGGATGGACAGGTGGACCGGCCCGACCACCCGCGTGCCCCGGTCGGCATGGAAAGTGTCGTCCGGGAGGAAGGTCGTCCGGCCGCGGCCGCGACGGCGTCGGTGCCCGACCTGCTCAGGAAGCTTTCGAGCGAAGGGTCGGAACTCGTGCGGCAGGAGATCGCGCTCGTCCGCGCCGAAATGCTCGAAAAGGTCGACACCGTGAAGCGAAACCTGGGGGCCATTGCGGCCGGCGCCGGGCTTCTGCTGGCGGGCCTGCTTTTCGCGCTCTGGGCACTCAACACGGGCGTGACCGCGGCTCTCGTCCAGGTTGTGGACGCGGAAATCGCGGTCTGGCTCGCACCCCTCATCCTGGCCGTTCTCCTGCTCGCTGTCGGGTGGGGACTGGTCTCGAAGGGGAAGGACGCGATCGCGGAAGAGGGCCTCACGCCGGAGCGGAGCCGTGAAAGTCTCCGCACGGACAAGCGCTGGGCCGAACAGAAGATTACCGAGGCAAGGGAGGAGGTCACACGATGAAGGACGACACGATGAGAGAGAACACGATGCGCAACGACATGGAACGCGAATCGACACGGGGCGGAGTGGTCCGGGACGGGGTCGTGCAGGAGGGTTCGACGCGGCGCGAGCCGGTTCGTCGAGACATGGACAGGGACCGTGACCCGGCCGAGATCCGCCAGGACATACGGAGAACGCGGGGCGAGATGGACGAAACCGTCGACCAGCTGGTCGACCGCTTCTCCGTCGGAAGCCTGGTGGACGAGGTCTGGCACCGGGTCCGCCAGCGATCCGGGGGCGGCCCGGACGTGGGGGGGATCCTTCGGGAGCACCCCGTCCCCATCGCGCTGATGGGGCTCGGGCTTGGGTGGCTCGCCGTGGAACAGGCCAGTGGTCGCTCGGTGTCGACGCCGGGAGCCGGGTCCTCTTCGGGGTCGCGGCAGTCCGGGACGGACTTCCATCGTGCCCGGGGAGGGAAGTCCGGGCAGGATCATGGCAGGAGCCAGGGTCAGGGCAACGGCCACCAGGAAAGCGACGGAGCCGGCAACGGGGAGGACTTCACCGACCGGATCTCCGACAAGGCGTCCGAAGCCATGTCCACGGCCCGGGAGAAGACCGAGTCCATGCGGGAGAAGACCGACTCCATGAAGGAGAGCACGAAGGAGGCAGGAATTCGGGCCCGGGAAGGTTTCCGGGAGATGCTGGCCGAGAGTCCGCTCACCATCGGAAGCATCGTCTTCGGGCTCGGGCTCGCCAGCGGGCTGGCGGTCCCGTCCAGCGAGTACGAGGACCGGAAGATGGGCGGCATGTCCGACCAGCTCAAGGACGAGGCGGGAAAGATCGGCAGTCAGGCCGCAGGGCGGGCCGGGGAGGTGGGACGCACGGCCATGGGGGCCGCCATCGCCGAGGCCCGTGACCAGGTGGATGACGTGGGGGAAGATGAGTCCGGATCCGCCGGCACGCGCGACGAACACACCTCCGGGAGGAGTGACCAGGCCGGGGAGATGGGCCGCACCGGGTTCTGACCCGGTCGGAACGTGTTCGGGGAGGTCAGAATCCGCGTCGGATCCCGACGCGGACCACGAGCTGCCGCTCGGGCGCCGCGACGAACTCGTAGCGGGCCTCCCCGAACACACCGTACCCCGCCAGCCCCGCCGCCAGGCCGGCGCCCATGTGGATCCCCTCCGGGGTGGAGGCCTCGGCCCCGTCGCCGGGATCGTAGGTCCTGCGCGTGTACCCGCCGGTCAGGTAGGGAGAGACCGGCAGCATCGGGATGAGGGCGTAGTTCACATCCAGGGACACCCCTGAAAGCCCGCACCCCCGGGCCGGACCGCAGTCCGGACGGAAGTACTCCCCGGTGGCGAAGGCGCTGACGGGGAGGAAGGGGACCTTGAGGCCTACCCTCGCGCCCATCCCCCGGGCGCCCCCGAAGGCGTCGCGGGCCTCGACGGCGTGCACGCCGTAGCTGACCTGGGCGGCGACGGGTGCGGGGGCGGTGCCCACCGCAACGGACAGAAGACCGACAAGCGCGGTCATGGAAAGCGTACGCATGGAGCGTGCTCCGGGACGACAGGGAAGGAGTGGCGTTCCGGGAGACAGGGGGGACTCCTTCCTTCGTACAGGGGCCGCGCCCGTCGGTTCCACGGCCGTTCCCTTCGCACCTCCTCCCACCGACCCGGGGGATTGTCCCGAGCCCCCGCCTTCACGAGTTTCTCCCCGGAACCCTTGTAGCGGCACCTGGCGGCGGGACCTGAATGCGGGAGAGCGGGCGCGTGACGATCGAAGAGCTCCGGGAGCGACTCTCGGAGGTGGACCGCGGCATCATCGACGGCATCGCCGAGCGGCAGGCCCTCGTGGCCGAAATCGGGGCCCGGAAGCTGGCGGTGGGACGGCCGCTCCGCGACTTCAGCCGCGAGAAGGCCGTGCTGGACGGCGTGCGCGCCCGGGCCGCCGAGCGGGGCCTGGCCCCCGACCTGGCCGAGGAGGTGCTGCGCGCGCTGATTCGGGCGTCGCTGGAGCAGCAGGAGCACGCCCGGGTCACCGCCACCGCCGGTGGCTCGGGTCGTCGGGCCCTGGTCATCGGGGGCGCCGGCAAGATGGGCCGCTGGTTCGTCGATTTTCTCGACACCCAGGGGTACGGCGTGGAGGTCAGTGATCCCGCGGGGCCGGTGGAGGGGTACGCCTTCCTCCCGGTGGAGGCGTGGGATGCCGAGGGCGGGACCGAGGAGGCCGCGGTCCGGCTGGACCACGACCTCATCGTGGTGTCGGCCTCCCTCGCGGTGTCGGCCCGGATCCTCGAGCGGCTGGCCGAGCTTCGTCCCGGCGGGCTCGTCTTCGACGTGGGGTCCCTCAAGTCGCCGCTCCGGAAGGGGCTCGCCGCGCTGGCCGACGCCGGGTGCCGGGTCACCTCCATCCACCCCATGTTCGGCCCGGACACGCGGCTCCTCTCGGGCCGCCACGTACTCTTCTGCGATGCGGGCCACCCCGGCGCCACCGCCGACGCCCGGGCCCTCTTCGCCTCCACCAGCGCCGAGCAGATCGAGATGCCCCTGGACCAGCATGACCGCCTCGTGGCCTACGTCCTGGGGCTCTCCCACGCCGTGAACATCGCCTTCTTCACCGCACTGGCCGACAGCGGCGAGGCTGCGCCGGTGCTCCAGCGCCTCTCGAGCACCACCTTCGACGCGCAGCTCGCGGTGGCCTCCCGCGTCGCATCGGAGAATCCGCATCTCTATTACGAGATCCAGTCGCTGAATGATCATGGGACCGAAGCCCTCGATGCCCTGGAGCAGGCCGTGAGCCGGGTCACCGCGAGCGTGCGGGCGCGGGACGAGGCCGCCTTCACCGAGCTCATGACCACCGGACGCCGCTACCTGGAGGCCCGCGCATGATCTCGGTCTCGAACCTCGCCAAGAGCTACGGCGACCATATTCTCTTCCAGGGGGCCACCTTCCAGCTGAACCCGGGCGAACGCTACGGGCTCGTGGGGGCGAACGGTTCCGGGAAGACGACGCTCCTGAGCATTCTCACCGGCGACATCGAGGCCTCCGAGGGGACGGTCTCGATCCCGAAGCGGGCGCGGCTGGGGGTGCTCCGGCAGGACCAGTTCCTCCACGACGAGGCGTCCATCGTCAGCGTCGCCATGATGGGAAACCGGGAACTCTACGACGCCATGATCGAGAAGGAGGCGCTCCTGGCCGACACCGCCGCCGGGGGTGACTTCGACGCCGACCGCTTCGGCGAGCTCGAGGAGACGGTGCAGCGGCTGGACGGTTACACCGCCGAGGCCCGGGCCGGCGCGATCCTCGAGGGGCTCGGGATCCCCGCCGAGAAGCACCAGCAGCCCATGCGCACCCTGTCCGGCGGCTTCAAGCTCCGCGTGCTCCTGGCCCAGGTGCTGGCCGGCGCCCCCGACGTCCTCCTGCTGGACGAGCCCACGAACCACCTGGACATCCTGTCGATCCGGTGGCTCGAGACCTTCCTGGCCGAGTTCTCCGGGCCGGTGGTGGTGATCTCGCACGACATCCGCTTCCTCGACAACGTCGCCACGCACATCCTGGACGTGGACTACCAGACCGTGCAGCTCTACCACGGCAACTACTCCGAATTCCAGGTGGCGAAGCACGAGGAGCGGGGCCGGCGCGAGAAGGACATCGCGGGGCGCGAGAAGGAGATCGCCGAGATGCAGCGCTTCGTGGACCGCTTCAAGGCCAAGGCCTCGAAGGCGCGCCAGGCCCAGAGCAAGGCCAAGGTCATCGAGAAGCGGGCCTCCGAGATGACGGAACTCGCCCCCTCCTCCCGGCGCTGGCCCACCTTCCGCTTCGAGCCGAAGCGCGACTCGGGGAAGGAGGTCCTCAAGGTCGACGGGGTGAAGAAGGCCTTCGGCGAGAACCAGGTCCTCCACGGGGTGAACCTGACGGTGGAGCGCGGCGACCGCCTCGCCATCATGGGGCCGAACGGGATCGGGAAGTCCACCCTCCTCAAGATCGCCATGGGGCGCCTCGAGCCCGACGCCGGCGAGGTCACCTGGGGGTACGAGACGCACCCCGGCTACTTCGCGCAGGACTACAAGGACCAGTTCGAGAACCGGAACGGAACCGCCGAGAGCTGGATCTGGGAGGCGTGCCCCGACCGGGACCGGGGCTACGTGCGCGGACGCATGGGGCTCGTCCTCTTCTCCGGCGACGACGGGCTCAAGCGGCTGGACGCGCTGTCCGGAGGCGAGGCGGCGCGCCTGGTCTTCGCCCGCATCGCGCTGGACCGCCCCAACGTGCTGGTGCTTGACGAGCCCACGAACCACCTGGACCTCGAGTCCATCGAGGCGCTGGTGGAAGGGCTCCAGTCCTTCGCCGGCACCATCATCTTCGTGTCCCACGACCGCTGGTTCGTCGGGGAACTCGCCACCCGCATCGTGGAGATCAGCCCGGGCGGGATCCGGGACTACCGCGGCACCTACGACGAATACGTGGACTGGTGCGGCGACGATCACCTGGACGCCGCCCAGGTGGTGCTCAAGGCCAAGCGCGAGAAGAAGGCCGCCAGGTCCGAGTCCCGGTCCGAGTCGAAGGGGGGGGACCGCGCGGGAGGTGGTGGGGGGGATGCGAAGGCCTCGGCGCAGGCGACGGGGTCGGGCGGAGCGCGCCGCCCGGCGGGGGGGACCGGCAACCCGAAGGTCCTCGAGCGGCGGCGCGACGAACTCACCGGGCGCATCGAGTCGGGGGAAGCCCGCGTGGCCGAGATCGACGCGCTCTTCCTCGAGCCCGGATACTTCGACCGGACGGCGCCGCAGGTGGTCAAGCGCCTCCAGGACGAGCGGGCGCGACTGGTGGACCGGGAGCTCCCGAAGCTCATGAACGACTGGGAAGAGGTGGAGCTCGCGCTGGCGGAGGTGAAGGGGTAGGGGCAGACGGGGGAGCGGGGAGAGACGGGGCCGGCCGGGGGCCGGGGCAGCCGGGCAGGGTCCGGGGCGGTCCGGCTCGGAAAACGGCGCGCGCGGGGATGGCGGAGGGAAGTGTGGGAGGGTATCGTTCAGATCCTCCACACAAATCGACCGGAACGAATGAAGTAGGCGTTTGTGTTCCGCCTCGGACCCCGAGTGACCGCAACGGGCCCGGCCTTCTCGCCTGTATTCCGGACTTTGCCCGTGAACTCCAGCCGCCCTGTCCGCCCCCTTCCCCGGCGCAATTCGATCCGGGCGAGAATCGCCCTGCTCGTGGCGGGCGTGGCGGCGATGGCGGTGGCGATCTTCACGCTGGCCACCTGGCACCAGGTCCGGGAGGCGGCCCTGGTCCTGGCCGGGGAGCGGATGGTGGCATCCGCGAGGCCCATCGCCGCCTCCATCTCGGCGGCGGGGGTTTCGATCCAGGAGCGCACGAGGGTCACGGCCGAGCTTCCCGAAGTGCGGGCGTTCCTGGCGGAGCCGTCGGACGCCAACGGCCGGGCGGCGCTCGAGGCCTTCAGGCAGATCGATCTTCCCGGGAACCCGGTGCTCGAGATCCGGAGCACCGCGGGGGCTCGGCTTCTCGCGAGCGCCGCCCTCCTTCCGCCACCGGGCACGCCCCTCGGCTCGCCGGAGGTCGAGGCCCTGGACGCATGGGTCAGCCCCCTCTCCCCGGGCGTGGTGCCGTCTGCGGCCGACGACCGACAGAGCGTCTTCTATGGTGGGGTGGCGCGGGTGGGGACCGCCGAAGCTCCCCTGGGGACCGTGATTCACTGGCGGATGCTCGAAACCACCCCTGAGGCGCTCCAGCTGGTGCGGGGACTCATCGACCCCACCGCGCAGGTGTACCTCGCGGACCTGGATGCGGGGGTCTGGACCGACTTCGCTGCCGGCGTGCCGGCACTGGAACTGGGAGACTCCCCGATCGAGGGCCTCCCGGTCCGCGCGGTCCGGGCGTCGGGTGCGGATCCCGGGAACGCGTACCTCGCGCTGGTGCCCGCACCGCCTACCCCCTGGGTCGTCGGGGTCCGGCTGCCCCGCGGGGTGATCCAGCAGGGTAGCGACCGTCTCGTCCGCTGGCTGATCCTTGCCGGACTCCTGCTCGTACTGGCCAGCGCGTGCATCGGGTGGTTTCTGGCGGGGCGGATCACCCGGGGACTCGACGCCCTCGCCGCCGCCGCCGACGAACTGCGCCGGGGCAATGACGAGACCCGGGTGACCCTCGCCCGAACCGACGAGATCGGGATGCTGGCCGGGGCCTTCAACGCCATGGCCGAGCGCGTCAGCGACTCCCGGCGGTCCCTGGAGGCCAAGGTGCGCGAGGTTTCGGAGCGCGAAGCCGAGGCCCGGGAGGTGCGGGAACGCCTGGAGCACCTGGTTTCCTCCAGCCGGGCCATCCTGTTCCGCTACGCCCTCTCTCCGGGAAACGGAGGGCAGGCGCCCACCGATTCTCCCGGCCCCTCCACCCCGAATGTCCGGTGGATCAGCGACAACCTGCAGTGGATCCTGGCGCTCGACCCGACGGACGCCCTGGCCCCCCTGTGGTGGGACAACCGCATCCACCCCGACGACCTCGCGTCAGTCCGGACCCGTGCTGCGCTCCTGGGCCAGGAGGAGTCGGTGGTCATGGAGTACCGGTTCCGGCACGGTGATGGCAGCTACCGGTGGCTCCGGGACGAACGGAGGGTTCGCTCGGACGCCAGGGACGACGGTCCGGGGTCGGAGGAGGTCGAGGTCGTCGGGGTTCTCAGTGACATCACCAGGAGTCACCAGCTCGAACTGGCCCATGCGGCGGCCGAGGGGGCCAACCGGGCGAAGACCGAGTTCCTGTCGCGCATGAGCCACGAACTTCGAACGCCGCTGACGGCGGTCCTCGGCTTCGGACAGCTGATCCGCGACGAAACGGGCGACGAGACGGCGCAGGAGCACGCGGCACAGGTGGTGCGGGCCGGCGAGCACCTCCTGGCCCTCATCGAGGAGGTCCTGGACATCACGGGCATCGAGGCCGGCCGCATCCGGGTATCCACCACGGGGTTCGACGTGGCCGGTGTCATCGCAGAGGCCGCAGACCTGGTGCGCTTCGCTGCCGACGAACGGGGGGTGACGCTGGTGGTCCGGCCCCACGAGAACGGCACCACCCTTTACGCCGAGGCCGACCGGCGGCGCCTGCGACAGGTGCTCGTGAACCTCCTGACGAACGGCATCAAGTACAACCGGCCCGGGGGCCGCGTGGAGATCGGTGCCGAGCCCGCCGGGCCCGGGCGGCTGCAGATCGTGGTGGAAGACACGGGGCGAGGAATTGCGGAGGAGATGCAGGCCAGGCTCTTCGTGCCCTTCGATCGTCTCGGCATGGAGGAGCTGGAGCCGGAAGGAACCGGGCTCGGGCTTCCGTTGTCGAGGGCGCTGGTCGAGGCCATGCGGGGCACCCTCCGGGTGAGCAGCCTGGTGGGCACCGGCAGCGAGTTCCGGGTGGAGCTGCCCGAGGCGAAGGCCGGGGCCGGTGAAGCGGGGGGAAAGGGTCCGACCCAGCCCGTGGCCGGGGAGGTGGGCGCCGGGGGAGCACCGGGGCGGACGGCAGCCGAGGAGGTGTCCGGGACGGTACTCGTGGTTGAGGATCACCCTGCGAATCTCACGCTCTTCCGCCGGATCTTCCGGCGTCGGCCCGGAGTCGAACTCCTCACCGCGGCGGTGGGTGCAGAGGGGATTCGCATGGCGGTCCGGCACAGACCCGACCTGGTGCTTCTGGACCTCAATCTTCCCGACATGGGTGGCGAGGAGGTGCTCGCCGAGATCCGGAACCACGCCGAACTCCAGCATACCACCGTCATCATGATCAGCGGGGATGCCTCCCCGGCACAGGCCCGACGGCTCCTTGGCCTGGGGGCGTTTGCCTACCTCTTCAAGCCCTTCGTCGTGGCGGAGCTCCTGGCGATGGTGGATGAGCGCCTGGCCCTCGGCTCCGACCACGAACGCGAAGGAGCCCGTCAGTCCGCAGAATGACGGGCTCCCCTGCCTCGCGACTCGAGCCTTCGGGTCGACCCGTCAGACCGGTTCGGCCAGCCTGATCATCAGGTCCATGCGCTGGGCCCGCGTCAGGAGCGGCGAGGCCGCCAGCATGCGGGCGTCCTCCGCGTGCTGCGCCGCGGTGGAGTTGTCCCCCAGCTCGAGGGCGATCCACGCGGCGTCCACGTGGACATGGGCCGCAGCGACCACGTCACCCTGCCGCAGGGCGAGGCGCGCCGCCTCGGCGGCATCGCTCAGTGCCCGGTTCGTCCTGCCCGCGTAGAAGTTCGAGCGCGATGCATTCCGGAGACTTTCCACCTTCAGGGGATCGCCGTCCTCACGGAGGTCGGCTGCCTCCCTGAAGAGCCGTGCTGCGTCCTTCTGCCGGTCGACCAGGGCCATCATCTCCCTGGCCCTGGCTTCGAGTTCGGCGGCACGCTCCGGACTGGACCCCGGAGATGGCGAGGCAAGGGCCGAGGAGTGGTCCGAAACGGAGAGGGTTGCGGCCTCGGCGGGAGCAAGCGGCGCACCGAGGAGGAGCGCCAGGGGGAGGGCTGATGCCAGCACCGCGAAGCGGGGCATGGACAGGGAAGCGCCGGACTGGGTGGTCGTGGTGGAATGCATGATGGTTCTCCTCGGACGGGCGACACGGAGTCGTGCGCCGGTCGGGCAGGGTTCATGGAAGTGCAGGTCACGTGCGACTGCGGTTCCAGCCACCCTCCGGATCGGCGGCCGGCGAGAGAGAGGACCTGCTGCATCCCCCTCCCTCGCCGCACCCTACGGAGCCGGTGAACCCCTTGTTTCAGCTGCCTTCCCGTTCCGCCGGGTCCTTCCCTTCCCCGGTGCCCCCTTCGCTCGACCTGTCGTCCGGGTCCCATCCCCTGTCACGCCGTCGTTCCCGTGTCGAGCCGTCGTCCTTCAGGTCTCCCGGTCGCTCCCGGATGCCGTCCTTGTCGTCGTCGGTCCCGGGGTCGCGGTTCCGTTCGTCTGCGTTCTGCATGGGGTCCTCCCTTTCCGGATGAACAGGTGGGCCTCGGCGGCCTCGCCGAAGCATCCGGAGAGGATTGCAAGGCCCATGCCCCCTGTGAGCCGCCGTTCCTCCGGGTCGGCACGGGCGTTGCATGCATCCCCTCCCGGCCATCACACACAGCATCCACCCGTGGGCAAAGGGAGGTCCTCATGTCCGAACCGATCCGTCATCCTCGAAACCCCTCCTGGTGGAAGCGGTCCGCCGAACCCGCGGCGTACGTGCCCCTCGCCGGACGCACCTCGGCGGATGTCATCGTGGTGGGGGGAGGGATCGTCGGGCTCACGACCGGGCTCCTGCTGAAGGAAGCCGGGATGAGGGTGACCCTGCTCGAGGCGAACCGCGTGGGCGAGGGAACCACGGGGTATTCGTCGGCGAAGCTCACCTCGCTCCACAGGCTCTCGTACGCCTCCATCGAGGACCGGTCGGGTCGGGAGGCGGCCCGGGTCTACGCGGAGGCCAACGAGTGGGCGCTGGCACGGATCGCGGGTTTCGCGGAGGAACTCGGCATCGACTGCCAGTTCCAGCGCCGGGCGGCTCTCACCTTCACGCGCGATGCCGACCGCACCCACGAGATCGACGCCGAGGTCGAGGCAGGGCGGCGTGCGGGTCTCGCCGTGGAGAAGGTCGTCGATTCGGATCTTCCGTTTCCGATCGCGGCAGGTATCCGACTCGACCGGCAGGCGAGTTTTCACCCACTCCGGTACTGCCTGGGTCTTGCGAAGGCCCTGGACGGGGCAGGGTGCCATGTTCACGAAGGGAGCCAGGTCGAGGAGGTGGAGGGCGAGGACGAGCGCGTTCTCGTTCGCACGCGGGACGGAGCCGAGTGCGAGGCGCCCCACGTCGTGCTCGCCTGCGGAATTCCCTTCCTGGACCGCGGCGGGTTCTTCGCCCGCGTTCATCCCTCGCGCTCCTACTGCGTGGCCATGAGCGGGGCCGATGTCCCACCGGAGTCCATGTCCATCAACATCGGTGAACCGACGCTCTCCATCCGACCGATTCCCCGGGCGGAGGGCGAACCTCTCCTGCTCGTGACCGGGGCCGACCACAAGACCGGGCAGGCAGAGGATCACGAGGAACCGTGGGAACTGCTCGAGACCTTTGCGCAGCAGGAGTTCGGGGCCAGGGAGGTCGTGGCACGGTGGTCATCGCAGGACTACATGTCCGTGGACGGGCTCCCCCTCATCGGGCGCATGCGGCCCTCCTCCCAGTCCATCCACGTCGCCACCGGCTTCGGGAAGTGGGGGCTTACCCTGGGGACGGCAGCCGCCCGGATCCTGGCGGACGGCCTGACGGGTGCCACGAATCCCTGGGCCGAGACCTTCGATGCGGGACGCTCGCAGCTTTCCGGCGGGCTGGGCGAAGCCATCGGGGAGGGAATGAACGATGCGAAGCGCTTCGTGGGCGACCGCATCCGGCAGCTGTCGGGCCCCGAACCCGAGGAACTTGCCCCCGGGGCGGGGGCCATCTGCCGCCACGAGGGGGACGCAGTGGCGGCATACCGGGACGAGGAGGGCCGCCTCCACCTGCTCTCCCCGACCTGCACGCACCTGGGGTGCCGGGTGGTATGGAATTCCGCCGAGACATCCTGGGACTGTCCCTGCCATGGATCGCGGTTCTCCGTGTCGGGCGAGGTCCTGAACGGGCCGGCCGTCACCCCTCTCGAGAGCCTCTGACCAGTCTGGAAAGCATCGACCCGGAGGAGACACCATGGGAAACGAGACGGAAGCAGCGGGCGCGGGAATCGGCAAGTCGCCGGATCCGACGGCGGAGGAACGGGCGGCGGGGGGGCCAGGCGGGCAGCAGCAGGAATGGCCGGGCTCCGATGCCGAGATGGAGCCCCGGGCAGACCACGGGGAGGAGAGCTACCGGGGGTCCGGGCGCCTCGAGGGACGCCGGGCGCTCATCACCGGGGGCGACAGCGGCATCGGACGGGCCGTGGCGATCGCCTTCGCCCGGGAGGGGGCCGATGTCGCCATCTCCTACCTCTCCGAGGACGAGGATGCCGCCGAGACGGTCCGCTGGATCGAGAAGGCGGGCCGTCGCGCGCTCGCCCTGCCGGGTGACCTGACGGAGCCGGAGGCATGTCGGGAGGTGGTGAAGCGCACGGTGACCGAGTTCGGAGGACTGGACCTCCTCGTGAACAATCTCGCCGCCCACTGGGAGCAGGAGCGCCTGGAGGACATCTCCGACGAACAGCTGGACCGCACCTTCAGGACCAACATCCTCTCGGTCTTCCAGGTCACCCGCGCCGCGCTCGAGCACCTTGAGAAGGGCTCGGCGATCATCAACACCGGTTCCGTCGTGGCCCTTCGGGGCTCGGCCTCCCTGCTGGACTACGCCGCCTCGAAGGGGGCGGTGCACGTCTTCACGAAGTCGCTTTCCGCCCAGGTGGCGGAGCGGGGCATCCGCGTGAACTGCGTGGCGCCGGGTCCGGTGTGGACGCCGCTCATCCCTTCGACGCGGGATGAGGACGAGGTGGAGGACTTCGGTGCCGACACGGCGTGGGAGCGACCGGCACAGCCCGCCGAAATCGCCCCGGCCTACGTGTTCTTCGCCTCGGCCGACTCGCGGTTCTGCACCGGGGAGATCCTTGCCGTCTCGGGGCAGACGGCCACCCGGTAGACATCGCCTTCCAGGGTTCCATCCATGAACGCCGCATCCCTCGACCTGACCCCCCGGCCGCCCGAAGAATTCGCCCGCGAAGCCGGGCTGCGCTATGTCACCGAAAGCGAGCCGGGGATCCGCCGGGTCCGTCGGGGAAAGGGGTTCAGCTACTACACGCCGTCGGACCGCCTTGTCACATCGGACTCGGAGCGTGCGCGCATCGGGGAACTGGCGATTCCCCCGGCCTGGACCGATGTGTGGATCTGCGCCGATTCGAAGGGCCACATCCAGGCCACCGGACGGGACGCCGAGGGGCGGAAGCAGTACCGCTACCACCCCGCATGGACCGAGATCCGCGCTCGCCGGAAGTTCCACCGGATGGCGGCCTTCGGCCGAACGCTGCCGAGGATTCGCCGCAGGGTGCGGAGGGACCTGAGGCGCGAAGGGATGCCGCGGGAGAAGGTGCTGGCGGTGCTCGTGCGGCTCCTGGACCTCACCGGCATCCGAATCGGCAATCGCGATTCGAGCCGGAAGAACGGTTCGTATGGGCTCACGACCCTCCGCCGGAAGCATGTCGACTTCACGGACAGGGGGGCGCGGGTGAGCTTTCGTGGCAAGGGGGGCAAGGACCAGGAGGTCGGGCTGGACGACGCGAGGCTCGCCGGCATCCTGCAGGCCTGCTACGAGATCCCCGGCCACGAACTCTTCCAGTACCACGACGAGGACGGCGAGCGCCACCCGGTGGCCGCAGCCGATGTGAACGAATACATCCGCGAGGCCGGCGGGGCGGACTTCACGGCCAGGGACTTCCGCACCTGGACGGGCACGATCCAGCTCCTCGAGGCCCTCTGCCGCCTGCCGTGCGCGGAGGATGACCGCGGGAGACAGAAGCACCTGAAGGAGGCGTTCGACCTGGTGGCCGCCGCGCTGGGAAACACGGCGGCCATCTGCCGGGAGTTCTACGTTCACCCGGTCCTCGTGGACACGCACCTGGAGGGGAACCTGGGGGGCTTCCTGGACTCGGTGGAGCCGGAAGAGATCCGTGGCCTTCGGCAGGCCGAGCGACGCTTTCTCGCCCTCCTGGAACAGGCGGACGGTATCGGCCCCTGAGTCCGTCGCTACCCGTCCCGTCCCACCCAGGCGACGGAGACCCGGGACCGGCCCGTGGAGGGATCGACCGCCCAGTCGGCGCGGAGCCACCCCTGGGCACCGGGGACGCCCAGGCGGAGCCCCGTCCCGAGGTTGACCGTTCCGGGGCCCGGGCCGCCGGGGTCGCCGGGGTCACCCGCCGCGCTTCCGAGTCCCCGGACCGCGTCCGCGAAGAGGGCGCCGCCGACGAGGATCCCCGTGGGCGTCGCCCACCCATGCGTGACCTCCACGGTTCCGTGGAGCCAGGCGTCTCCCGGGGGGAGAACCCTTCCCGCTGCCCGCATCGGGTGCGTGGAACTTCGGCGCCCGCCGAAGCGAGGTGCCAGGTCGTCGGGGGTGCCACCGGGCACCACGCCGTGGAGCGCCGTGAGCGTCGTGCGGCTGCGGAGCGCCGGGCCCACGGCGAGCCGGTCCGCTCCCTCTCCCCCGACCGCCTCCCTCGCTCCCGGGACCGAGCTCCGGTCCACCAGGGTCCCGAGGGCGACCTCGGTGAGGCCGAAGCCCCCGGTCCACCACGACCCGCCGAGGTCGAGGGCCACGACCCGCCCCAGGTCAAGCTTCGCCGTCCCCTCCAGCACAGCGTGCGTCCCGAATCCGGGCCAGTGGTCCACCCCGAACCCTGCCGACCCCCGGGTTCGGGCCGTGGGCCAGGGCCGGACCGTGGCGCGGCCGCCTGTCCGTTCGGTTCGGCGATTCTCCAGCTTCGTCACCCGGTGGTTTGCCGTCCAGTCCAGCGCCGAAGCCGCGCCCCCCGGTGCCGGGAGCGCAAGCGTGAGCCCGACCTCCCGCAGGTCCCGGTCCAGCGCACCGTGGAGCGTGATGTGCTCTCCCCGCCCCGCCCGGTCCGCGGCCTCGATCCTGAGGGCGCCCCCCACGGCGCGGGCGAGGTGGGCGGGCAGAACACCCCGCGTGAGCGTGTGGGGGGGGTGCCGGGTCACCGTTCCTTCGACCCGGACCTGGCCTCCGGGGAGGGGGCGGTACGACACACGGGCCCGATTCACCGTCGGGACGGCCTCGAGTCGACGCCTGGCGCGAACCAGGTCCTCCGGCGTGACAACGGATCCCGGGCGAAGACGCGTCCCTGGCGACGGGGGTGCTCCGGCCGGACCCACGACATCGACCGCTCCGAGCCGGGGACGACCGATGCGGTTCCAGGCGCGGAGGGCGGCCACCGCGTCGTCGTCCAGGTACCGGAGCGTGCCGAGGAGATCCCATCCCCACTCGAGCTGGGGATCCAGAACCAGGAGGCGCCGGGCCAGCGCCTCGGCGTCGGCCCGGCGGCCTTCGCGGAAACGAACGGCCGCCAGCTCCCGAAGCACGCCCAGGTGGTCCGGGCAGCGTGGCAGCGCGTCTTCGAGCAGGACCCCGGCCCCCGCGAGGTCGCCGGCGGCGGCCCGACCCACGGCGGCTTCCACTGCCTCATCGCACGGCGGAGCCGACGCTCCCTGCCGGACGGACGCGACCGAGGCACCGGCCGCGGGTGCGGCCAGGTGGAGGCTCAGGCCGACGGCCAGCAGAGGCAGGATCGAGAGGCGGCTCCGCAGACGATGACTCAGGTGATCAGGATGAGGAGCAGCAGGATGATGATCACCGTCGAGACGCTGATCGTGATCGTCCGGCTCAGGTCGAGGGCCTCGGCAGCTGCGTCGACCATGGTCTCCACGCGACTCACCTCCTCGTCCGACAGCGTGGCCGCCCGGGCCTCGACCCGATCCATGGCGATGCCCCGGGCTTCGGCCATGGCCCTGACGTCCTCGTGGGCCAGCAGGTCGGCGAGCCGGCTGCGACTGCGGTCGGCGCTCCGCTCGTGGCCGACCAGAACGGACTCCAGGGTTGCGGCGTCCGTGATCGAGGCGTCCACTGCGCCGGATCCCTGGGCGAGGGCCGGAGTGGTGCCCACGGAGAGGCTCGCCATGACCCCGGCGAGAAGCGCGAAGGTGAAGGATCGAAGCGTCTTCATCGATTCATCCTTTGGGATGGGCCTTCCAGGCAAGCGCCGCGAGGGCGTGCGCGAAGGCGTGAGTGGGAGAACGGGAGAGGACGGGGACGACCGCGGACAATGGTCCTCGTTTCCCCGGAACGAGATCAAAGTTCCCCCATTGCCTTGGCCCCGCCCCCGGCATCCCGTAGCTTTGGCCCATGTCAAGAGCCCCCCGCCGAATCCTCTGGGTCGACGACGAGATCGACCTTCTCAAGCCTCACCTCCTCTTTCTCGAGCAGCGGGGCTACCGGGTGGACGCCGTTCCGAACGGCGACGACGCGCTCGAGCTCCTGCGCACCTCCCCCTACGACCTTGTCCTCCTGGACGAGCAGATGCCCGGGCTGCGCGGACTCGAGGTGCTCGAGATCCTCCGCCGGGAGGACCCCCACGTGCGCGTGGTCATGATCACGAAGTCCGAAGAGGACCGGACCATGACCGAGGCCATCGGACGGAGGGTGGACGACTACCTGGTGAAGCCGGCGAGCCCGCTCCAGGTCCTGTCGGCGGTGACCCGGATCCTCGAAGGGTCCTCCATCCGCCAGCAGCAGGTGGCGCAGGACTTTGCCTCCCGCTGGCCACGCCTGGGGGAACTCCGTCACGAGGCCGACGAGGCCGAGGACTTCGCATCCCTCTACAGTGAGCTCGTGGACTGGCATCTTCGCCTCGAGGAAGCCGGGGAGGACGGCCTTCTCGAAACGGTGGAGGCACTCCTCACCGACCTGCGCCGCGATTTCGGAAGCTGGATCCGGGACGTCTACCCGGAGTGGATGCGCGACCGGGAGGGGAGCCCGGTCCTCTCGCCGGACCTGGTTTCACACTTCGTGGTGCCGCGCCTCGACGGGGACCCCATTCTCCTCGTGGTCCTGGACTGCATGCGTCTCGATCAGTGGCGCGTCATGCTCCCGCTCCTCACGCCCCTCTTCGACGTGGAGGAAGTCCTCCACTACTCGATTCTCCCCACCGCGACGCCGTACTCCCGGAACGCGATCTTCTCCGGCCAGTTCCCGGACCGGATTGCCGAGGATCACCCCGCCTGGTGGGCCGGTTTCGACGACGAGGGGAGCCTCAACGCCTTCGAGGACGAACTCCTGCGGGAGCAGCTCCTCCGCGAGACCGGTCGCAAGGTCAGCGTCCACTACGAGAAGGTGTTCTCGGACCGGGAGGGGGATCAGCTCCGCGCCCGGGTCCGGACGGCGCTGAGTCGCGACACCGAGGTCATCGCGCTGGTCTTCAACTTCATGGACCTGGTGATCCACACGCGCGCCGAGTCGCCGGTCTTCATGGAAATGGCGCGCGACGAGCGATCGCTCCGGGACCTGACCCTTACCTGGTTCGAGCGATCCGTCCTCTTCGGCCTGCTCCGGGAAGCCGCCGGGCAGGGGATCCGGGTCGTCTTCACCACCGACCATGGGTCCATCCTCTGCCGCCGCCCCACCACGGTGTTCGCCAAGCGCGACGCGACGTCCAACCTGCGGTACAAGTTCGGCCAGGACCTGCGCGCCGAGAACCAGGACACGGTCTTCGCAACCTCCGAGGCGGGAGATCTGCAGATCCCGTCGGGGCGCCTGGGCATGAGCTACGTCATCGCCCTGGAGGACTACTACATGGTCTACCCGACGAAGCTCCGGGAATACCAGGCCCGCTACCGCGACGCCTTCCTCCACGGCGGGATCTCCCCCGAGGAGATGATCGTCCCGGTTGCGCTCCTGACCCCCCGCCCCCGCTGAGCCGGACCCCATCCCGTGAAGCGATACCTGCGCATTCTCCGGTACCTCCGGCCCTACCTTCCGGTCTTCGGGGTGGCGGTGGCGGCAACCTTCCTCTATGCCGGGCTGGACGCGTTTTCCATCGCGCTCCTCATCCCCTTCCTGGAGACGCTCTTCGCGGACCCGGCCGATCGTGCCGCACGGGCGACCGCCGCCGCCGCGGGCGACCAGGGGGCCAGCGGGTGGCTGGACTGGGGGCTGGATGTCACGCTCGGGCGGTTCGTGGACCTGGGTGCCCCGCCCGCCGAGGCCATCCAGGGGATCATCCTCTTCCTCCTCGTGGTGTTCCTGTTCAAGAACATCTTCGACTTCATGAGGAACTACCTGGTGGCCTGGATCGAGCAGGCCGTGACCCGGGACCTCCGGAACGAGGTGTACGGGCACCTGGTGGACCTGGACCTGTCGTTCTTCGGCCGGACCCGGGTGGGACAGATCGTGTCGCGCCTCACCCACGACGTGGAGCAGCTCCGCACGCTCGTGACCAAGGAGCTCGCGAAGATCATCTCGTCGGTGTTCGAGCTTCTGGCCGCGCTCCTCATCATGGCGCTTCTCTCGTGGGAGCTCCTGCTCGCGGCCCTCGTCGTGCTCCCCATCATCGCAGCGGTGTGGGGCCCCCTCCTGCGGCGCGTCCGGCGCGGGGACCAGTCGATCCTGAACATTGCCGGAGAGGTGAACTCCCACATCCAGGAGACGCTCTCGGGGATCCGCCTGGTGAAGGCCTCGGGGGCCGAGGCCCACGAGCGCGAGCGCTTCGGCAGGCTGACCTGGGACTACT
>REBP01000034.1 GCA_007692665.1 Gemmatimonadales bacterium | reverse complement strand
GCACCGGCACGAACCCGCACCCATGACCCCCATGCGAATCCCCCCTCCGCTCCTCGTCCTCACGGCCGCCGTTCTCGCGGGCCTCTTCGCCGGATGCGACGGCGTCCTTCCCGCCTCGCCCCAGGTGGTCGCCATCGGGGCGGTCCAGGGGCCCGGCGAGACGAGCCCCATGGTGGGGAGCGTTGTCATCGTGGAAGGCGTCGTCACCGCCCATTTCGACGGGATCGGCGGCTTCTTCATGCAGTCCCCCGCCGGCGAAGGGGACGGCGACCCTGCCACCTCGGACGGCATCTTCGTCACGTCCGGCTCCCTGGCGGTCCCCCCCGGCCCGGTGGGCCATCTGGTCCGGGTCCAGGGCGAGGTGACGGAGCTGGGAGAGGCGCCTGCCACCCTTACCGCCATCCTGGCCGCGGAGTTCGATGACCTCGGCGCGGTGGGGCTCGACGCCGTCGAGGTGGCCGTCGTGCGCGACCCACCCGAATCCGCCGACAGCTGGTCGCGCCTCGAGGGGATGCTCGTCCGCATCGAGGCTCCCCTCACGGTGTCGGGGCACTCGGGGCTCCAGCGCTTCGGGGAGGTGATCGCGAGCTTCGGAGGCCGACTCTTCCAGCCCACCGAAATGCATCCGCCGGGGCCCGATGCCGACGCCCTCGCCGCCCGGAACGCCGCCGCCACCCTGGTTCTTGACGACGGGAGCCCCGAGCAGTGGCCGGAGTCGGTGCCCTGGCTCCCCGGCTGGCCCGACCACGATGCGCCCTTCCGGGCCGGGAGCGTGCTGGACCCGGTCACCGGGGTCGTGGACGCTCGCCGGGGGACCTACCTCTTCCTCCCGGATCGCCCCGTTTCCGTGGAAGCGCCTGCGCCGAGGCCGTCCCCCCCGCAGGTGGGCGGGCGGCTCCGGATCGGGGTGCTGAACGTGGAGAACCTCTTCAACGGCGACGGTCGGGGGGGCGGGTTTCCCACTCCCCGGGGCGCGGCCACGCCGGAGCTGTACCGGGTCCAGCAGGCCAAGCTCGTGGCGACGGTGCAGTCGCTGGATGTGGAGATCCTGGCCCTGTCCGAGGTGGAAAATGACGGGGCCGGCCCGCTGACGGCCCTCGCCGCATTCGTCCGGGCGCTCAACGAGGCCGGTCCCCTCCGCGACTGGCGGGCCATCGAGGTCGCCGAGGGCCCGGGGGGCGACGCCATCCGGGTGGCGCTGGTCTACCGGGCGAGCCGGGTCAGGCCCGTGGGACCCGCCGTCTTCCCCGATGACCCCATCTTCGAGTGGGGAAGCCGCCCGCCGCTGGCGCAGGCCTTCGAGGTGAATGGCGGAAGCGCGGCGGATCCGGCCCGGGACCCCGGCACGGATGCCGACCCGGTGCCCTGGCGCTGGCTCGTGGTGGCCAACCACCTCAAGTCCAAGGGCGGCTGCCCCGAGGAGGGCCACCCCCGGGCGAGTCCCGGGGACTTCGACCTGGGCGACGGGCAGGCCTGCTGGAACGCGCACCGGGTCACGGCGGCCGCCGCCCTCGGAGCCTGGATCGACGGGGATCCCACCGGGACCGGAAGCCGGAACGCCCTCATCGTGGGCGACCTGAACAGCCATGGAATGGAAGATCCGGTCCGGGCCCTGGCCGAAATGGGATGGCGGGACGCGTTCGCCGCCACCGGCCACGAGCGCCCCTACAGCTACGTCTTCCAGGGGCAGGCGGGGCGCCTGGACCACGTGCTCATCCGCGATATCTCGGTGGAGAATCTGCGGGGCACGGCCATCTGGCACTCCAACGCCGACGAGTTCACCGGGTTCGGGTACGAGTACGACCCGGAGCCCACCGTCTGGCGGAGCTCGGACCACGACGTGCTGGTGGTGGGGCTGGGCTGGTAGCCTGACCGCCGGCAGCGGCCACGCCCGGGACCGAGCCTTCCGAAGGGGCCGGCCGAAAGGGGCGTGAGAAAGCTGCCCCGCGCCACGGCAAGGTATGTGCATCAGGCGAAGGAGAGAGGTGCGCCCCGTCGAGACCCCCGCTCGGCAGGTCGGATCTCGGCCACGAATCTCCCGATCGCAGCAGTCCGTGAGTGTCCCATGTCCGAACAACCGAAGGCCGACCTTTCTTCCATCGCTCGTCCGCTCCCCCCGGCCGTCGGCCTGGGCAGGACCGCGACCCGGCTGCACGAGATTGCAACGCCCGACGAAACCGGCAGGAAGCTCGAGGCCATCCGCCGCCTTGCCGGCGGGGTAACCCACCATTTCAACAACCTGCTGACGGTGATCCAGGGAAGTGCCGCCTTTCTCCTCGAGACATCGACCGATCCCGTGGTGCGGGAGGAGGCGTCGGAGATCCTCGCGGCCTGCCGGGGCGGAGCGGAGATGACCTCCCAGCTCCTCGCCGTGACCGGGCGGCAGTGGCGGAGGCCGCAGCTGCTGGACCTGCGCTCCCTGCTGGCGGAGTGTGACCTGGAGGGGCTGGTCTCGGGGAAGGTCGTCTTCTGCCTGGACCTTCCGGCTTCCCCGTGCCTCGTCATGGCGGACCCCGGCGACATGCGCATCGTGGCCACGAACCTCGTCCGGAACGCCCAGGAGGCGGTGGGGAACACGGGGGCCGTCGTGGTCAGGCTCGAGAGGGTGCCCGGGACGGGGGCAAGCGGTGCGAGGCGCCCCGGCTGGGTGCAGCTCGAGGTCACCGACAACGGCACCGGCATGGAACCCGCCACCGCAGACCTCGCCCTCGACCCTTTCTTCACCACACGGAACAGGGGAAGTTGCGGGGGTATGGGGCTGGCAGTGGTGCACGGCATCGTGCGCCAGTCCGGCGGATCCGTCTCCATCGAGACGGCCCCCCGCCAGGGCACCCGTGTCCGGGTGTGGATCCCCTCTGCGGACGGGACGGCAACCGGGCCGCAAATGGTTCCCTGAACGGGCCTCCGGCGGCTCCCCCCTCTTTGACCTGAACCCCGAGTTCCCATGAACATGTCCCTCCCCCGCGTCAAGCGTCTCCTTCCCGACTCCGAGTACGAGGTCGTCGCGTCGGTGGTCCGTGCGAAATCCCTGCCCGACGGAGAGATCTCGAGACTTCGCCCGCTGGTCCGGGGATGGAGGGACAAGTACGTGGACCGGGCCCACCAGCAGGC
>REBP01000197.1 GCA_007692665.1 Gemmatimonadales bacterium | reverse complement strand
CCTTCCGCCGGATCCGGTGTATCTGGACGGCGACCTTACCCGCCTGGCCCAGGTGTTCAGCAACCTGCTCGCGAACAGCGCCAGGTATACGGAGGAAGGCGGGAACATCCGGCTTTCAGCACATGTGGAGAACGATGAAGTCATTGTCAGGGTGCGAGACAACGGGATCGGGATCCCCCCCGATGACCTTCCCCGGGTGTTCGACATGTTCCTCCAGGTCGATCGACCGCTTGAACGTGCCAGCGGTGGCCTCGGCATCGGGCTGGCCCTCGTGAGGAGCCTCGTCGAGAAGCACGACGGGACCGTGACGGCTGCCAGCGACGGCGAGGGCAAGGGGAGCGAGTTCACGGTGAGACTGCCTGCGCTCCCCGCCGACACGAAGGAAGAGCCGGCCACTGCGGAGGACTCTTCCACCACGCCCCCCGACACGAAGCGGAAGGTCCTGGTGGTGGACGACAACCGCGACTCGGCCGAACTGATGGCCATCATCTTCGACGTCCTGGGCCACGAGGTGCATACCGCCCACGATGGCGTGGAGGCGGTGGAGGTGGCCGCCCGCGTGAAGCCCAGCATCATTCTCATGGACATCGGGATGCCGCGCATGAACGGGCATGACGCCACCCGGAAGATCCGGGAGCAGGAGGAGGGGCCCCCGGCGATCATCCTGGCGCTGACGGGCTGGGGGCAGGACGAGGACCGGGAGCTCTCCAGGGCTGCCGGCTGCGACGGCCACCTCGTCAAGCCGGTGCGGCTCCCCGACCTCCAGCGCGTTCTCGCGGAGCTGGATGCGAAGTCCGCCTGACGGGAGGTTCGTCTAGCGGGCCGGGTTGAGGGGCGGTGCTCCCGGGTTGAGGGGCGGTGCTCCCGGGCTCCGGGGCTGCTCGCCCGGCCCCCATTCGAGGGCACTCCGGTCCCAGTCCCCGAGTCTTGCCGCGGCTTCCCACGCGCTCTCCAGGAAGGCCATCAGATCGTCCTCGGGCGCCCCGGACATCCGGATCGCGTCGTAGGGGAGGACGAACTCCGACAGGTCGCTGTCCCAGCGCGCGGCAGCCGGATCCACGCTCGACTCCGGGAAGCCGGCGGGGCTCGGGTAGGCGTAGGCGTAGTAGATGGGCTTCGGGTATGCTGCGCTGCCGGGCCAGAACCCGACGCTGAACACCTCGTGCGAATAGGCCTCCCGGGTGACCCGGTCGGGAAGGTTCGGGATTCCCCCGGGGTGCTCCGGTGCTTCCCGCCCGCTGAACCGGGTCACCGCCAGGTCCATGGCCCCCCAGAACAGGTGGACAGGACTGGATTTCCCGACGAACCGGGATCGGAAGGCGCCGAAGACCCGGGCGGTGCTCGAGATGGCCCGGAAGAACCGAGCGACATGCTCGGGATCGTAGGACCCCAGGGCCTCGTTTTCGGCGAAGGGTACCGGGTCCGGCACCTCGTTCGGAGACCCGTGGATCTCCAGGGGAAGCCCCAGGGCCGCAAGCTCGCCCAGCACGGCGCGGTGGAAGTCGGCCACCGAGCGGGGCCGAAGGGCCACCTCCGCCTGGTCTCCGCTGGATGTGGAGATGCGGAGCACATGGTCGAAGAAGTCGAAATCGAGCTGGAAGGATTGCGCGCCGTACGGGATGGGAAGCGTCGTGAGGCCCCGGGCGGTGACGTACAGCGTTCCGTGCCACTGGTGATTCACCCAGGGGGAGCAGGTGAGGCGGATCTTTCCCACGATCTGGAGCCACATGTGCAGCGTCTCGCAGGTGGGCTGCCAGGCGGCGAAGGGGAGTTCGGGCCAGGCGGCCGAGGCGCCGGCCGGACCCGACGGCGAGTCGGACAGATCCGGCTCTGGAGTGGACGAACCGGGCGGTGAGGGGGGCATCCCGAGCCTCCGGGCCATGGGTGGGAATGGATTGTGCATGCGACCCATTCCAGTGTAAGCTCAACCCCACGACTCATGCCACCTGGTGTGGTCCAGCTCCCCGATCCAACCATCACGGAGGACCCATGGCTACCATCGAACTCGGAAAGTACCTGGAAGGAAGGGCCGAATCCTTTCATGCCTGCCTGGAGGCCTGCGTCGAGGCCCTCGTCGCATGCGAGGCCTGCGCCGAAGCCTGCCTTGGCGAGGAACACGTGAAGATGATGACGGAGTGCATCCGCCTCTGCCGGGACTGCTCGGAGGCCTGTGTCTCGTGCGTCATCATCCTGTCGCGGGGCAGCGAGCAGGCCGCCGCATTCTGCTCGGCATGCGCCGAGATCTGCGAACTGTGCGCGGAGGAGTGCGAGTCCCACGACCACCCCCACTGCCAGCGCTGCGCCGAGGCCTGCCGTCTCTGCGCCGAGGAGTGCTGGAAGCTGGCCGCCGCCTGAGCGACCGGGCGGTTGCGCAGCCCGACCGAAAGGGGCTGGTGGAACTCATCCGGCGCTGACCAGGTCCGAGGCGGAGGAAAGGTTCCTCGCGCTGGTCCGGCAGGCCATCTGCCGGCGGCCACTAACGTCCGGAGGACCGGGTGCGGGATGCGGAGCTCGCCGGGAGGGGAGTCCACAGGACACGGGTGACATGGCGCCAGATTCGTGACGAGCCGGTGGCCGTACCGGGACGGGTCGCCGGAGCCATGGGACAGGTCGGCCGGGCCTGAACGCCGCGGACCCGTCGCTCCATTGACCACACCGCCCCGCGGCCACGACCCTATATGTGGCCCCCTCGGGCCCGCCCCCGGGCGAGCCCCGGGAGCCGTCGCGCCTCCACCCCCCACGCATCCCGCGAGTCCATGAACATTCTCATCGTCGAGTCCGCCGCCAAGTCCCGCACCCTCCAGAAGTATCTGGGCGCCGGGTGGAAGGTCCTGGCCACGGGCGGTCACGTGGAGACCCTCCCGAACGACGTGAAGAAGGATGGCAAGGATGCGAAGAAGGCCTTCTGGGCCAACCGGCCAGGGGAGCTTCCCACGCCCCCCTGGGTCTGGACGGACCGGGGGGAAAAGGCCGTGAACGCGATCCTGGCCGAAGCGGGCGTCGAGGCCGGCGCGAGTTCCGGTGCCGGGGCCGGAGACATCGATGCCCGCCCAACCTTCTGGATCGCCACCGACCCCGACCGCGAGGGCGAGTTCATCGCGTGGTGCCTCGAGCGCATCCTCCGGGAGCACGGCCCCACCCACCGGGTCACCTTCCAGGAGGTCACGGAGGAGGCCGTGCAGCGGGCCATCGAGAACCCCCGCGGCGTGGACGCCCCCATGGTCGAGAGCGCCCTGGTCCGGAAGTTCCTGGACCGGCTGGTGGGCTTCCGCACGTCCAAGATGGCGAACGCCGTCGTCCCGGGCGTCGGCGCCTCCATGGGCCGGGTCCAGACCCCGACGCTGGGCTTCGTCGTGGAACGGGAACTGGAGCGAGAGGCCCACGTGCCCATCCCCTATTTCGAGGCCCGGGCCGTGGCCGAGGGAATCCCGCTGAGCGTGCGCTTCCATGAGCCCGAAGACCCGGACGCATGGCGGGACGACGGGGGCAAGGTCGACCCCCAGCGGACCTTCTCGGCGGATCTCGTCGACCAGGCCATGGAGGCCCTCGAGACCGCGGGCGAGGTCACCCTCGTGGGCGTTCGCCCTTCGACCCGAAGCTCGAAGCCCCGCCCGCCCTACTCCACCGACGCCATTCTCCAGGCCGCCGGCGGTCGCTTCGGGTGGAGCCCCCGGAAGACCTCCGCGCTGGCGTCCATGCTGTACGAGGCGGGGCACATCACCTACATCCGGACCGACTCGACGCGCCTCGCGTCCTCGGCGGTGAAGAAGGCCCGGGAGGTGGTGGAGGATGCGTACGGGCAGGCGTTCCTCGGGCAGGAAGGTGGGGGGCCGTCGGCCCCCGCGGGCGCCGGACCCACGCAGGACGCCCACGAGGCCATCCGCCCGACCCGACTCGAGCTCCCCGACGTCCCCGGGGTGGACGACGCCGACGCACGGCGCCTCTACCGGATGATCCGGGCCCAGACGCTGGCCAGCCAGATGGCGCCGGCCACGACGGCGATCCGGAGCTTCGAGGCGCGCTGCGAGGGGTTCGACCGCCCCCTGACGGGGAGCGTCAGCTGGGAAACCTTTGCCGGGTGGCGCGCCGCCTGGTCCGAGTTCGACGGGGAGCGGCCCACCGCCCCCCCCGAGGTCCCGATGGAGGCCGGCGCCAGGTGGGCGCTCGATCCTGCAACGGACGACGCGCCGAACCCCCTCCGCATCGAGGACGAGACACGCCCCCCCGGGCGCTACCGCCCCCACACGCTGATCAAGGCCATGAAGGACGCCGGGATCGGGCGGCCCTCCACCTACAGCCGGACGGTGGAGAAGCTCGAGGAACGGTCCTACGTGGAGATCGAGGAAGGGTCGCTGGTCCCCACCGAGCGGGGACGCGTGGTCTGGACCGATGCCGCGCCCCTCTACGTCCGGGAGGCCGACGAGGGGCGGCCTGCCATGGAGCTCTTCAGCCCGGAGTTCACCGCCCTCATGGAGGATCGCCTGGACGACGTGGCCAGCGGAGACGCGCCGGCGCCCGAGACCTGGGAGGCGTGGCGGGACCAGATCCGGGATCTCCACGAGGCGGCCCGCATGCGCCGGAACCAGGGCGCCATGACGCTCCGCCAGGAGGAGATGCTGAAGCGGCTCCTGGCCAACGCGCCTGCGGAGCTCGTGCCGGAGAACCTGGTGCCCGGGGAACCCTTCGACCTGCCCTGGAAGGAGGCGCAGGAAGTGATCGGACGCCTCCGGGACGCCGGGGTCCAGCCTGCGCCCACCACGGCCCAGGTCGAGTACATCCGGCGGCTGGCGGAAGAGCTCGAGATGGACGAGGCCGACGCCGCCGCGCTGGGCGGGGCCACGTCCCTCGACGCCCTCGGCACCAGCGGCCGGGCGAGCACCATCATCGAAGAACTGCAGCGCCTCCACGACGAACGAATGCCGCCCAGCGCGAAGCAGCGGAGGTTCATCGACGGCCTGGTGGAGCAGACCAGGATCCCCGAGGCCGAGGCGGCGGCGCTGGTGGGGGTGGCCTCGCTCGAGGAGCTGACGGGCGGACGCGAAGGGACCGCGAGTGCGCTCATCGAGGTGCTGAAGGCACGGGTGGCGGAGGAGAAGAAGGCGGCGGGGGCCGGGAAGTAGAGGCGGGGCAGGAAAGTCCCGGCGGTGCGGGTCGGGCCGTCGAAGCGGGCGGGGGAACGACTTTTGCATAATCGACCCCCAGGCGCCGGTCACCAGGGCTGGCGCTCCCCGTTTTTCGACCCGTCAGCCGCCGATTCCGGCGAAAGGGACACCGACCATGCGTGTACTCCGACTGCTCTCGCTTGCCCTTGTTCTTGGCGCCTTCTCCGCCGTTCCGGCCATGGCCCAGCAGGCCCAGGGAACCACCGCCGAAGACAGCCGCATCCTGAGTTCCGGCGTGCTCGATTCTGAATTGACCGGGCACACTTCCGCTTCCGACCGGCAGCGGGCCCAGCTTGCGGAGCTCCTCGCGAGCCCCGACGTGCAGGACCTCGCCCGTGACCGGGGGATCGACATGGCCGAGGTCGAGTCGCTGGCGCTGGGGCTCACCGACAGCCAGGTGAACGAGGTTGCGCCCATGGTGGCCAAGGCCACGGCGGCGATGCAGAGTGGCAGGATCACGATCAGCGTGGGTGCCCTGATCATCATTCTGCTCATCCTGATCCTCGTCAGCTGAAGACTCCCCGCCCCCGGGGAGTCGCGTCACGTTGAGCCAGCAGAACGTCGAGGTCCGGCGGGAGGACGAGGTACTGGTCGTCGGCGTTTCAGGCGACTGGAGCCTGGCCCGCCCGATCCCGCGCTTCACCGACCTGGTCGAAGGCGAAGCCGACTCCCCGGGGGCCATCGAGTTCGATGCCTCCGGGCTGGGGAGCTGGGACTCGAGCCTTCTCGTCTTTCTCCGGCAATCCTGGGACTGGGCCCGGGAGCACGATGCCCAGTTCAGGGAAGGGAGCCTGCCGGAAGAGATTTCGAGCCTTCTCCAGCTGGCGCGGACCGAGCCGGACCGGGAAGCGGGAGACGACGACGGCGGGGACTCCCTCCTGGCCAGGGTCGGGCAGAAGGGAATCGGCGTGTGGGAGGGGATCCGCGCCGCCATCACCTTCATCGGCGAAGTGGCGGTGGCCCTGGCGGGGCTGGCCACCCGACGCGTGCGACTTCGCTGGCGCGACTTCTGGGCGGTGGTCCACTCGAACAGCGTCGGGGCCCTGCCCATCGTGACGCTGATCGCGCTCCTCGTGGGGATGATCATCGCGTTCCTGGGAGCGGTGGTCCTTCGACGCTTCGGAGCCGGATACTACGTCTCGTACCTGGTTGGCTACGGGATGCTGAGGGAGATGGCCGCACTCATGACCGGGATCATCATGGCAGGTCGAACCGGTGCGGCGTTCGCCGCCGAACTGGGGAGCATGAAGATCAGCGAGGAGATCGACGCCCTTCGGACCCTGGGCATCTCTCCGGTGGAGCACCTCGTGCTCCCCCGCGTGCTGGGCCTCTTCGTCATGATGCCGCTGCTGACCATCTACGCCTTCTTCATCGGCATCGGCGGCGGGCTGCTGGTGTCCGTCTCGATCCTGGACCTCACCGCCACCCAGTTCATCGGGGGCATGCTGTTCGTGGTCACGCTCCCTGACGCCCTCCTCGGCGTCTTCAAGGGCACGGTGTTCGGCCTGATCATCGGAATGGCCGGCTGCATGAAGGGGATGCAGACCGGTGGCGATGCCGGCGCGGTCGGTCGAGCCGCCACCTCCGCCGTGGTCGTCGGTATCACCCTCATCGTGCTGACGAACGCCATCATCGACTGGCTGGCCGTTCTCCTGGACATCTGATGCCCGAATATCTGACGCCTGAACCTCTGACGCCTCCTCCGACGCCTGAACCTCCGATGAACGAATCCGGGCAGCCACGCGACAACGACTCCCCCGCCATCGAGGTGAGGGGCCTCTCCATGCGGTACGGGTCCCTGGTCGTCATGAAGGACCTCGACTTCCAGGTCCGGCGCGGTGAGATCTTCATCATCATGGGGGGAAGCGGCAGTGGAAAGAGCACGCTCCTCAAGCACCTGATCGGGCTCAAGGCGCCCGCCGAGGGCTCGATTCACTTCGACGGCGAGGACTTCGGGGGCGCAGAACCGGACGCCCGGAAGGAGATGCTGAAGCGGATGGGCGTGCTCTACCAGAACGGCGCCCTCTGGGGCGGCCTCACGCTGGGCGAGAACGTTGCGCTCCCCCTGGAGGCCTATACCGACCTGGATGCGGAGGCCATCGGGGAGGTGGTCTCCCTCAAGCTCGCACTGGTCGGGCTGCGGGGGCTCGCGCCCCTCTATCCCTCCGAGATCAGCGGGGGCATGAGGAAGCGGGCCGCCCTTGCCAGGGCCACGGCCCTGGACCCCGAGGTGCTCTTCTTCGACGAGCCCTCCTCGGGACTGGATCCCATTACCGCGAGCCGCCTGG
Organism: Gemmatimonadales bacterium; assembly: GCA_007692665.1. Taxonomy (GTDB): domain Bacteria; phylum Gemmatimonadota; class Gemmatimonadetes; order Longimicrobiales; family Gaopeijiaceae; genus SKNW01. The sequence goes on along the minus strand of REBP01000197.1, from coordinate 7,230 downwards.
ACGACCTCATCCTCCAGATCCGCGACAGCTTCGGCACCACGGTCGTCGTGGTGAGCCATGACCTGGCCAGCATCTTCAAGATCGCCGACCGGGCCCTCTTTCTCGACATCGAGAAGAAGACCATGACAGCCCTCGGCCCACCGGAGGATCTGCGGGACGACCCTCCGAGCGACGAGGTCCAACGCTTCCTGACCCGCAGCAGCGAGGCGGGTTCGGGTCAATCGACGAGGCAGACCGCATGAAGAACACGGCCAACCCCACGACCATCGGGATCTTCCTGATCGGCGCCCTGGTCCTCGCGATCATCGGCGTGGCCGCCCTCGCCGCGGGCGCCTGGTTCGAGGATCGTGAGACCTTCGTGAGCTACTTTTCCGAGTCGGTGAACGGGCTGGAGCGGGGGGCGCCGGTCAAGTTCAAGGGGGTAACCGTGGGTTCCGTGACGGAACTCATGATCAAGATCGACCCCACCGACAGGACCGCCACGGTCCCGGTGCGCTACGAGGTGGACGTGCGGCGGCTCACCACCGGGCTCGGAACCTACATCGCGCTGGACGACCCCGCAGTCCTGGAACAGCAGGTTGCAGCCGGCCTCCGCGCCCAGCTCCAGCTCGAGAGCATCGTGACGGGACTGCTCTTCATCGAGCTTACCTACCGAACCGATCCCTCGCCACCGTCCCAGGCGGAGCGCCTCGCCGAGCATCCGGAGATCCCCACCACGCCGTCGCTCCTTGCGGCGTTCGGGGCCGAGGGGGGAAGCCTCGTGGCCGAGGTCCTGGACATCCTGGGGCAGGTGAACGACATGCTGGAAGTCATCGACGTCGCCGACATCAGCCAGGCGGTGGTGGCGTCGGCCCAGGCCGTGGAGGCACTGGTGACTTCCGAGGAACTCCAGGTAGCCATTGGCGAAATCCCGGAGCTGGCTGCCTCCCTCGGCCGAACCCTCGAGCGGACCGAGGTCATGGTGGACCGTCTGAACGAGGCCATCGACCCGCTCCAGGTGCAGGCCGAGGGCACCCTGGAGGAGCTGGGCCGGACGCTCCAGTCCGCCAGGATGACCCTCGAGGAAAGCCGCGGCCTCATCAGTTCCGATACCGGGGTCGGCTACCGGCTCGAACAGGCACTTGCCAGCCTGGCCGAGGCGGCGGAGGCCCTCAGGGTGCTGGCCGTGACGCTGGAACGAAACCCCGACATGCTCATCCGGGGCGCGCCCCCCCCCAGGAGATAACCCCATGCGTATCCTCTTGCCCCCGCCCCGCTCCGCAAGCTCCCGCCGCGCGGCAGGGCGTCCCGCGGCACGGCTCATCGCAGTGCTGCCGATCTCGTTGAGCCTTCTGCTCTCGGGCTGCTTCAGCCTTTCGCGGGACGCGCCGCCGCAGCGGCACTACGTGCTGGGGGCCGGCGTCCCGGGCACCCCCGAGGCTCCGCGCGTCGTGACCGGAGCCGACGAGGAAGAGGTCTCCACGCTTGTGGGCCTCCGCCCTCCCCGCCTGAGCGACTACCTCGCCAATCCGTACCTCGTGGTGCGATACGGCTCTCACCGCGTCGAGTTCTCCGAATTCCACCGCTGGGGGGAGGAACTCGGCCGGGGGATCAACGGAACGCTGGCCCTCCTCCTCTCCGGGGAGGCTTCCGGCATCCGCGCGGTGGCAGCCCCATGGCCCACCGGTGCGATGCCGGCGTACCTGGTCCAGCTGCAGATCCTCCGATTCGAGGGGGTGGTCGAGAACGATGCCGGAACATCGGGACTCGAAGGCCGAGGTTCGGAGCGGGGAGGTGCGCAACCGGGAAGCGGCGCCTCGCACCTGCGGGCCGCCTGGGAGGTGATCCGGCCACTGGACGGCTCGACCGTTGCGCGGGGAACCACCGATGTCCTCGAGCCCGGTTGGACGCCGGGGGATCATGAGGGGCTCGTCCGCCGCCTGGACTCTGCCCTCGGTACCCTCGCCGGGGAGCTCGCAGAGGCCCTCGCCCGGGTCGTTTCGGAGACGGAGGAGGACGGCGCGGGGACACCCGGCTGAGGCATGCTCCATGCATCATGGAAGGGGCAAACCCCTCCCTTTTCCACTGACAGAGGAGAATCCCATGGCTGCATGCGACACCTGCGGAAACGACTATTACAACGCCTTCACGGTCACCAAGGCCGGAGAGACCCACACCTTCGACAGCCTCGAGTGTGCCGCCCAGGTACTGGCGCCGACCTGCGGCCACTGCGGGTGCCGGATCCTCGGCCACGGCGTGGAACCCGACCGCGGAAGGATCTTCTGCTGCGAGCACTGCGCCGAGGCGGCCTGATGCCCCAGGAAGCCTGGACGAAGAAGGACGAGCGTCAGTACGAGCACATCCGGGAGAGCGAGCGGGAACGCGGCCGATCCCCCGAACGGGCTCGCGAGATCGCCGCACGGACCGTCAATGACCAGCGGCGCGAGGAGGGTCGAACCGGGAACCGGACGACATCCGGCACCGGCAACCCCAACTCGTCGCTGGAAGACCGGACCGTGGACCAGTTGATGAACCGCGCCCGGGAACTCGGCATACGCGGCCGGAGCTCCATGCGAAAGGCCGAACTCGTGGACGCGATCCGAAACCGCCAGAACTGAAGTCCGCCGGAGCCGGCGCAAGCCGGGGAGGGGACCACCTCCTGTCGGTCCTACAATCCGCTTGTAAGGAAGAAGTGGCGCGGCTCGACGGGCTCTCCGCACGATCTGCACAAGGGCACGTATCTGACTTTGCACATTGTACTTGCGATTGAGCGTCGCTCTGGCACGCGCCTTGCGAAAGAGTAAGAGTACAGCAGTTCGGTTCAACCAATCAGCAGGAGAAATTCAGATGGCGAACGAACAGCGCGACCGCGAACAGCAGGGTGGCCAGGACCGTCAGGGTCAGGGCCAGGACCAGGAACAGCGCCGCCAGGGCGGCGACCAGGGCGGCCAGCAGGGTGGCGGCAAGGGCGGTCAGCAGGGTGGCGGCCAGGGCGGCCAGCAGGGTGGCGGCCAGGGTGGTCAGCAGGGTGGCGGCCAGCAGGGCCGCTAGTCCCGAACAGTACCTGCCTGCGCAACTGAAACCGCGCGGGTCCGAATGACGGGGAGGGGGTGGAGAGCCGCGTGAGACCGGCTCCCATCCCCTCCCTTCGTCTGCCATTCTTCCGCGGGCTCGACCCCCTTCCGGACCCCGTGCCCCTGACTGGCTCGAACCTTCGCTCCCGGATATCTTCGGGGCGAACGGCTCCGGGCTCGACCCCCCACCCGGGGAGAGGCCCACTCCCTCAGGAGGTGCGCTTCCATGGCGATCCCCGATGTGCTCGTGGTCGGCGCCGGGATCTACGGACTCACCACCGCACTCGAGCTGGTTCGGCGCGGTTCCCGCACGGAGGTGGTGGACCCCGGGCCCATTCCCCACCCCCTTGCTGCATCCACCGACATCAGCAAGGTGATCCGGATGGAATACGGCTCCGACGCCGAGTACATGGCGATGGCGGAGGCCGCGATCACCGGGTGGCAGCAGTGGAACGAAGCCCTCGGCGAAACCGTGTTTCACCGGACCGGGGTGGCGATGCTGACCCGACAGTCCATGGCCCCCGGGGGCTTCGAGTTCGAGTCCTTCCACCTGCTTCGCCTCCGGAACCACGCGCCGGAGCGACTGTCCGCAGACGAGATTTCTCGCAGGTTCCCGGCGTGGAAGCCGGGCGCTTTCGTGGACGGCTTCTTCCATGCCGAGGGCGGGTTTGCCGAAAGCGGCCGCGTCATCGAACTGCTTTTCGAGATGGCCCGTCGCGAGGGCGTCACGTTCCATCTCGGCGAGGCGGCAGCCTCGCTCCTCGGCGACGGGAAGGGGGCTGCGGGCAGGGTCCGAGGGGTTCGAACGGATCGAGGCACCCTCCACCGGGCGGGCCAGACCGTGGTCTCGGCGGGAAGCTGGACCCCCGGACTCGTGCCCGAACTCGGTCCTGCCATGAAGGCGTCCGGCCACCCGGTCTTCCACCTCGAGCCGGCGGACCCGACCCGCTTCGGAGCCCATCAGTTCCCAACCTTCACCGCCGACGTCTCGCGTTCCGGGTGGTACGGGTTTCCGCTGCACCCCCGGGCCGGCGTGGTGAAGATCGCGAACCACGGGGCAGGCAGGATCCTGGATCCCGTCCGGGATGCACGGGTGGTCACCGAGGACGACGCCCGAGGCCTCCGGGCGTTCCTGGCCGAGACCTTCCCGGACCTGGAAGGGGCCCGCATCGCGTACACCCGCCGCTGCCTCTACTGCGACACCGTCGACGAGCACTTCTGGATCGATCGCCACCCGGAGCGCGAGGGGCTGATCGTGGCGGCCGGTGGCAGCGGGCACGGCTTCAAGTTCGCCCCCATCCTGGGTACACTCGTGGCCGATGCGGTGGAGGGTCGGCCCAACCCCCGGCTCTCCCGATTTCGCTGGCGGGAGTTCGACGAGGGGATCGTGGGCCAGGAGGCCGCCCGGTTTCACGGCTGAGCCGGGACTCCGTCAACGGTCAGCGGCGGAGGACCCGGAGCCCGCCCGGGCCGCCCGGCTCAGCCGCCTTCCGCGCCCGCCTGCTCGAGAACCTCGCGCAGAAACGAGAGGGTGCGCGGCCAGGCGCCCTGGGTGGCCCGCAGGTTCGCCCCGTCCCGACCGTCCTGCTGCCGAAGAAATCCGTGGCCCGCGCCGTCGTAGATCTCCACGTCGAAGCGCTGACCACCGTTTTCCATGACCGCTCGGGCCGGGGCAATGGTCACGTTGACCCGGGCGTCGTCCTCCCCGTAGAGGCCGAGCACCGGGGCGCGCACCCGTGCAACCGCCTCGTCGTCCGGGGAAGAGCCGTAGAAGACCACCGCGGCGCCCAGTTCCTCCCATGCCGTGGCCATCGTGAAGGACGACGTGCCACCCCAGCAGAACCCGAGCATGGCGACCTGATCGGTGGCCGCCGGAAGGGAGGTGCCGTAGGCGGCGGCCGCGCGGAGGCGCCGGTTCACGTCTTCGCGCTCGAGTTCACGGACCAGCGCGACGGCGCCCTGCTGGTCCACGCCGGGGGTGCCGCGTCCGTCGGGGCCCATTCCACTGAGCAGGTCCGGTGCGACGGCAATGAACCCGTCGGCGGCGAGCTGATCCGCAACCCCCCGGATCCAGTCCGTGAGGCCGAAGATCTCGTGGATCACCACGACCACGGGGGCACGGTCCGCCCGCTCCGGATAGACGACCCAGGCCCGGACCTCGTCGCCGTCCCCTGCATCGTACGTCACCCACTCCCCGTGCCGGGGAGAATCGTTCAGGCGCTGGGAGACCTCTTCGGCTCCGGCAGGAAGCTGCTGGCGCGCCGACGCCTCGGGCGCCGCGGTCCCGAGGGTCAGCGCCCCGGCAGCGAGGAGGGGGAGGAAGCGGAACATGGATGATTCTCCGGTAGGTGGCCGCAAGCCGAGGCTCGATCGGGGCTCGATCGGGAGAACTACCCGCAGCCGCGGGGGCTGTGCCCGCCGGACCTCCCCTCGATCACGCGCCGACGGCCTGCCCGTCGAGGCCCGACAGAATGGGGGCAAGCGCATCCTCCAGCGTGGGACTCCCCAGGACCTGCAGTTCGTAACGCACGCGGGTGTGCGGGAGCGGGATCCTGATCACCTGCTCCAGGGCGATGGGCGTCCCGACCACGATGGCATGGACGCTCCGGCTTTCCTTCGCGAGCTGGAGCGTGTTCTCGAGATTGGCCACCTGCTCGGCCCCGTAGCCCATGGCGGGGAGCACCGGACCGAGGTGCGGATAGGTCTCCAGGGTCTCGAGGGTCTTGCCCACGGCGAACTCCCGCGGATCCACCATTTCGGCCACACCGCACCGAAGCGCACCCAGTGCACCGGCTCCGTAGGCCATCCCCCCGTGGGTCAGCGTCGGACCGTCCTCGATGACCAGCACCCGCTTGCCACGGATGAGGTCCGGGTCGTCGACCTGGACGGGTGATGCCGCCTCCACGAGGACGGCCTCGGGATTCACCTTCCGGATGTTCTCCCGGACCGCAATCACATCCTCGTTCCGAGCCGTGTCCACCTTGTTGATGACCACCACGTCGGCCATCCGGACGTTCGTCTCGCCGGGGTGGTACAGGAGTTCGTGTCCCGGACGATGGGGATCCACCACGGTGACGAGGAGATCTGCCTTCAGAAACGAGGTATCGTTGTTCCCGCCGTCCCAGATCACGACGTCGGCATCCTTTTCGGCCTCCGCGAGGATCGCCTCGTAGTCCACTCCGGCCCAGACCACCGAGCCTGCCGCGATGTGGGGCTCATATTCCTCCCGCTCCTCGATGGTGACGTCATGGTCCACCAGGTCCTGCTCCGTGGCGAAACGCTGAACCCGCTGGGCGGCAAGATCCCCGTACGGCATGGGGTGACGGAGGATCGCCACCCGGTGTCCCCGCTCCCGCATCAGCCTGACCACGGCCCGCACCGTCTGACTCTTCCCCGCCCCGGTTCGGGAGGCGCACACGGCGATGACCGGCCTGGCCGAGGAGAGCATGCTTCGCCGGGGGCTCGGCAGTTCGAAGGCGGCGCCCGCCGCGTTCACCCGCGAGGCCAGGTGCATGACCTCCTCGTGCGAGAGATCCGAGTAGGCCAGCAGACAGCGATCCACCGCCAGGGACTCGATACAGTGCTCGAGGTCGGCCTCCGGGTGGATCGGAATCCCGTCCGGATACCCGTCGCCGGCAAGTTCCGCCGGGTACCGGCGGTCGGCGATCCCGGGAATCTGCTGGGCGGTGAACGCCACCACGACCACGCCCGGGTCCCCGCGAAAGACGGTGTTGAAGAGGTGGAAGTCGCGCCCTGCGGCGCCGAGAATGAGGACACGTTCGGCAGTCATGGCGTCGATCCTTCCTGGAGGTTGCGGTCTGACACTGGGCCGCTCGCAGCGATCATGGCGGGGGTCGAGTCGGTCTCGCGGCAGTGCGCGTTCGCGCGCGGCCACGCGGGGTCGCGTGGCTTCGCTCGGTGTTTCAACGTAGGGACTTGGGCCCTCCGTGTCATGCCGGCCGGAAGGCGGGAGGGGGTTCGTGAACGCTGGTTTCGACTGCGGCCAGTGAGGCACCGTTCACCTGGAGCGTGAACCGGTGCGGACCCGGCCGAACGGTCCGGATCGTCCGATGCACGAAGGGGTGGGTGACGGTCCGGCTGATCTCCTCGCCCGCCCCCACCGAAACGTCACCGATTCGGAAGACCTTGCGACGTTACCGCGGTAACGTCTCGATGC
>REBP01000152.1 GCA_007692665.1 Gemmatimonadales bacterium | reverse complement strand
CCGGATCCCGGGCTGCCGCATCCAGGGCTGACGCATCGCGGGCCGCCGCATCGCGCGCAGCCGCATCGCGCGCAGCCGGATCGCTTTCCCAGAGCCCGAGCATCTCCCGGTCGAACGAGGTCGGATCCTTCCGGTAGGCTTCGCGGAACGCCGCGAACGAGGGCAGATCGATCCGGCGGGAGAGTCGCTCCGTCGCAAGTCGCACCATGTCCTCGTAGCCAAGGGGGACCGGGTGCGGCGTGGACGCCTCCCTGGCGGCATCCTCGGCCAGGAGAAACATCTCGTCGGGGGACAGCGATAGCAGGGCTTCCGCCACTCGTGCCGAGCAGAAGTCCAGGTACTTGGCCCGCAGAACCGGATCCACCGATTCGCCGGGTCCCGTGTCCGCCGATGAACGTTCCACGTTGGCCACGCCCCCTCCTCGAGGAGAGTCCCGCGCGCTGCGCATCATACCCGGGGAACCCTGCAGGTACGACAGGAAGACAGCAGCCGCCCCGCAAATTGCGGGGAACTGCCGCCTTCCGTCAAGCGCGCGGCTCCGGGGCCTGTCGAATCACAGGTGCCGTGCGAGGGCGTTCAGAGCACCCGGGGCTGAGTCTCCGAAGGGCTTGTCTCGACCTCGCCCCGGCCCCGGAGATGGCGGTAAACCGAGCGGCGCGTCAGTCCGTACATGACCAGTCTACTGAGAAACTCCGGATCCGAATTCTGGATCTCCTCCGCCTGCTGTGCGATCTCCCTGGGAAGGCGAACCTTGATCTGAACGGAGCAGGTTTCCCACATATCGGCTGGTCTCTGGGGGCTGAAAGTAGATCTGAATCATGGCGGGAGGCGAAGCGGCCCGTGCGACCCGGGCCGAGAGGCCCGACGCACCACCCTTCGTGACCCGTGGGACTACGATGATACGGAGGGATTTCGGGGGACGCAAGGGCTTTCTTCAGTGGACACACCTTCGAGCAGAATCTTGCAAGTTGCTTGACAGCAATGACTTGGCGAAATCCCCCAAAACACTAATCAGACGTTCACGAACGTTCGGCGGCCAGCATTTTTGCGATTCTTTTCGTGGCATCCCCAAGGACTGCGGGGCTTTGCGGAGTTGTTTCTCCGGAAAACCTGCCACCGATCCTCACCCACTTTTTACGAAAAAATCTCCGTTGGGTGATCAGTCCGATGCGGAACGGAAGAAACCTTCCATGGCTGCTTCGCCAAACTCCAGAAACCGGGACCGGAGGAGTTCGGGATCGGGTCCCCGGAAGATTTCGGCCGTCTGCCGGCCCACCGGGGCGCCGGGGCCCGGGGACCCGGCCCGACCCGCGTGCTGGGCGTCCGCATCCTCGTGGAATGCCACGAACCCCCGCCACTCCCCCTGGCCCTCCACGCGCCTCACATTCAGGTGCGCCCACCACCGGTCGCCGACCCGTCGGATCGCAATGGTCACCGGCGCCGTTCGGGCAGGCACTGCGGGGATCCCCAGGCGCTCCAGGTAGGCCCTTCGGTTGGCCAGGTACGATGGCACCCAGGCCTCGTACGGGGGGAGGGGCAGGAGGCGCCTGGCGGCGTCGTGCAGGGCCTCGACGGACAGCGGCCGACCGGACTCGCTCTCTGCCCGCATCAGCGACCTGCGCCCCTCGCGGGAAAGGAGACCGAGGAGCTCCCTCGCCTCGGATCGGCAGTACTGCTCGTACAGGGTTCGCAACGTGTCCGGAACTCGCGGACGAAAGGGGAGTCCGCTCCCTCGACGGGTGGGCGCCGGAGACTGCCTTTCCGGCGGGATCAATGGACCCTCCCCGGGTGGGCAGACGGGCGGGGAACAAAGACCCGTTCACGTGACACGATCCCGGCGAGGCCACCGGGCTCGAGGGCATCCTCCCGGTCCGCCCGTCCGACCTGCACCCCTGCCAGCAGGTCCCGTTCGCCGAACCCGGCCACCGTTCGCGTGACGGTCCGGTACCGGGCCTCATCGAAGCGGGCCAGGAGGTGCATGAGCCCCCGTCGTACCCTGCGCATCTCCTCCCGGAGGTCGTCGAGACCGGGAAGCTCGGGAAGGTGGACGTGCATCTCCGCCGTGCCCTGGCCTGCCCCGCTCACGACCCGAAAGATCGGGAGGCTCGGGAACGCATCGGTGAGCGCGGGCAGGAGCGTGGGATCCACGGTGGAGCGGCCGGTGCGAAAGACGAGGACGCCCCGCTCGTACTCCAGGTGAACCCTTGCCACCCCCGAGCCCGGGAGGGCAAGCCGCACGGCCGTTCCTTCGTGGGGATCGAGGTCCAGCGCCAGGTCCCTGAAGGCCGCCCGGAGAAAGACCCCGCGTGTCAGTGTCGAATACCCGATGCGGGAGAGGACGCTGCAGGCCGCCCCGGGCGCCCCCGCCTGGGACGGCGTGCCCTCGACTCCGGCGGATCGGGCATGGCTCCACGCGAGGAGGTCCTGGAAGGGGGTGGAAAAGAGCCATCCGAAGACGATGAGCGGAAGCTTGACCTCCGCCATTCGTCGCTCCCCGCTCCCCAGGTCCAGCACCTCGATGCGCCCCTGTGTCGGCCCCTCCACCACGACCCCCACGCCCAGGTCCGCGGAATGCCCCCCGGGGAGCCCTCGTTCCTCGATCCCGCGGTAGGGGACCACCGCACGCACGAGCTGGGCCTCGCATCCCCCGGTAAAGACGAGGTCGGGGAGATGGGTGCTGGCGGATGGTGCGGGGGCAGGGCCGGACATCGGCAACTCCGGGGGTGAGGAGGATCGGGTTCACCCCCCGGCGTGGCTGCAGACTCCCCCTGGACCGGGAGCGGACCTCCGGGATTCGACCCCCGCACCCACCTGACCTCGGGGATGGGCTCCGCCCCTTGACACGCGGCCGTCGCCTCGCCTAGACTCTCCTCCAGACCATGGTGAGAGTCACGGGGCGCCAACTCCGTGTCCATCCTTGGGAGAGCCTCCGGTGCCAGCCGGGGGCTCTTCGCATTTTCGGACTTTTCTCGCTCCCATCCCGCGCCGGGGTGCCAGCCCCGACGGCTCGGAGGGGACCGGCACGTTAACCCCCGGAGGAAGGGTCCGGCAAGCGGACCGGTTTTCCCCGGCCGCTTCCTTGTCGCATTCCGGTGCTTCCGTCATCTTTCGCACCGGCGCCAGGCGGTACTCCCCGCCCCTCGCGCCCCCTCGCCATCGTTCCCAACGCCACCTGGAGGTCCCGTGCAGCCGGACCGGCTCCGTCGTCGTTCCATGGGTTTTCTCGACCGAGACGGGGAGCGGTGGGCCTGTTACCTGGTAACCTTCCAGGAGGCGGACGGTGGATGGCGCGGCTTCTTCGCCTTCCGGCCGGGCAACGCAAATGCGGAAGAGGCCGAGATCCACACCGCCCACATCTTCATCGAGGAGGCGGAAGGGGAGATCGACCGGAAGGCCAGGGGACTGGGCCGCCCGCTTCTCTCCGGGCTCCTCGCCTCGGCGCTGCACACCCGCGAGCGGGAACAACGCGAAGCCCCCGCCCTCCGCAACTGGTTCCGGGACATGCTTCGCCGGAACGCAACGGAGTCCGGGACTCGGCCGGAACATGCCGTGCCGGCAGAGGAACGGACGCTTCCCGAGCTCCGCTCGCTGTATGATTCCTACCGGCTGGACCAGGTCGTCCACCTGATCACGCTCGTGGACCCGGACCACTTCCAGGAGGCGGTCAACCGGATCCTGGACGGTCGCACCTTCGACTTCAGCACCCGGGACCGCCTCCAGTTCGCCATGATGGTCGTGGAGCACCTGGAGCGACTCCTGGCCCTGCCGCCCTTCGAGATCTGGGCCGAGGACTACCTTGCCAATGTCGACGCGTACGAGCGCTACACCTGGGAGTTGCACCGGGAGGGTGTCGACGGCGAGGCGGAAGGCGCGCTCCAGCGGATCATGGGGGGAGAGCCGTCTCCGGGCACCTCTTGAGGCCAGGCCGGACTCCGTCTATATTTCGAAGTCGTGACCTTTGTTTTTTTTTCAGAGTACCCAACCCGAAGGACGGTGATTGCCTTGGAAGTAGTCGTGCAGGAGGGCGAAAATCTCGAGCGGGCGCTCCGCAAGTTCAAGCGGAAGGTCCAGCGTTCGGGGCTCTATTCGGAGCTTCGGAAGCGTCGCTTCTACGAGAAGCCGAGCGCCCAGCGGAAGCGGAAGCGTGAAGCGGCCATTCGCCGCGAGCGCCGCCGGGTTCGCAGGGACGATCGACCCCGCCACTGAGCGTCGTAGCTGACGCCGCACACTTCCGGTGCAGACGCCCCCCCGGCCCTTCGAGGCCGGGGGGGCGTTTTCGTTCCCCGGGGGTGTGGAGGGGGGGGGCGCCGGGCGGGCAGGGGGGCCGGGGGCAGGGAAACACCGGAAGGGTCCGGGCTCCCCCGCCCCGCAGCCTCAGACGAAGTCCTCCTTGGGGGGCTCTCCCTGCAGGTGCGGCCGGAAGAGCGCCTTGTTGCTCGACTTCATGTAGGCCTCCTTGGCATCCACCTTGCCCGACATGAAGTGCTCCATGATGTGCTGGTCCAGGAGCTGCATGCCGTCCTTCCTGCCGGTCTGGATCATGGAGGGGATCTGGTGGAGCTTGTTTTCCCGAATGAGGTTCGACACCGCGGGAGTCCCCACCATGATCTCGTGCGCCGCGACCCTGCCCTTCCCACCCTTGGTCCGCAGCAGGTTCTGCGACACCACGCCCTTCAGGGACTCGGCCAGCATGGAACGGATCTGTTCCTGCTGGTCCGCGGGGAAGACGTCGATGATCCGGTCCACGGTCTTGGGGGCCGAGCTCGTGTGAAGGGTCCCGAAGACGAGGTGGCCCGTCTCGGCGGCGGTAATGCCCAGCTCGATGGTTTCCCGGTCACGCATCTCCCCGACCAGGATCACGTCCGGGTCTTCACGAAGGGCCGCCCGCAGCGCGTTGGCAAAGCTCTTCGTGTGCGAGCCGATCTCCCGCTGGTTCACCAGGCACTTCTTGTTCGGGTGGGTGAACTCGATGGGGTCCTCGATGGTCAGCACATGATCATGACGGGTCTCGTTGATCAGGTCCACCATGGCGGCCAGCGTGGTCGACTTCCCCGAACCGGTGGGACCGGTGACGAGGACCAGCCCCTTGGACATCATGCAGAAATTCCGGACCACCTCGGGGAGGCCCAGGTCGTCGGCGGTGAGGATCTTGGTCGGGATCGTCCGGAAGACCGCACCCAGCCCCTTCCGCTGCCAGAACACGTTCACGCGGAATCTCGCGAGTCCCTCGATCTCGTAGGCGAAATCGAAGTCCTTCGTGTCGAGGAACCGCATGCGCCAGTCCTCTTCCATGATCTCGTACACCAGCGTCTCCATGTCCTTGGGAAGGAGCTCCCGGAACTTGAAGGGCTGGAGGTGACCATGGAGGCGCATGAGGGGCGGTGCGCCGGTGGTCAGGTGGAGATCGGACCCTCCCTGTTCGGCGAGCACCCTCAGAAACTGGTCAATCTGGGCCATGTGCGTTTCTGTTCAGGGGATGTGAGGGCGGGGACAGAGGGGGGCGGCCGGCAAGATCCGGCATCAGGAACCGGGCCGTTCGGAAGATGCGTGCCGGACCTGCCACCGAAGGCGGCCCCCGTCTTCGGCGAAGATCTCGAGGCGCCACCCGAAGGCGGGGTCCCTGAGAGAATCGGGGATCCGGACGAAGACGGCACCTCCGGAACGACCCATGGCGGCGAGGAGCGCCGGGGTCCACGACGGCAGGTCGGCGGTGATCGCCTCCATGCGGAACGGCTGGAGCCGGGTGAGGAGCTGGAGCATCTCCTCCTCGGACGACGGGACGCCGAGGGCGAAGAGGCCGCCGGCACCATTGTTTTCCTCACGGAGGTGGACAGCCCGAACATGGGGACCCAGGAGGATGCGCGGAAGATGGGGGAGGATCTCGGAAGCGAGGGTCTCGGGGCGCGTACGGACCACGAAACGCCCGGCCCCGGACCGCGCGAGCAGGCGGACCTCGTCCAGGATCGAGGTGGGCGGCGGATCGAAGCTGGCGGGCTCCGCGGGGGAGGTTCGGAGATCGAGAAGGAGCTCCTCTCCCGAATCGGACACGACGCGCCGCAGCCGGACGGGGAGAACGGTGCCCCCCCACTCGAGCTCGGCATCCCGAACCTCGCCGGCGTCCCCGGGGACCGCATTCAGTCCCGGGGAGAGTCGCCGATCCATGGCCCCGGGCCACCCCGAGGTCAGGTGCCGGCGGTTCATGCGGCCCCGCTCCTCCCACCAGCCCATGACGGTGCGGGCCCGAAGGGAGACGCCGAACCGTGAGGCGCCGGAGGCGAGCGCCTCGTCGAGGAAATCATCCACCGAGGCCGCCGGCCTGAGCCCTCCCTCCTCGTCGTCCCCCTCCCCCCCGAAGACGTGGCGAATCAGCTCCCGGATCTTCGACGGCGAGGCAATGGCCAGTTCGATCTCGAGTCCGGTCCGTGCCTCCAGCTCCTGGACCATGACCGGCTTGATCGGGGAATCGACGATGACGCTGAGCGTTTCGCCGGACCGCGCAATGGGGAGGGTCAGGTTGGCGAGGGCCCACTCCGGAGACACGAGCTCCGCGGCGTCGAGGTCGATGGAGTCGGCGTCGGGGAAGACGTAGGGGAGGTTGAACTGTGCGGCGAGCCCGAACTCGAGCTCCTCCGGCGAAATCATGCCGAGGGCCACCAGGGCCTCCCCGAAATACCCTCCGTGACTGCGCTGGTAGGCGAGCGCGGCCTCCTGCTCTTCGGGGGACACGCGACCGTACTGCTGAAGAACCTCTCCCAGACTTTTCCGATCAGGCATTGCGGAAACCACGGTGAGGAGGAACGGCGGGGAAGGCGCCCCGTGACTCCCGATGCGGGTCTTCCGGGGGGACGGGTGATTATACCACAGGAGGGCGGAACCGGCCAGCCGACGGGGGCAGATCTCGAGGCCCCTTTCCGGCGCCGGATGCAACCGGGAGCAGGACTCAGGGCGGCCCTCGAACCCGGATTTCCCCCCGCGCGGTCTGGGACTGTCCCTCGACGCGGAAGGGGTAGACTCCGGGGGGGGCGTCCTCGAAGGACAGCACGAAACGGGCCCCCTCGCTGGTCAGCGGAGGAGACGACTCCTGGCCCGATGCCTCCAGAAATTGCCACGCATCGGCCGACATGGCGCCGCGCTCGAAGTGGACGGAATAGACCCTCGGGTCGCGGGTCACGAACTGCACCACACCGCCGTCCGCAATCTCCCACTGCGCGGGGAACAGCCCCACCGTCCCCTGCCGATCGGCCAGGTCGAATCGGTAGATGGGGGTGCGGGGAGGGAGCCCCAGCGCCTCGGCGAGTTCCGGATCCGAAGGAGGAGGGAATTCGGTGCTGCAGGCCGACAGGACAAGAAGGGCGAGGCCGGCCATGCACCCCCCGACGGTACCGGGGCGGAAGCCCAGCCTCCTCGCCGCGCCGCGAGGTGACAGGGTCACCCGGCCGTGCCCACCCCGAAGCCGCTGGGGGTTCCGCATGCCACGCAGAAGGCCCACGCCCGGTCCAGCTCCTCGCCGCAGGCCGCGCATGCCGACACGAGCACATCCACGCCGCAGAAGGGACAGTACCGAAGCCCGGGTCGATGCGGCAGGTCGCGGCCACAGTCCGGGCAGTCCTCGGGGGACGAGAACCCGGGGTCCGACCGCGAGTCCCTCGCCGCTCCCCCCTGGGCAGACCCCGGGGAGGCCTCCCCGGACGCCCGAGCCGGCACTTCGGCAGCGCCGCCTCCTGAACTTCCACCCCCCGCAGCTGCACTCCCGGTCGCTGCACTCCCTGCAGCTGCACTCCCTGCGGCTTCACCCCCCGCAGCCGCACCCCCCGCGGGCGCACTCCCCCAGGCGGGGGTATCGGGGAACAGGCTCATGTCCCGGGTGCCGCTGTGCTGGTCCGCCGGAGGCGAGGCTCCGCTTCCCGGCAGCACACCGACGGCCGGAACCTCCGCTGCCTGCTTCGGGTCGAGGCGGACCGTGAGCGCCGCGAACTCCCGGAAAACCCCGGTATTCGGGTTGCTGGAAGCGAGTTCCCTGCGAATCCGGTCCCGCGCCGGCTGGGAGTCGAGGATGAGGTACTCCTCCTTTCCACCGAGGAGGTGGAGGAGGGCCTCCTCGTAGTCGGCATTCATCTCCACACCGATTCGGTCCCGGTGGGTTCGGTACGGGACGAGCGACTGGTAGATCTCGGCAACGGTGAAGGGCTGCTCCAGGTACTCCGGGCGGGTTCGGCGGATTTCCTCCACGAGTACCCTGTGAAAGCGTTCAGCGATGCGTCGATCCAGTGCCATGCAACTCCTTCTCCCGCAGCCGGTGAAGCCGGCTTCAGTCGTGAACGGTCAACTGGAGGAGACCGGCCTGCGCGGCTCCCCTCAGAAAGGCTTCAGGGTCCATGGCGGGAACCTCCACTCCGACCCGCTCGTGCCATCCCTCCGCCAGTCGCTTCATGAAGTCCTGGATGGACTCGTGGCGAAAACCGGCGTCATCCCGCATCTGGCGCACGACCTCCTGCCAGCTTCCACGAAGCGCCACGCCCCCGGGAAGTCGCACGGAGATCCGGCTGGCGTGGTCTCCCTCCGTCGACTCCTCGAAAAGCTCGAGCTGGTTCTCGTCCCGGAGCGCCCAGAGCGACTCGGGCCCTCCGAAGCGGGCCTCGACCTCGGCAAGGAGCTGTTCCACGGGATCCGAATCGAAATGCTCGAGTTCCTCGAGTCGCCGCCGCCACGGACCCAGCCTCGGATCCTCCATTTCCCACTGGAGGACGTCGGACTTCAGCTCGAGGAGCCGGTAGAGGGCCAGGGGATCCCAGTGCTCCATGGGCGGAACCCTCTCGAACTCGCGCAGCGCCGCCAGGCCGTCCCCACGATCATAGAGCACGTGACCGAGATAGACCCGGGCCTCATGGAGGTCGGGTGAGATGCGGAGCGCCCTGCGAAGCTGTCGGGAGGCCCCCACCTCGTCCCCCAGGCGGTGCAGCGCGTACGCAAGCGCAGCGGCAGCTTCGGCGGATTCCGGACGGGATGCCGCGAGGCGCGCAAAGACGTCCCGGGCCCCGGCGTGACGTCCGTCCCGGTAGAGAGCCCGTCCGATGGTGAGCATGAGTTCGACGTCGTCGTCGAAGCCCATGGCCTCGACCCGGGCGAAGAGATCGAGGGCCTCGCGGGTCTTGCCGAGCCGGAGGAGCACCTCGCCCATGCCGACCATCGCGTCCTCGTGCCCCGGCTCCAGGCTCAGCGCGTACCGGAAGGCCTGTCGGGCCCAGGCGAATTCTTCCCGTGCAAGGCGGGCGTATCCCAGCCCGACGTAGAGCTCCACCGCGTCCGGGTAGAGGGCGAGCCCTTCCTTCAGCGTCTCGAGGGCCGCGTCGAAATCCCCGTCATTGTACAGATCGTGTGCGCGCTCGTCGTACTCTTCTGACGTCCAGAAGCCGTCGGGCATCGCGAATCGCTCTCCGTGCGGGGCGGTCTTGAGGGTCCGGCCGCACGTGCTGCGCGGCCGCATCCCAAGGGTCAGGAATGAATCTATCGTTGCACGCAAAAAGGCGGAAGAGCGGTCCTTCCGGACCTCCCTCCCGCCTCCTGCCACATCGGCGGCGCATGCCGCCGCGGTGTTCCGGCCGTCGAATCGCCGTGATTCCCCGGACCTGCAGGGCCTGGGAAAATCAGGCCCCTACGGTCTCGGCCTCGATGGGGGTCTCCTCGGATTCCGAAGAAGCCTCGATCCCTTCCAGGGAGGTCGGGGCCCCGGCGCTGGTCGGAGCTTCCGAATCGGAGGATGCGTCGGCGGCAACGGAATCCGCGGAATCCGCGGGCTCCGCGGTCTCCGAAGGCGCGACCACCGCGCTGCCCAGGCCGGAACGGCCGTGGGGAATCGCGGGGCGGCAGAATCGAATTCCCACGCCGTAGAGTTCCTTCAGATCGGCGTCCCCGAGATCGGGGAAGCGCTCTCCGAGGTATTCCATGGTCTCGTCCATCCAGACCTTCTGCTCTTCCTCGGCAGCCTGCAGAACTCCACAGCGATTGATGTGGCTGAAGAGCTCGTCCCGCGCGCGGTCCTTTAGCTTGTTTCGGTCAGTCATGTGGTCTCCCGTCTATGCTTCCGGCCCGGAATGCCGAACGACGGCCGGCTCCCGGTGCCCTGAAACTGTGGTGCCTGCACAACATTCCTGAACTTTGTGCCAGGTGCTTGTACAGCATTAAAAGGTAACGAAAAACGTCTTCGATTTCAACCATTGACCCGTCCCGGGAATCACGGATCATGGGAAGGGCGCCGGGGTTCGTTACCTTGCATGGACCGAGCTTCGGGAACCGGTGCGGAGGACAGGGGCGGTGCCCTCCCGACGCCGCCGCCCGGGTGAGGAAACCTCCACCTGACACCACCTCAAGAGGGAATCACGGTATGCACGTACAGCTGGCGCTGGTCTGCGACGAAGCCCGCATGCGGCCTGACGGAAAGATGGACATCGAAGGGGTCTTCAACGACCTCGTTGCGCCCGGATTCCCGGCTCGGCAGGAACGGATGGTTCTCGTCACCACCATCGAGTGGGACCGGGGCGACGAGGGGCGAAACAAGTTCAGGGTGGACCTGGTCGGTCCGGACGGCAAGCCGTCGGTGACCGTCGACGGCGAGACCGAGGTCGACGCCCGCCCTGCGGACCGCCCGCCCCCGCGGACCCGTCTCATCATGCCCCTCGAGACCGTCATCTTCCCCCGTGCAGGGAAATACAGCTTCGAGATCAGGGTGAAGGGCAAGAAGCTCCGCGGCCCCTCGATCTTCGTCATGGAGGGCACGCCCATGCCCGACGACCATGCGGACTCGGGCCCGGGCGGCTGACACCTGCCCGCGGGTGCAGCCGGGGTGGGGCCGGGGTGGGCCGGGGTCAGTTCGACCGGGACGGAGCCGTTGCGGCGCTGGCGCTGAAGCTGCGCAGGGGGCGACCGGGGGTGTAGTCGCGGAGGTGAAGCGAGAGGTTCATGCCGGGAACCCTGGACCGCATGTAGACCATGATCCGCCGGTTGTCGTCGGAGAAGTGGATCTCCGCCTCGCCACCTTCGCTGAAGAGCCCGCGGGTCTTGATGACCGGCTGGATCACGATGGTGTTGAAGGTGCCTGCCGGGACGTCGATGCGGTCCTTGCGCAGGACCCGGATCACCACGGGATTCCGGTCGGGCCTGAAGTAGTTGTTCAGCGTGTAGGTCTCGCCCACGACGAGGGGAAGCGTCCGGGCGTAGTACACGAACGAGATGTCGTCGAGGGGCCGGTTGGTGATCATCCTCCCGGATTCCTCGCCGTCCGCCCGCTCGAACCGGCGCTCCGAATGGAAGAAGTCGAACTGCCGGTGACGCTGCGTCCGGAGCTCGTCCTGGTCCTGCACGAAGCGGTGACTGGCCAGCGTCTCCACGTCCATCCAGGACTCGAAGAGGTTGTCCACCCGGGCCACGAACCGGAGGCCACCCTTGATGCCCATGGAGACGTGGTACGCCTGGTTCCCCCGGATCGACTCGATGCCGTGCACCTGCATGTGGCCGTTCCCCACGTTGGCCACGCCGAGCTTCACCTGGTAGTCCATGCGCTCGCCCGGGCCGAACGGCGTGGGCGCCGGGCTGGCGACGCGCCCGGCGGTGGGGAGGTCATCCACTCGCTGGGCATCGGCAGCATCGGCCGTCAGCGTCGAGACTCCGAGAAGGGCGGTCACCGCCCAGGCTGCGGCGCGGCGCTTCATGCCGCCTCCGCCTCTGACGTCGACCAGCGGACCCGTCGGAGGGGAAGCAGGCCCTTCAGCTCGTCCAGGACCTGGAACCGGGTGGGACGCGCCCTCGGATCGAGTCGCAGGGTGTACGGCGACTCGTCGATGCGGCGCGCGTGGGGAGCCGTGCGTGCGAGCATGGCCACGTTGGCGGCCCATCCGCCGGTGGGGGTGGGCAGGCCGGAAGGCACGTTCGCCGCCGAATCGGCGGCACCGCCTTCCGAACCCTCGGCTCCGCGGAACGCCTTGCGGAGGACCACGAGCCGGTAGGCCCTGAACCCGCAGATCGGCTCGGACACCGGGGCGCCGCGTCCACTCCCCACGAGCATGCGGGCCACCCACCGCCCGGCACGGAGGGGGCGGGTCATTCCCGCAGAGCCGGCGCCCAGCTGTCCCACCACGAGGTCCGCGCCTCCCTCCACGGCCTTGACCATGGACACCAGGTCCTCGGGGTCTTCCGTGAAGTCACCCTGCAGCGTCACCGCCACGTCCCGCTTCGGATAGCGGGACCGGTCGGCGACATCGCGGAGCAGCCGTTCGGTGGCGGCGGCGTACCCGGCCCGGCTCTCCGAGCGGAGCGTGCGGAGCGGGAGGACCCGGCGGTACCGATCCAGGACCTGCGCCGTGCCGTCGGTGGATGCGTCGTCCAGGACCACGATCTCGTAGTCGCGACCGAACTCGGCCATGACCTTCCGGATCTTCCAGAGGAGGATTCCGATGGTTCCGGCTTCGTCATGAACTGGAATGCAGATATGGATCACGGGTGGTCGCCTTGGCGGGAAGTGCCCGGAGGAGTACCGGGGCCGGGGAGGTCCTGGTCGAGCGTGCCCCGGCGGGAATCGTCGCGGGAATCGTCGTCGGTGTTCCGGGTCTCATGCTGTGGTACAGTGCCGGGGAACCGCAGTTCCTTGCGGCCCCGATCGGGCACCTCCGGCGGGGGTGGCTCCGCAGGCGGGCGAGTCTTCCAGCGCTTGTGGGCCCAGAGGTACTGCGAAGGGGCTCCGCGGATGCTTTTCTCGAGGGCTGCAAGGTAATGCCGGAGAAGGCCCTGGGTGTCGCCCGGGGGGGTGGCCGAATCGGGGGTCGCTCCGCCGGCGGCCGGGAGGAGAGGCGAGATCTCCACGTCGTACCGGGCCGTTCTCCCGGGCCGGCGGATCGCCGTGGCAAACACCACCGCTGCGCCCGTCCGCTCGGCCAGGAGCTCTGGACCGCGGGCCGTGGAGGCCAGCGTGCCGAAGAACTCCACGAAGACCCCGCCCGACAGGACGTTCTGGTCCGCCACCAGGGCCACGACGCGGCCGGTACGCAGAGACCGGAGGAGCGTCTTCGTGCTCCCATCCCGTTCCACCACCCGCATCCCCAGCGACTCCCGGGTCCGGACCAGGCGCGCATCGAAGAGCGGGTTGTTCTGCCGCCGGGCCACCACGTCCATGGGGATCCCCCGGACCGCCAGCGCCGCGCCCCCGATCTCCCAGTTGCCCAGGTGCCCGGTGAGGAGGATGACGCCCTGCCCCTGCGCCAGCGGCGCCTCGACATGCTCCATGCCCTCCACCCGGGTGCGCGCCCGAACCTCCTCGGGGCCCAGGGCCCCCATCCGGAGGAGTGCCACCCCTTCGCGCCCGATGTGGGCATACGAAGCCGAGGCGGTCCGGGCGATCCACGAAGGTTCACGCTCGGGAAACGCCCGGCGCAGGTTCTCCTCCACGACCTTCCGGCGAATCCGCATCACGCTTCCCGCCACCCGCCCGAGCCCACCTCCGAGCCCGAAGGCCGCCCACTCGGGAAGGATGCGGAGGAGGCCCTCCACACCCCGGATCAGCAGGTCCTGGAGACGGTCGCCGGGGGTGGCTGCGCCCGCGCCGGCCGGGGGCGTTACGGTCACGAGGCCTTCACGTGGCCTGGAACTGGAGGTCATGAAGGTGGCGGTAGAGGCCACCTTCCTGCAGCAGGTCGTCGTGGCTCCCCCGCTGGATCACGCGCCCGGCCTCCATGACGAGAATGCGGTCCGCCCGCTGGATGGTGGAGAGCCGGTGGGCAATGACGAAGACGGTCCGCCCCTCGAGAAGGCGGCCCACCGCGTCCTGGACCAGGCGCTCCGACTCCGAATCGAGGGAGGACGTCGCCTCGTCGAGGACGAGAATCGGGGGGTCCCGCAGGATGGCCCGGGCAATGGCGATGCGCTGCCGCTGACCTCCGGAGAGCTGGGTCCCGCGCTCCCCCACGACGGTGTCGTACCCCTTCGGCATGCGGGACACGAACTCGTGGGCGTGGGCGGCCCGGGCTGCCGCCTCCAGGTCTTCGTCGGAGATGGGACCGGGGAGCCCGTAGGCGATGTTGGAACGCACGGTGTCGTGAAAGAGCACCGTTTCCTGCGACACGATGCCGAGCCCGTGGCGAAGGGAGGTCATGGAGTACTCCTGGAGCGGGATGCCGTCCACCAGGATCCGTCCGCCGGTGGTGTCGTAGAACCGCCCCAGGAGGTCCATGAGCGTGGTCTTCCCCGCTCCGCTCGGTCCCACAAGCGCCGTCACCGACCCCGCCGGGGCCTCGAAGCTGATGCCGTCGAGGACCGGTTCACCCTCGCGGTAGTGGAACGAGACATTGTCGAAGACGATCCCCTCGCGCACCCCCTCGAAGGTGCGGGGGCCGTCGCGGTCCTGCACCTCGATGGGGGCGTCCAGGAACTCGAAGACCCGCTCCGAGGCCACGATCCCGGGCTGGATGATGGCCGGGAGCTTCCCCAGGTACTTGACCGGGGAGTAGAGCTTCATGGAAAACGCCAGGAAGACGATGAACTCCTCCGCCGAGAGGGCCCCACCCGCCAGCACGAGCCGGGTGCCGTACCAGAGGATCACGACGGTGCCCAGCGCCGACATGGTCTCGGTGAGGGGGTGCGAGAGGGCCCGGAAGCGCTCGGTGCGGATGAAGGCCTTGAAGTAGTCCCAGGTCAGCCTGCCGAAGCGCTCGCGCTCGTGGGCCTCGGCCCCCGA